>DASVRN010000112.1:0-38680 GCA_036388595.1 Chloroflexia bacterium
TATAGGGGTGCAGCCGCTGTGTACTTGCTCAGCATTATACCTGCTCTGCTCGCTAGTGATATGCGACCTGAGCCGTATTTCGCGGTTGCCCTTTAGCAGAGATGTAGGTGCCTTGATACAACAAGAAAGGGACCCGTTTGGGTCCCTTTCTTGTTTGCCGGCCCTAGACCGGCGGTAGTTCTAGCCGTGTGACCTTAGGGCCTCATAGTCTGTGGGGTCGCAGTCGGGCCAGGTATGGTCTGGGTAGTTGTGGCTACGGGCTGCATCGTGGCCGTGGCCGACGGTGCAGGTATGGTGGTGTTGCAGTTAGGGAAGAACGTATTAGCTACGATCTTCGCTGCCTGGCCTCTCGTGACGTTCGCGCCTGGGCGGAAGTACGGGCGGTTGCCGCTCGTACAAGGCTCGCCAGGGCTGCCGCACGGGTAGCCACCCATCACGTTGCGCTGGGCCAGCCGCTCTATGAAGACATAGAACGAGCTAGGCTCGGTGCTCGGCGGCACGTCTGCAAAGGACTGCCCGCTCACCATGTTTGTGAAACCGGCGGCGTTGGACACGATCTTCGACAGCTGTGCGCGAGTAGCAGTGTTGCCAGGGCGGAAGAAGGCGCGGCTCACGTCGTCGCATTCCTCATCTATGTCACCATCCCCATCAATGTCGGAACCGCAGGGGTACCCGCCTATGATGTTGCGGCTGCTTAGCCTCTCTATGAAAGGATAGAAGGAGCTTGGGCTGTCGCTGGGAGGCACGTCAGAGTAAGTCTGGCCGCTAACCTCTTCGTTGAAGCCGGCCGCGTTCGATACGATCTTAGCGATCTGGCCCCTGGTGACAGGGTTGCCGGGCCTGAAGGTGCCGTCCGGATAGCCGCCAAGCACGCCCTTGCAGGCAAGGCACTTCACGAACGGGTGGAAGGTGCTACCGGCAGGCACATCACTGAACTCGATGGTGCAGGCGATGGCCGTCGGGCTGGGCACTACTGTGCTGGTGCTGGAGGGCATAGGTGTGGGGGTAAGATCGCCTTCCGCGAACACCGCAATTACCTGCGCCCGGTCGCCCTTCACATTGAAGTGATGGAGCAAGAGCGCGCCCAACGAGCCGTTGGCATCGAACGCAGCCTCGTCATAGTTGACAGGGATGCTGTTGCCGGGCAGGTCGTAGTACATCGGTGCACCAAGGACACCACCGGTGAAGTCAAGACCAGGATTGGCGTAGTCGTAGGTCATCCACTCCGTGGTGTCGATGGGGCCGTTCGTCTCTGTCGGGAAGAACTTGGCGTAAGTCTCTACCTTGTAGTTGAACTGGGACACCGTGTTCGTAAAGAAGGAGGAGGCAAGCATCGGCATAACAAGCACGTTGTTGTTGAAGATAGCCGTTTGCAATTGGCTCGCCGCGTAGAAGTTGGTGTAGTCCTGGATGGGACCGCTGGCAAACGAAGGGCCGTTGATCAGGTGCGTTACAAAGACGTCGGCATTCTGTCCGGCCGCATCGCTCAGGCGGCGGTTGTACAGGTAAGCGTCCGTCGTGCCGTCACGGTTCCTGTCGAGCACGATACGGTACTGGATTTCGGTGTTGTCAGGGTGAGTAAAGTCACCATGGGAAGCGAGACCGAAGTAGATCTTGGCGTTGGTTATCGGCTGACTTGCCGCGAGAGCAGGCGCGTCAGAGGCGATACCAACGTACTGCAAGTCCGCGGACCTCGCGCTCTCCGTCAAGTTCGGTGCGGTATAGGTGAGCTGAGGGCTGATAGCCGACAACTCAAAGGCCGACACGAGCGACACGGTGTCAGTCGGGTACGACGATCCGGTATTGACGCCCTGACCGATCAGGTCCAGGTTGGTCGAGCCGGTTGCGCCAGCGAAGACCATCTGGTTCTGCACGGTGGTCATGTCGGACGCGGGGCGCACGACGGCGTACACGGGCACGCGCAGTACCGGGGTAGGTACGTCGGGCCTGGAGCTAGGCGTGAGCGTGATGATGCCTTGCGCCTCAGTGAGCCAGTGCCGCGAGAGGTTGCCCGACGTGGTTGCCTGGATGGTCGCTATGGTGGCGTCGCGGGTGTTCTTCATCTGCGATGCAATGGCGTTTAGCTGCACGCGGAAGGTCACGGTGCCACCGGCGGGTACGTTGACGATGTTGCCATCCGGGAACGAGTAGCTGACGCCGGGCACCGTGTTGCGGGCATCGTACCCGACCTGGTACACAGCGGTCTCACCGCCCTTGTTGACGACCTCTATGGTCTTGGTAAGGGTGCTGGTGCCCAGGACCTCTACCATGCCGAACGACACGCTCACCGCGCCGTCGGTCTCAGCGTTGTAGGCGACTACCTCAGCCTTGATAGCCATGGGCACGTTCACGCGCCCCGAGCCTACGCGGCTGGGTGGGTACTTGATACCCGACTGGAAGAACTGGGTGTAGAGATCGTTGACGGCGGTGTTCATCGCCAACGCCTTGTACTCTTCAATCGTCCAGCCTGGGCGCGCCTGGTGCAACAGGGCCATGACGCCCGCCATGTGCGGGGAGGCCATAGACGTACCGTTGAGGGTGCGTCCCTGGGTACCCGTGCCGGCGTCCGTAGAGAAGATGCCCTGTCCTGGGGCCGCGATATCGGGCTTGAGGGCGTTGTCTGCCGTGCGCGGGCCACGCGACGTAAACGTCGAGATTGTATCCGCGCGGCCAGGGGTAACGATCCTGACGCTGTTGCGGTACTCGTTGCTCAGGGTGACGCTCACGCTGGAAGGGGTGCCGGCAGTAAGCTGGCTCTTCAACTGGTCGCCAACCTGCTTCACAGTGTAAATAGCAGGGATGGAGGCGTTGCCCGCGATGGCGGTATCAAGGTAGGTGGTGTTGTCCACCATGATGATACCCTTGGCCCCGGCCGCGGTCGCATTGTTGGCGCGGGCCGCCGAGCCGCAGGGGAAGGTAACGTCGCCGGTCTTGCGCCAGTCCACGAGCACAATCGTGCCGGAGATGTTGGTGAGGTCGGCCCCGGTCCAGGCGCTACAACCGTACTGGTTGGTCGCCGGGTAGTAGAGATTGGCGGTAATAGGTACCGGGTTCGTGATCGGCGGAGACGCCCAGTTATAGAGGGAGTTGAAAGAACCAGGCTTGGTCCCGCTGATAACGCTGGGCGAGTTCACGCGGAAGCCGTCAGTAATATCGACATCGTCCACGGAAGACGCGGTCGCCAGCGACCATGTGGCGCTGCCGGGGCTACCCGTGATGTAGAACACGTCCGAGTTGTTGCCTGCCGAGGTAACTACCTGCACGCCTACGAGGGCGGCATTGTTGCTGGCGACAGCGGAGCTGTCATCGGGGGTGCCATAGGAGGAACCCAGGGACATATTGATGATGTCCAGGTGGTCCGAGAAGTCGTCATCCTGGTTAGGATCGGTCGCCCAGTCGATGGCCTGGGTGGTAAGGTTGGTGCTACCCTCGCAGCCGAAGATGCGCAACGCGTACAGGTCTGCCTGTGGCGCTACACCGGGGCCGATGCGCATGGTCGTGGTCGGCACGGAGGTGGCGTTGTAGGGGCCTGTGTACGTGCTGCCATTCGCATTCACGCCGTAGCCTGCCGCCGAGCCTGCGACGTGCGAGCCGTGCCCGCCGCCGCTAGTGGTGGCGCAGTCAAGCGGGTTGTCGTCGGGGAACGGGGTAGGCTGGTAGACGAACGGGGGAGTAGTATCGGTGGCGTCGGCATTGTAGGTGTTGCCCGCGAAGTCATAGCCGCCCACTACCTTGGCATTGGGGAATACGCCGGCTCCTGCCGTTACGGCGCGGGGCGTGGTGTCGGTGTACACGTTATAGCCGCTACCCGATCCGCCGAAGTTGGTGTGCAGGTAGTCGATACCGGTGTCGATGATACCAATAGAGATGTTATCCCCCGTGATACCGTTAGGGGCGCTCCATGCAACGGGCGCGCCAATCAGGGTCACCGAGGAGGCATTGTCCAGCACGTGGGTTTCCAGCACGTGGATCGCCTTGATGCCGGGTATGTTCCGCATCTGGGCGACGGCCTGGCTGTCGGCCATTACCGCGATACCGTTGTAGGCCTTCTGCACCTGGTACAGCACCCTGGCGGAAGGGGCAACGGCGCTCAGCGACCGGAGTACGGCTTGCTGCGCTTGCTCGTTGCGGGCGCTCTGCTGCTTGCCGGCTTGCACCGCAACTGCGCTGGCGCTGTTCTTACCGCCACCCGCCTGCGAGTAGGCCACGGTGGCCGGCACGCCGGTAAGCTCAATCATCAAGGGTGTAGGCCCGTCGGTCCGGCTGAACGCCTCCGACACAGCAGCGTCGACCTGCGCAATGTCACTCGCGGGCCTTGGGTCCGCGTGCCGGGTAACCTGGCTCGCCTGTATGCTGGGGGCTATCCCCGCAGCTACTACGATCATCGCCAGCATCACCAGCATGGAGATGCGCACGTACATCCGCGTTCTTTTGCTCAACTTCTTCACTCCCAAACCTCCTATGTTACCTTTGTGGATTATTGTAGGATTCCAATCTCACGTCAGTCGCTCCATCTCATGAGGGAGCTTGCACCGCGTCGACCATACCGGCATCTTCGCAGATAACTCGCCCGCGTGCGCTGAGATTACATCTCCTGTTCCTCCTTTCTAAGAGACACGTAAATTCCATAGAGGACACAACTAAAGCTGCCCGTGTCCTATCCGATGGCATAGCTAAGAGAAGAGTTGCTGCTTATCTCCCAATAGGGAATAAGGTCTGCATCATTTATGCAGGCCTCAGTTGTTCCCGGTCCTAAATTGAGGTGCGAAAAGAGAGGACAGCAAGTAGAGGTACCTGTAAGCCTTACTGTTTCAGGAATTGGGTGCTAATGCACCGGCGTGCTGTTTGGCTAAAACGAAATCTGGAACGAGCCTCCAAAGGGGAGGCAGCATGCGCCCGGTTTAATGGCCTTGCTAAAGGTATGTCATACTATATCCGATACGGAATCATTAAACAAGATATAAGTCGAATATTCTCTCACAATATTATCTCTCCTAATCTCTATGTACCTACGACTCGTGCTCGCGTTGCACGTGCAGAGATTAAGAAGGTGCCACAAAATAAAAAGACCAGGGTACGTTACGTCGTACCCTGGTCTTCTTGTTGTACTCGCCGGGAGCTTTTTGACTTGCCGTGTGGCCCGGCTAGCCCCCGTTGCGCCTGTAGTTGCCGTTGCCGCGCTGGCTGCCCTGTGGGCGCGGGCCGGCATTGCCCTGGCCCTGGTTCCTGGACCCCTGCACGAAGCGCGGGTCCATCTTGCGCATGCGATAGTCGCCGCAAGGCAGGAAGATGTGGCGGCAGAGGTCGGGGTCGCACAGGCGGGAGCGGATGCGTGGGTCGAGCGTGTCGAGGTCCGAGTTGGAGGTGACCACGGTCGGCAGGCGCAGATTGTACCTGTGGTTGAATATCTGGTACAGCTTCTCCACCGCCCACGGCGTGGACTGCTCGGCCCCCAGGTCGTCCACCACCAGCAGGTATACGGAGCGTATCTGCTCGAAGCGGTCGTCGTAGGTGGTGCTGCTGTTGGGGGCGAAGGCCGCCCGCAGGTGGTGCAGCAGGTCGGGGGCCACGGCGAAATAGACCTGCATGCGGTGGTCCTGCACGACGTGGTTGGCTATCGCGGCGGCCAGGTGGGTCTTGCCGGAACCATAGCCTCCCATGAGCACCAACCAACCCTCGGGCGAGGTGGCAAAGTCGGCGGCGGAGTCATAGGCCTCGGCTGCTCCCTGCACTTCCGGGTCGAAGTTGGCGAACACCTTGCTGGAGAACGCTTCCAGGTTGCTCAGCTTGTAAAGCTCCTCCAGGTTGCTCTCTTCCGTGGCGTTGGTGCGGCACACGCACGGGTAAAGCTTGCCGAAGCGAGGGTCGCCCACGTGCACGTCCATCCGTAACCAGCCCACACCCTTGCAGTGAGCACAGGGGGCTTCTGCCGATTTGGGATTTGGGATTTGGGATTTCGGATTTGCTGGAGTTCTACTAATTCCGAAATCCGAATTCCCAATTCCCAAATCAGTCTGGCCTGAAGAGGAAGGCGTACTTGCCCTTGGTGTATTTATCGGGATCGAGAGATCTTTCAGCAGGTCCCCTATCTTTTCCACTGTTCATCCCCTCCACGGCCCACCGTTCGAGTATGCGCTCGATGTACCGCCAGTTGCGCTTGTTGTTGCTGACGGCTTCTTCAAAGGCCGCCTCTATCCACTCCAGCGGGTAGCGTCCTTCGGCGTCTTGCAGCTTCTCGGCCAATAGCGGCGTTAGCAGGCCGATGTTCTGCTCGTATAACGCGAAAATGGTGGGACGCTCGACCACTATGTTGATTTTGGATTTTAGATTTTGGATTTTGGATTGTCCGTTGCCGTTACTATGACCGTTGCCATTTCCGTTGCCGTTATGCTCGGCATGCCCGTTAGCTGCGACTAGAGGCGTGGCGGCTACGTCTATCTTGCCTTTGCCGAGGGCTTCCACCCAGGTGCGGTTATCGCGGGTGTTGAGCATGAACCAGGCTTCGGCTCGGCCTTCGCTCGACTCGTTTGGCTCCTCGCGCACCCACATTTGAAGGAGGGTGCCCCTCGCCACGGCAAGCTCCAGCCCCTCGCGTAGCGCCTCCACCCAGGGACGCGGCCCCTTCACGGGGGAGAGACCCGTTCGCAGGGCGGTGTCGCCCTCCATCTCGTCCAGGCTCACCATACGGGGCACGCCGTGGGCGTAGCCGCCGGGCGCGCCATGCCGGGCCAGCCGCCAGAACAGGTACAGCGTCACCTTCATCTCCAGCATGGAGGTGATGGAGGGCAGCACGTCCTCGAAGAAGCCCTCCGGCACGCGCACCGTCTTGAGCCTGTCGCTTGAGAACCCGATAAAAGGTTTCACGGCTGGCTTTCTGAGTTGTGAGTTGTGAGTTGTGAGTTGTGAGTAATGGTCATCTTAGCGTGCGATGTTACTCCTTGCTTGTATTGCTTGCCCTTCACAAAGGACCAAGCCACTTCTACATGTGCCCACTCCCACCCTGTCATCCTGAGCGCAGCGAAGGATCTCAGATGCTTCCCTTGTAAGGCTGTCGAACCTTCAGCAGCAGGGTTCTCCTATTCATCATCGTCCCTACCCACCTTCTTGAGATCCTTCGCTGCGCTCAGGATGACAGAAGGGGCTTTGGTCCCGCGCATCGGGCCGTGGCGGTGCGTACTATAACACTCAACACGCCTCTCAGCCGCGATTTCCTCCACAAACCCACATCAACTCTGCGTAACCTCTGCGCTCTCTGCGTCTCTGCGGTGAATAATCCCTTACCCCGCACTAGCTCAGCGGGTCGTTGCGGTAGACCTCCAGGTCGGTGAACTTGGTGGTGCTGTTCCAGAAGCGCAGGGGGATGACGGCGAGCGGGCCGTTGCGGTGCTTGGCGATGTGAATTTCAGCGATGCCCTTCTTCTCGCTCTCCTCGTCGTACATCTCGTCGCGGTGGATGAACATCACCATGTCGGCGTCCTGCTCCAGGCTACCCGACTCCCTGAGGTCCGACAGCATCGGCACATGCTTGGTGCGGCTCTCGACCGCGCGGGAAAGCTGGGCGCAGGCCAACACCGGGATGTTTAGCTCGCGGGCCATAAGCTTGACGTTGCGGCTGATTTCGCCCACTTCCTGCACGCGGTTGCCGTCTTTGCGGTTGGTGCCCTGCATTAGCTGCAAATAGTCGATGATGAGCATATCTACGCCCACCTCGGCCTTGAGCCGCCGCGCCTTGGCCCGTAGCTCGCTCACCGAGAGGCCCGCGCTGTCGTCTATATAGATGGGCATGCTCGCCAGGCGGCCAATCGCGTCCGACACCAGCACCCAGTCGTCGTCAGTGAGGTAGCCGAGGCGGAGGCGCTGGCTGTCCACGCCGGTTTCGACCGCCAGGAGACGCTGCACAAGCTGGTCGCGGCCCATTTCGAGGGAGAAGACGCCCACGTGCTTGCCCCTCATGGCGGCGTTGTGGGCGATGCCGAGGGCCAGGGAGGTCTTTCCGGTACCGGGCCGGGCCGCCAGGATAATCATGTCACTGGGCTGAAGGCCGCCGGTCACTTCGTCCATGTCGTGGAAGCCGGTGGGCACGCCCGCTACCGCGCCGGGGTTGTGCTGGATGTTCTCGATGCGCTCATAATACTCGTTCAGCACCTGCTCGATGGATACGAAGTCCTGGGTGCTGGTGCGCTGCGACACCGCAAACAGCATCGACTCGGCCTTGTCGAGCACGCTGCTTACTTCCTGGTCCTCCGAGTAGCCCAGCGCAGCGATATCGCCACCCACCGAGATGAGGCGGCGCAGCACGGCGGTACGCTCCACAATGTGGGCGTAATATTCGATGTGCACCGAGGTGGGCGTGCGGTTTACCAGGCCGACTAGGTAGCTGGAGCCGCCGATGTTCTGCAAGCGGCCCATGCGCTCAAGCTCGGCAGAGAGGGTCACCGGGTCGGGCGGCTCGCGGCGGGCGTACAGGTCGAGGACGGCGGCAAAAATCCAGCCGTGGGCCTCGCGGTAGAAGTCTTCCGGGCGGAGGAAGGAAGCGATCTTAATGATCGCGTCGCGGTCAAGCAGGAGGGAACCCAGTACAGCCTCTTCGGCTGACAGGTCGTAAGGCACGGGGCGCTCAATAAGCGCCTGGGTTGCTAATGCCATAGCTACCTCACATCAGTGATGAGTGATAAGTGACGAGTAACAAGTAATGAGTAATTAGTGCTGAGTACTCTCTAACTCAAAATCCAACTATCAACACAATATCTAACTGACTCAACCCCGTTTACTCGTTGCTACAGGTAACTATGTGTAGCACCGGCACTACCGGGAAAGGAACACCGCGGATGAACTGCGAATTACTAATTACGAATTACTAATTACGAATTGGAGAGAAACCTGTAATTCGTAATTAGTAATTCGTAATTCCCGCTACGTCGGGTTGGCTTCGGCTTCTTGCTCGGCTACCTCTTCGGAGGCGGCGTCGCCTGTGCCTGCGCCACCTTCGGGAGTGCCTGCTGCGGGCTCACCATCACCGTCGCCACCAGCGTCTGCCTCTGCCTCTGCATCTGCATCTGCACCCGCGCCCGACTGGGCCGGGGCTGAGGCACCGAAGGCACCCGCCGCTTCCGACGCGACCTCCACCTGGAACTGGGCGACTATGCCGCTACCGAAGTCCGCCGTGGCCGCATACGTGCCTGTGCGGTGGATCGCCTCGGCAAGCTCCACCTTGCGGCGGTCAATCGTGACGTTGAGCTGCTTGCCAATCGCATCAGCCACGTCAGATGGAGTGATCGAGCCGTACAGGCGGTTCTCGGAGCCTGTTCGCGCTCGTATCCTCACCACCTTGCCGTCGAGGGCGGAAGCGGTCTGCTGGAGCGTCTCGCGCTGCTTGCTGGCTTTGCGGGCAATCGCCTCAGCCTGGGCCTCGGCCTGCTTGAGCGAGCCACGGGTCGCGGGTGCCGCCAGCTTCTTAGGGATGAGGTAGTTGCGAGCGTAGCCGTCGGCCACTTCTTTGATCGCGCCTGCCTCGCCCACGCCGGGCACGTTCTGGGTCAGTATTACTTTCATCCGGGGAATGCTCCCTCTACTTTCTGAGTCAAGGGGAAATCCTTGCCTCGAATTATACCACAGGGAAGCACCCCGCCCGGAATTGCACCCTCCATACACTCACTTTGCACACGTTATGCACGCTAACCAGACACCATGAGCGCGTGTCACAAGCACCGGATGTGGAAAACTACAATAGCTCCGATAAACAAAGCAGTGGGAATTACTACCCAAAGTCCCACTCTTGTCATTCTGACCGCAGCGAAGAATCTCGCCCTACAGCACAGAGCAACACCTTTCTTTCGGCCACAGAGTACCGCAAGAAAGAGGAAACATCTCGGTGGTGGACGAGATTCTTCGCTGCGCTCAGTACCATGCTAAGGAAGGAAAGTCAGCCAATAGGGCTACATGCGTGTGAGATGCCACAAATGGTGCCAGGCGACGCCCCGCGATTGAAATCGGGGGCTACACTCTGCGAAGTCCCTGCGGGACTGGCTATACGCAGGAGGGTCACTCTTGAGAGAGTAGAGAGTAGGTAGAATAGGTAGAATAGGTAGAGGAGGTGGGAAGAGGAGTCCCCTTGTGGGACTTCGTAAGTTGTAGCCCCCGATTTCAATCGCGGGGCGTCGCCTGGCACCACGCCTGGCACCACGCCTGGCACCTTATGTGTCTCTATTAGCTGACATTCCTTCGTTAGCATGGTACTCACAATGACAAAGGCCGGCGCTTGGTCACAAAATTGAATGGCCTAACTACCCACCTGATTCTTCGCTACGCTCAGAATGACAAGGTCTGGGCTGTGCTGCTTGTATTCGGCTGAACTGTTTATCTGCTATTTATTAGGAAGCTTCCAGGTAACAGGGCCGAACCTGTCG
The DNA here is from genome assembly GCA_036388595.1 of Chloroflexia bacterium. Taxonomy (GTDB): domain Bacteria; phylum Chloroflexota; class Chloroflexia; order QHBQ01; family JADMIH01; genus JADMIH01. The sequence goes on from DASVRN010000112.1 coordinate 10,407, forward strand.
CGCCTGTAAGCGGAGAGTCCAATCTGTGGAGTCTGCATAGTGGTCACGAAAGGGGCACCAAACAACCGGCACCTCCACCTCGTAACTGGCCGAGGTGAAAGTGCCGGGTTGTTGCCCTCCGCGCTGCTAGCTTCCTTGCGAGTTGCCAGTAATCTCTACAGCAGGATTATCTCCCGCTCGCTATCGCCTTCCCTGATGAACAGCCCCGCATTCGGGGTATTCTCAATCTTTGCCGTGAGAAGGCCGAGCTTGAGGAACCGCCGGATGATGTCTATCACCGTCGTCTGGCGGCTATCCGCGATCTTCTCTATCTCCTCGAAGAGCGATTCGGGCACCACTATCTGGTATTTCTTCATGCCGCGCTGCTTGAGGGGCGAAGGCGAACGCTGCCCTGGGTCCGTAATACCTTCGGCGGTTGTGCCGGCCACTGCCGGCTGGTCGTTCGCATCGGCTGGCTTGGGTCTCAGGGGTTGTGGTGAGGCGGTTGTCTCGCCGTGCTCAACGGTGGTTTTGCGTACAGGTGCCATCTATTGCTCCCTTCCTAAAGTAGTGCCCGCGAGCATGAGACCCTTCCCACGCCCACCGCGTATGACGTGCTGCCTTACCCAAGTCATTTATATGAATCCTATGTATACTACGCTTCCAGGTTGCACCTGATGAAAGGTCGGGACACTCCTCATCATGATGGTGAAATAGCAGTCAATTCTCAGCGAATCATATACCTAATCGCAACAACCTCGCAGTAGATAACGCACCTGCTACCCTCTTTGTCCGGTATTTGTCCGCCCGACGTCACAAGTGTTCTACAGCGGCCACCTGCCCCTATCACATCTTCATGCTGCATTTCCCTCGGTGGTACTCACAAATGCAAGCAATCTTCCCACGGTTTGCGGGTGAGAACGGAGACCGGGGAAGCACGAGGCAGTACTTCCTTCCCCCCACCCCCGTCTCTTTCTCCCATTTTTGGTCCTAATCCCGTTTTTATTTGCTATACTCGGACCGTGGGAGCATATAGCCCCTTTTGCATTTTGGATTTGCGATTTCGGATTTTGGATTTTCTGGTCCAGCCCATGTCGCAAACTCCAAATCCGAAATCCGAAATTCGAAATTCGAAATCGAGGAAACGTATGGCGGGCAACAAGGCAATTTACGATACCGCGATGAAGCGCGCCCACGACCACGCATGGGCCAACCAGTGGGACCGCGCGATTAAGGAATACGACAGGGCGCTTGCTGAATTCCCGGACGACCTGGCTGCCTGCCGCAACAAGGCGCAGTGCCACTTCCGCCTGCGCCAGTGGCCCGAAGCCCTGGCCGCCTACAGCAGCCTTGTGCAAAAAGACCAGGCCGATCTCTTCGCCGTCAACCGGCTGGCCGAGATACACCTGGCGCTGGGGCAGTCTGAAGAAGCCTCCGGGATTTACTTCACGCTGGCGGACAAGTACTCGGCCCAGAACCAATTCCACGAGGCCATCCGCGCCCTGCGAGACCTGGCCCGCGCCATGCCCCACAGCCGGGAGGTGCACGTGCGCCTGCTGGCCCTCGTCCGCGAAGTGGGCGACCGCGCCGCAGAGGTGGCCGAGCACATAGCCCTCTCCCGCATAGCTCTGGAGGCCGGGGATGTAGCCACCGCCCAGCGCGAATCGGAGATAGCGTCCAGCCTCGACTCCGAAAGCCCGGAGGTGCGCCGCTGGAACTACACGGTGCGCCGCCGCATGGCCGAAATGAACGCCACAGGCAACTTCGCCGCCGACGCCGACGCCACCGGGCATATGACCACCTCGATGGGCACCGGCCTTATGCCGCAGTCGGACCAGGAGCCGGACGAGGCTCTTGAGTTGATAAAGAAGGCGACCGAGGCCCAGAACGCGGGCGACTTCCAGGCCGCGATGGAATTTTACGACCAGGCCATAAGGATCGGGGCCAGCAAACCCTCCGTCTTCTATAACGCCGGCCTGCTAAACCAGCAGATGGGCCGCCCTTCGATGGCTATCCCCCTGCTGGAGCGCGCCGCCAAGGACGCGGAGTTCGGTATCTCGGCCAATTACGGGCTGGGGCTGGCATATTCGGCCATGCGCGACCACCCCCACGCGGTGGCAGCCTTCGAGAAGGCCCTCGGCATGATCGGGGTGGCTAGCCTCACCCGCAACGAGGCCGACGAGCTGGTGGAGCTTTACACGGCCGCCGCCGAGGCCAACATGGCCGACAACAATCCCGGCCGCGCGTCGTCCCTGCTCAACAACCTCGTGAAAATCCTCAAGGAGAAGAAGTGGGCGTTGCCGCAGATGACGGAGCTTGAGCACAAGGCCGAGGAGCTTTATAGCCGCTCGATCATGAGCAAGCTGGACGGCATCAGCAAGGGCAGCGGTATGCTCGACGTGGCGACTTCGGTCGCGCTGGGTTCCGCCGAACTGACGCCGCTCCCGGTCATGCCGCCAGCCAACTCGATAGAGGCCACCGCCATGATGGTGGAGGAGCAGGTGTCGGAGCCTGCTGACGCCACCAACCGGCTCGGTGCCGGTGGAACGGCCGCCATGTCCACCCAGATGATGCAGTCGGGCGCGTTGCCCGGCACCATGCCCATGCCTATCACGGACGCGGACGGCAACGCGGTAAAGAAGTACAGCAGCGACATAGAGACTACGATGATGCGCCAGCCGGGCAGCAGCCTGCGCACCATCACCGAGTACCTGCGCGCCGCCGACCTGAACGTGTCCACCGGCGACAACCTGGGTGGCGACAGCCCCTTCGGGCAGCACTCGTCCGATGCCACCGCCGTGATGGGCGACCCATCGCTGCCCACGACCAACCCGGAGGCCCATACCTTCACCAATCTCTCGACGCAGGCGCTGTTGGGTATGGAAGCCCAGAGCATCGTGGTGCAGCGCGCCATTGCCGAGGCCGAGTTCGCCATGCACCAGGGCCAGTTCGACTCGGCCCTCGACTCCGCTATGTCGGTGATCGAGTGGGAGCCTGAGTACCTGCCGGTCCACCTGATCATGAGCGACGTGTACATGGCCCAGGGCAAGACCGAAGAGGCCGTTGACAAGTTGCAGATCGTGATGGATGTCTACACCTCGCGGGGTGACGCGAGCAGCGCGGCGGACGTATGTATGCGCCTGTTGGAGCTACAACCCGACAACCCGGCGCTCAAGAACCGCCTGGGCGTGCTGCTCATGGAATCGGGCCGGGTAGACGATGCCGCCGATGCCCTCCTGAGCGTACCCGAGACCCTCTACAAGGCCGGGCAGTACGAGCGCGCCCTGGAAGAAGCCATAGCCCTCAAGACGCTGTTGCCCGACTCTTCCAAGGTGACCCTCGCTGTAGGCACCTACTTGATGACGTTGGGACGCACTCACGAAGCCCTGGCCGAGCTGAGCCGCGCCCTCACCCTGGACCCCGGCAACAATCACGCCCTGTCTCGTGTGTACGTAGCCCTTGCCACGATGGGCGAGGAGACCGAGTGGGACGCGTTGCAGAGCCTGGCCGAACGGGCGGGCCGCGACATCGCTACCAACCGCCTCTTCATGGAAGAGCTGCACGCGGCCATCAAGTGGGGCACCGTGCCTAGCGTCTTCTACGGCCTGTCGGTGCTCGCCGAGCGCGTGGGCCTGGCCGATATAGCCGCCGACGCCCTGGACGAGGGCCTCATGCAGATGTCTCTCGCCGAAACGGGGCAGATACGGGAGTCGTGGCTGCTGCTGGAAGTGCTCATGTCGCAGAGCCGCGCCGACCAGGCCCTCAACGCCAAGGACTGGGCTGTGGCCGCGCAACATTACATGAGAGCGCTGCAAATCATGAACTCGGCGGGCATAGACGAGGAAGGCAACGCGCGAATAGAGTCGCCCCGACCACAGTACAGCTTCGTGCGCCTGGCCGAGCCGAGCCAGCTGTACTACGGGCTAGCCGAAGCACAGGCTTCGCAGAACAACTGGGACCAGGCCGCCGAGGCGCTCGCCGCCCTCAAGACCCTGATGCCCAACGACGTGTCGGTGTACACCCGCCTGGCCGATATCTACTTCCGTCAGGGCAACCTGGCCCAGGCGCTGGCCGAGCTGAACGACCTGCTGGTGTCGTACCAGAGGCGCAACGATCACGAAAAGACGCTGGAGACGCTGGGCCACATGGCGCGGCTGGCCCCCAACAACGTGCCGGTGCGCAAGAAGCTGGCCGACATGTACATCAAGCTCGGGATGACCGACTACGGCCTGCAAGAGCTGAACACCCTGGCCGAGCTACAACTGAAGGCGGGCCACCTGAAGGACGCCATGTCCACCTACCAGCGGGCGGGCGACATGCAGTACACGCTTGGCAGGCACGAAGAGGCCCTGGAGATCTACGGCCGGGTGGTGCGCATCGCCCCACGCGATATCGAGGCCCGCCAGCAGCTAATCAACATGTACGTGCAGTCGGGCAAGCTACAGGAAGCTGTCGCGGGCGAGCGCGCCCTGGCCGACCTCTTCATCCAGGACGGCTACACCGAGGAAGCGATCTCGGCCCTGCACCAACTGCTGGCCCTGTCGCCTGAGGACGTGCCCGCCCACCACAAGCTGGCCCAGCAACTCATGGCGCTCGGTCGCTACGGCGAAGCAGCCCGCCTCTACGGCCGCCTGGTCCGCCTGGAGCCTGAGAACAGCCGCAATGCCATCATGCAGAGCGAAATGCTCCGCATGGCGAAAGAAGCCGCGGGCGACTCGCAACCCGACCCCGCCGAAAAGGACGCCAAGGGTTCCAAGCAGAAGCAGATGGCCTCCGCATCCAGCAAGCGTAGCTAATTGACGGAAACGCCAAGACGCGGAGACGCCAAGGACCACGCCAAGGTTAAATAGGGGTTAGAGAGTTCAAGAAGGACCAGAGTACGACACGGGTACCCTGGTCCTTCTGCTTGAGTTACAACAACCCTTAACTTGGCGTGGTTCTTGGCGTCTTGGCGTTTAACTCCCCACACAACTTGCCCAATGCACCTCAGCCGGATAGAATAACAGCATAGCTGGCAAAGGGGAAAGCCGTGGAGCAGGTATCGTGGGTGCTGTCGCGGATAAACTGGGCGACCATACTGGATGTAGTGGCCGTGGCGCTCATATTTTATTGGCTGTTGTCGGTGGTGCAGGGCACGCGGGCGGTGCAGTTGGTGCGCGGTATCATCATCCTGTGGCTCGCCGCCGCCCTCCTCTCCAGCCTCCTGCCCCTCACCACACTCACCTGGCTCATCCGCAACTCCGGCCTCGCCCTCCTCGTCGCCATCCCCATCATCTTCCAACCGGAGCTACGCCGCGCCCTCGAACAGCTTGGACGCACCGGCACCTGGTTCAACAGGGGCATATTCGCCAACCACAAGGCGATTGAGGCCACGGCGCAGGAGGTGGCGGCGGCCTGTGCGGTGCTCGCCCGCCAGAAGCACGGCGCGCTCATCGTCATCGAGCGGCAAACGGGCCTTCAGGACTACGTAGACAAGGCCGTGCCCCTCGACGCCGAAGTGACCCGCCAGCTACTGACCACCATCTTCTACCCCAACACCCCCCTACACGACGGGGCCATCATCATCCGCAACAACCGCATCGTTGCCGGTCACGCCGTCCTACCCCTTAGCGAGAACGTGCTGAACGCCACCCAGTTCGGCACCCGCCACCGCGCGGCCCTTGGCATATCCGAGTACTCGGACGCCGTAGCCGTAGTCGTCAGCGAAGAGCGCGGCGTCATCTCCGTAGCCGCCAACGGCCGCCTCATAAGCAAACTCACCGAAGACCGCCTCCGCCGCGTGCTCCTAGACCTCATGCGCGGCCGCGCCAACACACCCAGGACCGCCGCCGCCGACGCGACGGCGTGATTTGGGAATTGGGATTTCGGATTTCGGATTTGCTCGGATATCTACTAAATCCGCATTCCGAAATCCGAAATCCCAATTCCCAAATCACGAACAGTCCTCCCATTCTTCCTGTACGCTACGCTTGATCTGCTGCATGGCCGCGTGCAGGTCGCGGTCGATAGTGCGGCGGGAGCGGCCTTCCATCGAGGCGATTTCGCGGCTGGAGAAGCCGAGGCCGTAGCGGAGGCTCACCGCGCGCCTCATAGCTTCGTCCAGCGACTCCGTGTGGTGCTTCCAGGCGTCTCTGCTCTCGATGCTGATTATCTTGTCTCGTGTAGCCACGTCCTCGATGCCAGGCTCACCGCTTTCACCGGCGTCCTCTCCAGCTGACTGCGCGAGTGAGGTCAGCGGCAGCACCCGCAAACCCGACCGATAGCGCACCGAGCGCCTCACGTAGTGGAGCAAGCGCCAGGGCAGCAACCGGCGTAGGTACGACACGAACGGCATCAACCCAGGCTCCCAGTCCTCGACCAGTGCGCAGAACTCCAGGAACGCCTGCTGGTCTATGTCGCCGGGCTGAAGTGACTGGTCCCGCCCCTCCAGCGACCGCACCAGGCCCTTCGCCCGGCGCGAAAGTATCTCCACCAACCCCTGCTGCGACAGGAACAGGGTGTTACGTGCTTCCCTGTCACCCGCCCGCGCCCGCAAAGCCAGCCGCTCCAACGCCTCACCCGCAGGATCGACCCCCTCCTTTTCCCCGGCCCCCTGGCCCGACCTGGCCTCAGACTCCATACTTCCTTGCATTGCCACCATACCTCCCTCCATGCAAAAACAGTGGCAGGGTAAGACCCAACCACGCTCATTTTAGAACACATGTTCCAGCATGGATAGTACCCATGTGGGTACCTAATGGGGCGAAGAGAGACTCCAGTAGGTCGCAACCTTTGCAAGCGAGAAACTCAGCGCCCGGTATCCAACGAGGAAGTCAGATACGAGTAGGAGGCAGGGCCTGTCATATGATGGTGCATGAACACTATCCGTTGGATATACAGAACCCTCTCCCACCCTGTCATCCTGAACAGAGTGAAGGATCTAAAGAAGCTGAGTAGGGATGCTGTCGAACGAGCGGATGATGGACCTGAAGATTCAGCATAGGGGTAAAGTCAACATCTGAGATCCTTCGCTGCGCTCAGGATGACAGGGTGGGGCTTTAGTTCCGTAAGACGAGACAGAGCGGCTATCCGGCAGGATATAGTGCAGTGTGCCCCTACGTGCCTTCGCCCTCGCGTCCGGCAGCGGGGTTGGTGATGAGGTGGGCGGCCGTGGCGAGAGCATCCAACAACGCCTGCGGGGTGGGTGGGCTGCCCGGCACCGTCAGCGACACCTCGGCGTAGTGGCTCAACGGGTAGAGGGCAAGCCCCGGCGCGTCGTTCCTGGCCCATACACCGCCGTCTATGGCCGCGTCTCCTGCCGCCACCAGCACGGAGCGTGCGGGCATAGCGTCCAACTCCAACATCACAGAGTCGAGGTTGCGCATGGTGAGCAGCCCCGTCACCACCACCACATCCGCAGGCGAAGTCGCATCCACCAGGCAGACACCCAACTGCTTCAAGCGCGCCTGGTACCTGGGCGCGAACAACGCCCACCACTCCAACGCGTCAGCGTCCGCCCCGCCCAAATGCAGGTGGAACACGGCAATCGATCTCTGTCTGGCTCTATCAGCGATCATAGTGGTTAGTGGTTAGTGGTTAGTGGTTAGTATGCCGGTCAAACAATCAAATCCGCAATCCGAAATCCCAATTCCCAAATCCGTCACGGTCCTATCGTCCAGGGAACGGTGGCCCAGGCTGCCAGGACCTCCGCTATGCGCCCGGAGGCGAAGAACAGCACAGGTTGCGCCGCGATGAGCACGCACACGAGCAGCAGCAACGGGGTGGAGAGCCAAGCGCGGACACCTTCCAGGCGGACGGCTGCCTCCCCTTCCTCATCCCGCCCCCTCGCCAACCAACTTAGCCAGGCCCCGGCCGTCATCATCGAACCGAGCAGCAGCGCCGCCAGCCATACGCCGCTCATGTTGACCGCCGCCTGCGACAGCAGCAAGGTGCCCGCCGTGCCCCCAAGCAGCGGCAGCCCAAGCAGCGACAGCGCGCCTACTGCCGTGCCCACTCCTGCGAACCGGGCGCTCACGTGCCTGATTTCGCCGCTTGCCACCAGTAGCGGCACCGCCAGCGCCATGTTTATAGCCAGCAAGCACGCTCCCACCGCCCCCGGCCGCGACCCCGAGAGCACTCCAAACAACGCCCAACCCAGCGACAGCGCCACGCTCATGGCGATCAGGTGGTTAGGGCTTTGCGATTGCGTAGTGCGTACGTGGTGGAGGGCGCGCAGGCCCGCCAGAAGTGCTCCTATTGCCCCCAGCCAGGCCAGGGAAGAGGCCCGCGTGCTGCCGCCTTCGATGGGCGAGAGGAGGAGCAGGCCCAGCACGATTGCGGCGGGCACCCCGGCACCGAACGCCAGCGTGGAGACGCCTGGCACCGTGCGCAGCATATCGGTGAAGGAGGCGGAGAAGGGCATCAGGCCCGCGCGCACCGACAGGCCCACCGCCAGCACCGCCAGTCCGGTCTGTAACAGAGTGCGATTTTCCAGGCTGAAGGCGTAGCGCCCCACCACCAGCGTCCCAACGATGAGTAGTCCCGTGCCTATAGCCGACAGGACGAGGTGCTTCAAGCCCCCCGCCACCCGTAACGCCAGCACCGTGCGCGCGTCGTGGTCCTCCACGTATTCGGGCCGGGGTTGCAGGAGGGTGAGCGCGGACACGAGCAGGCCCACCCCGAACAGGCATAGCACCCGCACCAGCGGCTCGTCCACCAGCAGCGTGGCCGCGAGCAAGCCCGATGCGAGACACGCGCCCCACGCCACCCAGGGCACGGGCACCAGCAGCGCGCCGGTGTGCAGTAACTCCTCCCAGGAGATGAAGGCGGCACATAGCAGGGCCACGTTGGCGGCCAGCAGCACGGCCCTCGATATCGGCTCCAGTTCGAGTTGCAGGTCCCGCATAGAGGCACGGTCCCCCGCCAGGACGAGCAGCAGGCCCTCGGCCAGCAGCCCGCCACACACGGCGGAGAGCGCCCCCAGTTCGAGCCAGGGCCGCGCCTTGCGGGGCACGCTCCGCTCCCAGATGAGCAGCCAGCACAGCATCGAAACGAGGCCCGCGCCGAGGGGCAGGAAGACCGCCCAGACCAGCCGAGTGTCACCCACCAGGGGCCACCTCCTTCGGGTCCAGCGTCACGACGACCGGCTCCTCCAGCTCCTCTTCAGCCTCCTCACTCGCGTTGTCGCTCCCCAAGACCTGCCCGCTTACCACCAGCGCCGTGTCCGTGGCCCAGCGCCCATCTCGGCCGTCGAACAGCCCGCCCAGGCCCAGGTCCGCGCTCATGAAGGTCACTTTGAGCAGCATCCAGGTGTAAGCCAGCACCACGCACACGGCAATCCTGCCCGCCGACAACAGGCCCAGGGCCACGGGTCCGGGCGCGGTCACCCCCAGCAGGTGCAGGGCGAGCACTGAGGCATTAAGCAACGCAATCAGCCCCGCCGCCAGCTTCACACCGTCGCGGGTGCCGTGCACCACCAGCGTCACCATACCGGAGAGCGCTATCCAGTAGAAGGCCAGTATGCCGTCCTCGCGCGCTTCGAGGTTGTAGAGGCGCGCCAGGCCGAACCCCGCGATGCCCACCACCAGGCCCACACCCCAGAGCCACGCCTGGTCGGCCAATCCCTCGCGGTTCCAGCGGGCCGGTATGTCGCTCCCGGCTGCTTCCACCCTCGCCAGGAGCCGTCGTCGCTCCTCCGACAGTGCGGGCATGCTGGAGAGACGCACGGTGCGCAAGCCCCGCAGGGTGATAAAGAGCACCAACAAGCAGGCGAGCAGCGTTACACCTTCCACCGCCACCACCCCCCACGAACTCGCCACGAGCGGAGTGATCGCGATAACCGTGCCCATCAGCCCCAGCCACTGCGCCGCCAGCCCGAGCAGCACCGCGCGGCCATCGCGTAGCACCAGCAGCATCAGGCTGCCAAGCGCGACCAGTAATAGCGGCAGGAAAACAGGCATTACGGCAATACAGTCCTAAAGAATCATCTATCGCGAAGCCAGCAGCAGGGCCACCAGCACCAGTATGAGCGTCAGCGGCAAATAGAAACGGCCTTCCAGGCGGCCAAGCAGGCCCCCAAGCCGGGTGCCCAGGCTGCCCAGCAGCGCCCCGAACCCCCACACGCCCCCCTCGAACCAGGCGAGCGACAACCACCAGATGGCAGGCGGAGGATTCGCAATCAGCAGCCGGGCCGCCCCCTCCCAAGCATTTGTGACACCGGAGGGAGCAGCCTCTCTCGCGCGCTCCACACGGTCGAGGCCGGTGGGTAGCAGCACGCCGGGGGCTTCGGAGCGCGGCCTCGAAAGGGCAGCCACCACCCATCCCAGGAGGGCAATCATCAACGCGCCCAGGCCAAGCATCAGCACCGGGGCGAAATTACCTCCCGCGCCCATACCTTCCCAGGGCAGGCTCACAGGCGGAATACCACCGCCGATTTCCGCGACCCGCGCCACGTAAGGCAGCCATAGCCCCGGCAACGTGCCGCCCGCCAGTAGGGCAAGCCCCGCTAAAGGCCCCACCCAGGACAGGAGCGACATAGAGGCGGCTTCCGGTACGTAGCGGTCCGTGGCAGCGTGGTGCAACACAATACCGCAGGCGGCCACCACAGCCGCGCCGACCAGCACCAGCGCCACCGAGGAGAACCTTTCCACCGACAGCGTTGAAACAAGTAGCCAGACGCCCAGAAACGAAGCGGTCAGGGGCGCGAACGCCAGCGAACCTATCGCAACCGCGCGGGCCAGCCGCTCCCAGGTGGACGCGCCCTCACCGGCCAGCACGAGAGTCACACGCGCCGCGCCGTAGCTCAGTAGGATGACCAGGGCCGCTAGCCGTCCGGCGGGGTTGTCCAGGCTCAGCGCCCATAACGCCATGCTGAGGCTATAAGCGGTCAGCATGGCGGACCAGCGGGCGCTACCGGCCCACACCAGCAGGCCACAGGCCGCCACCAGCGTGCCCACCGCGCCAATCCAGGCAAGCACCGACATAAGAGAGACCCAGGCCGCCGGTACGCTGCCCGCGAACGCCTGGCTGCTGACCAGCCCTTGCAGTCGCAACAGCATAACAACTACCGGCACGCCAATCCCCAGCGACTGAGCCAGCGCCGCGCCCGCAGTATCCCCGGTCCAGCGGGCACTCCACCCGGTAAAAGGTGGCATGCCGAGCCACAGCACGACGAACCCGCCCAGGAGCAGCAGCGGCCAGACCGTAAGCGCCGACAGCGACATACCCGCCAGGCTGTAAGCCCCGCCCGTAGCCCGGCCCACGAGCAGCGCCACCCCAAGCAACAGCAAAGCGCCAAGCCCCAGTCCTACCGCGCTCCGGCTGTACTCGCCAAGCATACTGCCCTGTCCGGCTTGTCCCGCCAGCAACAGGGCCGACATGAGGAATAGCTGCCCCGCGAAGGCCAGCAAGTGATCGGTGTGCGCGAGGCTGAAGAGCACCGCCAGCACGGCTACCGCGTTGGCAAGCTGCCACGCTGCGTCATCCCCGCCACCCAGCTTGAGCAGGCACAGCAGCCCTAGCATCAGGCACCAGGCCCCCAGCCCCGCCCCAAGCGCGTCGTCGCGGTAGACCGGCTCGCCCAGCCCCTCCAACCACCCCGGCCACGCCACAGCCGCACCGGCCGTATCCAATGTCACGCGCGCCACCAGCACGGCGAGAGCCACACCCGTACCCACAACCGCCGCCCACCGCGCTAGATGACCGCGCCCCGGCACAAGCCCCAACCCGGCGCAGTACAAAGCTGTGATTATAAGGATGGCTAAGGAAGGCAGCATTATTTGTCAATCATTATTGGTATGCTATTTCAGCGGCTACTCTTAGGCGGTAGAAGCCCCGGCCCTGTCGCCTGGTACATCGCGTATGCAGTCGGGCTACAGAACCAACTTACCCCCTGTCATCCTGAGCGCAGCGAAGGATCTAAGATGTTGGCTTTGCCCGTGCGCTGAACCCACACGACCATGTACCGCAGCTTTCGACAGCATCCCCACTCACCTTCTTGAGATCCTTTGCTGCGCTCAGGATGACAGAGGGGAGTACGGACCCGTAGCCCAATAGATTGCCAGCCGTTACTACCTCTCCGCGCAGGGCAGACACAGGTCGAGCGATAGGAGCAGCAGGGGCAGGTCGTCCAGCTCGGTGCCCACCAGTAGCCCGGGGAGCACGCCCAGCGTTGCCTGCGACCCCGAGCTGAGGTGGAGGCCCTGCACGCCCTCGCTGTTGCCCCGAACCCAGCAGAATACCTCGCCCCGCGGCCCCTCGACCCGGCCTATGCCACTGCCGCCGGCCCCCAGGCCGAACTCCAGGCTGCCCCGCGACTTCACCGGCCCGGCGGGCAGGTCGTCCAGCGCCTGCTCCATCACCCGGAAACTCTCCAGGCACTCCAACAGCCGCACCACCAGCCGCGCGTACGCATCCCCTGCCCGTTGCACCACCACCGTTACGGCTTCGTCCTCGTACGCGCCGGTGGGAAAGTGCGCGCGGATGTCGTAAGTGACCCCGGCGGCACGCGCGATGGGACCGCGCAGCCCCGCGAAGGCTGCCTCCTGCGCCGTGACTTTGCCCAGCCCGGTCAGCCTGCGTGCGATCTCGCGGTCCTTGATAAGCGAGCGTATGTGCCCCCGCAAAGCGCGCTCGATGTTGCGGGCGGCGATTGTGTAGGCCCGGCAGCTCGCCTCGTCCAGGTTGCGGCTTACCCCACCATAGACGATCAACCCCGGCTGCACGCGCGCTCCGGTCAGGTCGCCCAGGGCCTGTAATATCCGCTCACGCAGGTCGCGCAACGCAGCCTCGCGGTCCGTGTACCCCAGCATGTGCAGCATGCCGGCCACGTTCAGCAGGTGCGATGCGACCCTCTCGGTCTCGGCAAGCACCAGGCGCAGGTACGCGGCCCTCGGCGGCACGATAGCCCCCGACAGGTCCTCCACCGCTTGCGCGTACGCCAGCGCATTAGCCTGCGAGCAGCTACCGCACAGCGCCTCTACCATCTCCAGCCCCTGGCTCCAGTCCATGCTCCCGAACGCCGACCGCTCCTCAAGCCCCACCCGGTTGTAGCCAAGCTCAAGCTCCGCCCCGGCTATGCGCGTGCTCCATCCAAGGGGGCTATTCCCCCCGCCCGGCTCAAGCCCCAACCGCAGCAGCATAGGCCCCGGCAGCACGGGGTCATACGGCCCCACCTCCACGGTCAGCGCGCTCGCTTGCTTGTCCTGGACTGTGTACATAGGCGTAGACAGTACCGAGTACCGAGTACCGAGTACCGAGTACCGAGTACCGAGTACCGAGTACCGAGTACCGAGTTCCGAGTGCCCAGTTCCGAGTGAAACAACCCTTACTCGGAACTCGGTACTCGGTACTCGGTACTCGGTACTCGGTACTCGGTACTCACAATCACCACTCCCAGGTGCTCCTGCAATTCGCGCTCAGGGAGGGCGGCGTTTGGATAGATGCTTGCTACCGACTGGATCACGCCGGACGGAGCGGCGATGCTTATTGTGTAGACTACCTCACCCAGGGAGTAGAAATAGCGCACCGTAAGCTCCCCCGGTGGTATAGCTTCCGCGCCATGCTGCGACCTGCGCCTTCTGCGTGGCCCCGCGGCTGTAGCTTCATCCACCAGAAGGGCATCTACATCGCCTTCGGCAGGAGGTGGGGCAACCACCCTGGCGCGCTCGCCCGTCATGGTGATGAGACCGGCCCCCGAACGGCGGAACGACATTGCTAGCTCGCCGGCGGGCACGTCGCGAAAATGCAGGCGCACCTCTCGCTCCCGCTCCTCGCGCACAAACGCAAAGCTGGCAAGCTGTCGCTCTACCTGCTCCTCCGCGCCCCCCGTCGCCCCAAACCCGTAGCTCTCCGCCACAACTTTACCCCCGGTCATAAGTGCCGAATACCGAGTAGCGAGTGCCGAGTAAGGCACGCCACACCGGCACTGTTGCTATGCACACGGACTATACCAGCCTCTCGGATGAGCGTCAAGCACTAAGGCATTACATAGTAATAGAGCGCCACACCTCCCGCCCCGAATTACGGAAAACGAAGTACCCACCCTCCCCGCCACACCAAATCCGCAATCCGAAATCCCAATTCCCAAATCGGCTATAATGCTCCCATGCGCGTGGCGTTGAACGGCTACTTTTGGGACCAACCCCTCACAGGCTCGGGACAGTACCTCAGGCACCTCTGGAGCGCCTTATCCGAGATCACCGGGCATACCTACTCTCTCCGCCAATCTGCTCAACGTCCAACCTTCCCCCTCCTCCTACCGCCCGGCTCCAGTTCCAAAGAGCCTATACCCGCACCTATTGGCTTCAGCACACACCGGGCACGTCCTTTACAGATAGCTCCGTTGTCAGGCAGGAGCGCCAATCTGGATAAGCTGCTCTGGGAGGAATGGGGTGTCACACGGGAGGCCAGGCGGCAAGGCGCGACGCTGCTCCACTCACCCTACCTTACCGCGCCGCTGTACACCAGGGCAATACCGTCCGTGGTCACCGCGCACGACATGATACCCTGGGTGGTGCCGGGCTACGAAGGCTCTCTCCAGGTGCGCGTCTACTTGAGGTTGGCGATAGCCGGGGTCAAAAAGGCGAAGCTCATCATGGCCGACTCGGATGCCTCGCGGAGGGACATCATAGAGGTGCTAAAGGTCTCGCCGCGCAAGGTCCGCACGGTCTACCTGGGCATGGAGCCGCACCCCAACTACACGCGGGAGGAGCTTGACGAGGTACGCGCCCGCCACGGCCTACCGGAGACCTACGCCTTCTACCTGGGAGGCTTCGACCGCCGCAAGAACGTGCCGCTCCTGCTGCGCGCCTGGCGTGCCGTTGTAGATCAAGTGGGGAGGGACGGCGGCGAAGTGCCCACGTTGACGATTGGTGGCAAGGTGCCGGAGCCGGGCGGGATCGTGCCCGACACCAGGGCCGAGGCTCGCGCGCTTGGCTTCGACGGGAACGACTCACCCGTCAGGTTCCTGGGCCGGGTCAGCGAGGAAGACAAGCCGCGCCTCATGGCCGCCGCCCGCCTGTTCGTCTACCCGTCAGCATACGAAGGGTTCGGCCTCGACCCATTGGAGGCGATGTCGGTGGGCTGTCCGGTGGTCTCCTCGTCCGGCGGCTCCCTGCGCGAAGTGGTGGGCGACGGCGGCCTGCTGGTGCCACCCGGCGACGAAGCCGCCCTCACCGCAGCCATAGCCCGCGCCTGGGCCGAACCCGCCCTCCGGCAAGCCCTATCCGCCCGTGGCAAGCAACAGGCCGCCCGCTTCACCTGGCACCGCACAGCCGAACAGACCCTCAGCATATATGAGGAAGTGATGAGGAAGTGATGAGGACTGAGGACTGAGGACTGAGTGCATGACGCGGCTAAGACGACCTTATTGTATTAATCTATCAATGAAATGACCCAATCCCAACCCCGCAAAGTACTACACGACATACCGGAACACTCGGCACTCGGCACTCGGCACTCGGCACTCCCTCTCAAGGTGCTGTGGATATGGCACGCGGCTGTGGTGGCCGAGTACCAGAAGCCCGTGCGGGAGCTTGCGGGCTACCCCGACCTCGACGTGACGCTCATGCTGCCCAGGCGCTGGCCGGAGCGCGCGGGGCAGATGGTGCGTGCCGAGACGCTGCCGGGCGCTAGCTTCAGGGTGATCGTGGCGCGCACCGTCTTTACCGGCTTCTACTATATCTACTTCTTCCCCAGCCTCATCTATCACCTGCTGCGACTGCGGCCCGACATCGTCTACTGCTACGAGGAGGCCCACACGCTCATGGGTGCGCTCGTGCTGTTGCTGCGCCGCCTCTTCATGCCGCGCACCCATGTGCTCCTGTACGCCGCGCAGAACATCAAGAAGAAGTACCCGCTGCCTTTCCGCCTGTTCGAGCGCTACTGCTTCCGCAACACCGACATGATCCTCGCGTGTGGCACCACCGTGGCCCGCACCTTGCGCTCCAAGGGCTATCGCGGCCCCCTGCGCGTGGTGCCCCTGCCCACCGACACATGCGCGTTCGCTCCCGACCCGGCCCGGCGACAGGCCCTGCGGCAGGAGCTTGAGATACCGCAAGACGCCCTGGTGCTGCTCTACGCGGGCAAGCTGGTGGAAGAGAAGGGCCTGCTGGCACTCTGGCGGGCGTTCGAGGAGGTGGCAGGGGAGCACGATAACGCATACCTGGTGCTTGCGGGCGGCGGACCCCTCAAGAGCGAGATAGAGGCCATGTCCCGAGATGCAGGGCTTGAATCGCGGGTGCGCCTTCCCGGCGTCGTGCACAACACCGAACTACCCTCCTACATGAACGCCGCCGACGTCTTTGTGCTGCCCTCCGAGACGCGGAGCAACTGGCGCGAGCAGTTCGGGCGCGTGGGGGTAGAAGCGATGTCGTGCGCCGTGGCGGTGGTGGGTTCCGATTCCGGCGAAATCCCCACCGTGCTGGGAGACGCTGGACTTGTCTTCCACGAAGGCGACAGCGCTGGCATGGCTGCCCACATACGCCGCCTCCTCTCCGACCCCTCCTTGCGCGCCGACCTCGGACAGAGGGGCCGGGAACGCGTGCTGCGCCTCTTCTCCATCGAACGGGTAGCCACCCAGCACTACAACGTCTATAAAGTGATGAGGGCTGAGGACTGAGGGCTGAGTGGTGCGAGACGACTTAGCTGAAACTCAGTCCGTGGCTCCCTCCACAGAGGCAGGAGAGCCACGCGACTCCGGTTCTTCATTGCGCGAGATTCTGCTAAGCCTGATCATGTTAGCCTCGCTGGCGTTGGTTGTTGTTCGGGCCTGGAACAACCCGGAGGTGGAGGGACGCATCCGGGTCCGGCAGGCGTATGCGTTGCTCGATGAGGGGCGTTACACGCGGGCTGTGGAGCGGCTGGAGGATACGCTGCTCATCTATGACGAGCCTGAAGCCCGGCTGGCGCTCTCCTACGCATACCTGGCGCGGCGCGACCTCGAACGGGCCGAACGGCAAGCCCGGCTGGTCATCAAGTGGGGGCGGCTTGATGTGCTCCCCGCCGGGTGGACTCAGTTGGGCCGAGTGCTACAGGCTGCCGGGCGGCCCCAGGACGCACTTGCCGCCTGGAACAGGGCCGTGCGGGCTGCCGGGCCTTACCGGGGCATCCCGCGCATCGAAGCCGACGTACGCTCTGCTATGTGGAATACGGCAATGTTCCACTGGTCGAGGGCTGAGTGGGATGCCGCCGGGCACGTGCTGGCTGACCTCTCTACGGGTAAGGACATTTACGGCCTCAGCGCCAGGGTGAAACTGGCCCAGCTACTTGCTCCCGAAGATGGAGCACGCGCCCTCGGCCTCCTCGACAGCCTGCCCCAGGCCCAACCCCCTCCAACGCCCATAGGATTCAACCCCCAGGTGCGCGTGCCCACGATTCCCGATTTACGCGTACCCGGCCTCAGCGAGGGGTTTTCGACAGGTAAAATAGAAACGCTGGCGGGCGCTCTCAGGGGCACGTTGGAGGAAATAGGTAGGCTCGGGCCGCTCAGCGGCGAGGAAGGCGAGGTAGCAAGGCTTTCCATATGGGGCAATGCTTACCTCCAACAGGCGGAGCCGGGGCTTGCCAGGCGTCATTTGGCACGCGCGGTTGCCATTGAGCCGGAGTCGGGCAGCTTGCGCGCTCAATTTGGCCTGGCACTCGTCGGCACGGGGGCTGTGGACGCAGGCATCACAGAGCTTGAGGCCGCAACGTCGCTAGAGCCGGAGTTGCCACTGCCACACAACGCGCTCGCACAAGTCTACATGCAGAAGGGGCGTTGGGACGACGCGTTGGAGGAAATTGACGCGCTACAGCTCCTGCTACCTATGAGTGCTACCCCCCACATGCTCCGGGGCGAGTACCACAGGCTGCGCGGGGAGTACGGGCAGGCAGAAGACGCGTTCTTCCAGGCGGCGGCCATTCAGAAGGGCCTCGGCGCGCAGCGAGGGGAGCCGGACGCTCAGCTTGCCCTGGCGCTCTTCTATATAGACATAACAGGCGAGGGTTGCGACAGGGGACTGGCCCCCGCCCAGGAGTCGCTGGCCGCTCACCCCGAAGACCCGGCCCCACTCGACGCGGTAGGCTGGGCTTTTTCCCTCTGTGGGAGGCCGCGGGAGGCCCTATCCGCGCTCGAAGAAGCAGTGTCCCGCGAGTACGATAACCCCCGCTACCGCTATCACCTCGCCAGGGTCTACGCTCAACTGGAACGCTACGCCGACGCCAGGGAGCAATACACCCGCGTGCTCGACTTCGATCCGGGCGGCTCCTGGACCAGCCTGGCTATCACCGAGCTATCGAAGCTGCCCTGAGAGCGCCCGGCCTAATCTATTGCTCTGCTTGTTCTGCGACCATCTGGAGGTCAGGTACCTCGGGTTGCAGAGTGTAGAAGCCGGGCCGCCAGAGGTCCACCGCGCCTGGGATAGCCAGGGTGTGCTCCCCACTCTGCAAGTCGTAGGCGTAGAGGCCGGGTTGGTCGCTCGCCCTGGGCGGCACCGTGGATAGCAGCGTCTTACCCTCCGGCAGCATGTAAAGGGAGGTAAGCCACCTGTCGGGCGGGAGGGGAGTGCTCAACAGGGGGCGGGTAGTCTCGCCATGTTCGCCGGGGAGCCTTGAGCGAAAGGGAGTCGAGTAGAGGCTGTAGGTGAGGATGGAGGTTTCACCCCCCGCTGGTGACTCTTCTCGGTCCAGGTGAAGCAGGTAGCGGTCGCTGGGGCTGGCTGCCACCCAGGGACCCATGCCAAAGTAGCGTTGCGGCCACACCGCCTTCGCCTCTCCCAGGGGTGCGGCAACCTGCGAGTGGCCGAGCACGTTCTTACCCGTCCACAACGACAGCCCAGGCACACCCATCAGCACCAGCGAGTCACCGGCCACGGCCCGCGCGACCATGTTGCCGGCCTCCTCACAAAGCGTCCAGGTGTCGCCAGAGCTGGGACTATAGAGGCGCACCGTGGCCCCCTCACGCAGCTTTTCTACCACCAGCACGTGCCTGCCGTCCCTCGTGAACCCACCCGTAAGCTCCCACGACTGCATGTCGCTTCCATGCACCGCAATTGTGGCGATAGTATAGGGATTTAGCTCCCGTAGCGTCAGGTCCACCAGGCGCAAGTGGCATAAATATCTGCCCTCCCGGTCGAGTTCCCCGCACACCCGGTACAGCAAAAGATTGCCACCGCTGTTGAACACGGCCCCATCCACCCTCCCCCGCTCGGTAGCGACGTGGCGCGTGTCGCCTGCTCCCGCGCTGCCGGGACGTTGGTCCTGGAAGGCTTGCGGCCCGGCCCGGTTGACGACAACTACCTCGTTCCCGGCGGCTATGTTCTCCGTGGTTCGCAAGGTGATACTCCTGACCAGCACGGCGTACTCTGTGCCGGAGGGGGAGACAGGCACACTTTCCGGCTGTAGAGCGCGTATCCCGCTGCCTGGCGCAGGCAGTGCATAGCTGAAGTCGCTCCTGTTGACGCTGAGCCACAGCTTCTGGCTGTCGGGTGTGAACCGCGCCACAATAGGATCGGGGAAGAACGACAGGTGCACGTGCAGAGGGTATGCGGCGCGGGAGGCCACGTCGTACAAGTACAGGGCGCGAGGGACGGTTGGCTCGTAATGCGCGTTGATATCATAGGCAACCCAGCGGCTATCGGGCGATACCGCCAGCACGGTCGAGTCCTGGTTTGTATGGGGCAGGGCCAGCGGGTCGCCGCCGTCCGCGAAAGCCACGAATATGCCCGGCGCGGTCTCTCCCTGTGCGCGGCCTACTTGCTTGTAGAAGATCACCCCGTTGACACGCCGGACGTCGGCCAACCGGCTGCGTGCATCCTTGAAATCGGGCTGAATTTCTTCGACCCGGAGCAGCGAACGGGCCGCTTGCCACCACCTGCGCTCCTTGCGCTCCTCCAATGCAATTGTGTATGCTTTATCGCGCTCCGCAATCAGGTCCCGGACCATTGAAGAGCGCCGTGACGTGTCGCGGTAGTTACCGGCGGCGCTATACTCGTCCAGGGCAAGCGCGTAGTCCTTACGCTGCTCTGCCTCCTGCGCACGCCTATAGTGCTCGTACTGCGCGTTTTGCTCTACGCTGACGTAGGCCGCGAACCCCAGGATGCCCAGGAGAATAACCAACCCGGCCGCGAACTCTAAGCCGCGCTCAGACGAGAAGAGCCTGCCGAGCCAGGACGGCCGAGTGGATGGCTTTGCGGGGGAGATACTTTCAGAGGAAGCGTTCTGAGCGGCAACCCCCCGGTCGAGTGCATATTCAAGCACCGAATCTGCGTCTGTCGGCTCGCCGCAGTGTATGCAGAACGAAGAAGAGGGCTGGTTCGGCTTTGAACAATAGGGACATCGCTGCATGCTGTCTCGCTCTCGCTAACACCCGATTATACCTATTTCCACACGGATAGTCCCGAATTCAGGGGCCAGATGGTACCACGGGCAATCCATACCAATAAGCTATTTATCTCTGTGCGTTCATCCCCCATACTCTACAGTAGAGAGTGACACCGGCTCGCACGGCGACCGGCGTAACGATCCCTTTTACACAGGGCGAACACAACACGGGAGAAAAGGGTACCTACTTATGCTATTTCAACTCACCAATCCAACCGCAAAGCTCCGCCGCGTCGCGGGGCTGGTAATGCTACTCGCAGCGGCCTTGCCCCTGGCGGCACCGGGTTACGCACAAACAGAGTCCAAGTCGGCACCGCAGAGCGAGGGAGAAATCCCGCCCGCCGCCGAAAACACCACCCCCGGCAAGTCAGCCGCCGAGCCTGCCGCCCCCGATGGTTGCAGCATCGGCTTCAGCGACGTACACGCGACCGACCACTACTACGAGGGCGTGCGCTATCTCTATTGCCAGGGCGCTATCTCCGGCTACTCGGACAACACCTTCCGCCCCGGCAACGCCACCACACGCGGCCAGGTGTCGAAGATCGTCGTACTTGCCAAGGGCTGGTCGCTGAACAACCCCTCGAACGCGAGCTTCTGGGACGTGCCACGCGGCAGCACCTACTACACCTACGTCGAGACCGCCAAGGCGCGGGGCCTCATCAATGGTTACTCGGATGGCAGCTTCCGCCTGAACGACAACGTCTCAAGGGGCCAGTTAGCCAAGATAGTGTCCACGGCGCAGGGCTGGAACCTGCTCGATCCCGGTACGCCCAGCTTCGCTGACGTGCCGCGCGGCTCGACCTTCTACAAGTACGTAGAGACCGTAGCCAGCCGCCAGATCATCGGCGGCTACTCGGACGGCACCTTCCGCCCCGCCAACGCCGCCACACGCGGGCAGATATCGAAGAT
The DNA here is from genome assembly GCA_036388595.1 of Chloroflexia bacterium. Classification (GTDB taxonomy): domain Bacteria; phylum Chloroflexota; class Chloroflexia; order QHBQ01; family JADMIH01; genus JADMIH01. Next base: position 31,632 of record DASVRN010000112.1, read on the forward strand.
CATCTACTACGCGGTAACGGGCACCACCCCGCCTCCACCTCCGCCCCCTCCGCCCCCCGCGGGCTTCCAGTTGACCGCCCAGGAGCAGGAGATGGTGAACCTCATCAACCAGCGCCGCGCCGCGATGAGCCTGCCGACCCTGCGCGTGAACGAGCAGCTTACGATGGCGTCCCGCAGGCACTCGGCCGATATCGGCTCCAACCGCCTCTGCCAGCACAACGGCACCGACGGCTCGTCACCCTGGAGCCGCGCCACCGACGCGGGCTACACCGGCTTTGCCTCCGGTGAGGTGGTCGCCTGCAACTTCGCCACCCCCCTGAGCGCGGTGGACGGCTGGTGGGGCAGCCCCGGTCACTACGGCATCCTGGTGGGCGCGGCCCCCAACGAGATCGGCTGCGGCTGGTGGATCAACAGCGAAGGCTACGGCTGGCAGACCTGTTTGGTGGGCAAGTCCAGGTAACCTAATACAATTGTAATGGACGCAAAAGAATAAAGGCCGGAGGCATATGCTTCCCGGCTTTTATTCCTTTTGGGCTGGCGTGAGTCACAGCCGAGAACGTACCAGGCCAATTAGTCAGCCATCGAACCTTTGCGCGAAACCGTGAGCCGATGGGGCGTTTCCACGATGTAATTAATGCAGAGACCAGGTCAGATACCAGGCGATCTAAGACCATGCGAAGTCTTAGGTGCTGGAAGAGTGAATTCGTTACTCATTCAACGTCCCCTCAGCTTGAGGCCAGAGCCGGGCGGTGACAAAGTAGGAGAGCAGCACACTGCTGGACCTTGTCATTCTGAACGTAGTGAAGAATCTCGTCCTTCATCGTGATGATTCACCTTTCCTTTGGAGATAGTGGCTGAAAGAAAAGGGCTACCATGTGCTGAGGGACGAGATTCTTCACTGCGTTCAGAATGACAAAGACCACCTTTGTCCCCTACATTCGACTTTGACACAGCCATGATTTGGCCCTGCATCGTTGTCTACCCAAACAGGCAACCTGTATACTGCGTAAACTAAGACCCAGGAGACAACCCCTTTGCCTAACTTCACTTCCACCAGCGCCAAGCCGCACCGCTTCGTGCCCGACGGTTTCAACCCCGCCGACCCCACCTCCGTCGCCACCATGTACGACCTGCTGGACGAGCGCGAGCTACCCACCCGCCAGGCGCTTGAGGACTTCATACTCGACTGGCAGGAGCTTGGCGCGGTGCTCGAACAGGAGTACGTGGTCGCCTACGTGGACATGACCGCCGACACCTCCAACGAGGAGCGGGAGGCGCGCTACATCGCCTTCCTCGACAACATCCTGCTCGTCAAGGAGCAGCGGGACTTCAACGTCAAGCAGAAGATCGCAGCCTCACCCGCCGTGGACCAGCTTGGCCCCCAATACGAAGTGCTGCTGCGCAACCTCAAGAGCGAGGTGTCCCTTTTCCGCGAGGAAAACGTGCCCCTGCTCATGGAAGACCTGAAGCTAGGGCAGGAGTACGAGAAGATTTCGGGCAACGAGACCGCCGAGTTCCAGGGCAAGACCTACACGCTTACCCAATTACGCCCCTTCCTGGAGGAGCCGGACCGCTCGGTGCGCGAGGGTGCCTGGCGGGCGCGCCTGGGCGTGCGGTTGGCCGACGCTGCCGCCTTCGATGAGATGTTCCACAAGATGTACGAGGTGCGCCAGCAGATAGCCCGCAACGCCGGGTTCGACAACTACCGCGACTACAAGTTCCGCGAGTACAAGCGGTTCGACTACACCCCCGAAGACTGCATGGCCTTCCACGCGGCGGTCGAGAAGCACATCGTGCCGTTCATGGTGCGCGACCGGGAGCGCAGGCGCAAGCTGCTGGGCGTCGAAACCATACGCCCCTGGGACACCGAAGTGGACCCCGAAGGCCGCCAGCCGCTGCGCCCCTTCGAGAACGTGGAGCAGCTAAAGGAGGGCAGCTTGCGCGTGGTCCGCCAGGTGGACCCGCAGCTAGGCGAGTTCCTGGAGACGATGGTGAGGGACGGCCTGCTCGACCTTGAGAACCGTCCCGGCAAGGCCCCCGGCGCCTACTGCCAGTCGTTCGCAGACAGCCGCGTGCCCTACATCCACATGAACGCGGTCGGCATCAAGGACGACGTGACCACCCTGCTGCACGAGGGCGGGCACGCCTTCCACTACTTCCTGGCGCGCGAGCAGCCCCTGCACAGCTACCACTTTGCCGGGATGGAGTTCGAGGAAGTAGGCTCGATGAGCATGGAACTGCTTGCCAGGCCCTACTTGGGCGAGTTCTACAGCGAAGAGGAGCTTGACCGCCTGCTAGACGACCAGCTAAGGGGCGTGCTCTCCGGCATGCCCTGGATCGCCATGCTCGACCTGTTCCAGCACTGGGTCTACACGGCGGAAGACCACGGGCCGGATGCCAGGCGCGCCAAGTGGCGCGAGATAGAGCAGCGGTTCCGCCCCGACCTCGACTGGTCCGGCATCGAGCAGTACCGCGACATAGGCTGGCAGTACCTGCACGTATTCGTGGTGCCCTTCTACTATATAGAGTACGGCATCGCGCAGATAGCCGCCCTACAGGTGTGGCTCCGCTCCCTCGAAGACCCAAGTGGCGCGATTGAGGCTTACAAGCGCGGCCTCTCCCTCGGCGGCTCCCGCCCCCTGCCCGAACTGTTCGCCGCCGCCGGTGCCGAGTTCGACATGGGCGACAAGGTCGTGGGCATGGTCACCGAGAAAACGGTGGCGCAGATAAAGCACAAGTAGCAGGGAATCTAAACGCCAAGACGCCAAGACGCCAAGGACGCGCAGAGATTAAGGATCGTTATTCAAGTAAGAGGAGTAGGCTACGTGATGCCGTAGCCTACTCCTCTTTGTACCGTCTAAACCTTAATAACTTGGCGTGGTCCTTGGCGTCTTGGCGTCTTGGCGTTTCCGTCTCTCAAGATATCCACTTTTGTTTCCCCAATGGGGTATAACCTGTGGATGGACTATATACAGCCGGGCCGTACGCGGCGATTCAGTGGCTACATACAACATGTTGTGCCACCAATGCATCCGCACATATGTTTCAGCGGATGGTAGTAATATCTTAGGAGCCGAAATCACCAAAATTCCTTATGGAAGTTTTCCACAAATTACGCAATTTATAGCTTGACTCCCATGCGGCAGTAATATATTCTTACAGCACCTCGGAAGCACTCCTCTCAACAGCTTCCGGTGGGACGCGCCGAGGGAGGCCTTACTCCCACAGCGGCCCCCTACTGGGTTACAACTTCTACAGAGTATCCGGGTAACCGCATATTACCGGTCCTAAGCAGGCTCACGTTGTGTGTTTGTAGTGGATTCTTGGTCTTTGCCTCTAGACAAAGACTACAATATGCTGTATAGTAGGGGCGTTGAAGCTACCACATTTGGACGAATGGGGATGGGGTAAGGGATGTACACATCGGCTTGTGGAATTGTGCAAAAGGTTGTGCACAAGCGATGTGTAAAACTCCACAAGTGGTCTGGGAGCGATAGTAAGGTATAAGTGGTTCTTATGGAAAAGGTCGGCGGCTCATATTGATTAGTTTGAGCCAGGTTGTTATGATAAGCGGCATTAGGGGAAGTAGCTCAAGGGCCGTTTACGCATTTGCAAAGACGCAGATACAACAGCCACTACGTAGCACACAGCGGAGACACTCAACGAAAAGTCTCCCGAGCGCCGGCAGGTCAAAAGGTCAGGGATGGGGATTACGAGCAGAGCTTTGAGATGTGTGTGAGTGCGGAGTTTTCGAGAGTTTCAGTGCGTTGATGAAGAGTTTTTAGAGTAACGAGCAAGTTCGGGAAAATAGCACAAGAAACTTCATGGAGGAGAGGCCGCATGAACGCCAAGCAAGTATGGCAGGCCGCGCTGGGGGAACTGCAAGTCAAGGTGCCCGGTCCCAGTTTTCAGACCTGGCTCAAGAACACTTCCATTTCCGATTTCCAGGACAACGTAGTTGTCATCGCCGTACCCAGCAACTTTGCTAAAGAATGGCTGGAGAAGCGCTTCAGCAAGCTAATCGCCGAGACGCTGCACAACGTGCTCAACCACAAGGTTGAGGTGCAGTTCGAGGTAAAGACCCCCGCCAGGGGCACCGCGACCGCCGGTCGCGCCCTCCACGCGCTCGATGGGGTGGGAGTGGAGAAAGAGGTCCAGGAGCTACCGATGGTGGTCGGCGGCAACCCCAACCCCTACACCAACAAGGTTGCCAACGGGCACGGCCCCAGCGCCAACCCCAGCGCCAACACCAACACCCCGAAGCAGCTGCACGCGGCCCCCTCCGGCCCGCAGACGGTGAACCCGGCGCACGTCGGTTACGGCACGGCGGGCAACAACGTCACCAACCTGACGCGCTCGAACAACAACGCGGCCTCCATGCCTTCCGGCCAGAACAACTCGGACAGGTCGTACGGCAACAGCTCTGTTACCCCCATGAAGCGCAACGGTGCGGTGCAATTTGAGATGAGCCTCGAAGAGGCCACCATGCTCAACCCCCGCTACCTGTTCGACAGCTTCATCGTGGGCAAGAGCAACCAGCTTGCGTACGCCGCCGCCCGCGCCGTGGCCGAGAAGCCCGCCATGTCCTATAACCCGCTCTTCCTGTACGGAGGCGTGGGGCTGGGCAAGACGCACCTCCTGCACGCCATCGGGCACGACGCCATGCGCCGCTACCCCGGCATCAAGGTGCTCTACGTCACAAGCGAGAAGTTCACCAACGACCTGATCAACGCCATCCGCGACCAGCGCAACGAGAACTTCCGCAACATGTACCGCTCCGCCGACATCCTGCTCATCGACGACGTGCAGTTCATCGCGGGCAAGGAGAGCACCCAGGAGGAGTTCTTCCACACATTCAACGCCCTGCACGGGGCCAACAAGCAGATCGTGCTCACCAGCGACCGCCCGCCCAAGGCCATCTTGACGCTGGAAGAGCGCCTGCGAAGCCGCTTCGAATGGGGCCTTATCGCGGACATACAGCCGCCCGACCTTGAGACGCGCATAGCGATACTTCGGGCCAAGGCCGAGACCATGCCGGTCGCCGTGCCGGGTGAGGTGCTCGACTACATCGCCCGCAAGGTGCAGAGCAACATCCGCGAGCTGGAGGGCGCACTCAACCGCATCGTGGCCTACGCCCAGCTCAACAACACCGCCGTGTCTGTAGACCTGGCAGCCGCCTCCCTCAACGAGCTAGGCGCCAGTCAGCGCCGCCGCCCCATCAACCATGACCGCATCGTGGAGACGGTGTCGAGCTTCTTCAACCTGGAGCCGGAGGACCTCAAGACGGGGTCGCGCAGCCGCGAGGTGTTGGTGCCGCGCCAGATAGCGATGTACCTGATGCGCGAGGAGACCGAGACGCCCTTCATACAGATAGCCGCCTACTTCGGCAAGCGCGACCACACGACGGCCATGCACTCCTACGAGAAGATCGAGGGCCTCATCGAGACCGACAACCAGATGCGCCAGGACGTGCTCACAATACGCCAGATGCTCTACGGCGAGCACGAACGCTAGGGACTTAGCCTGATTGGTGACGGGGAGGATGCTGAAAAGCGTCCTCCCCATTTGTTTGTAGAACAATCTCAAAAATGATAGTGTGGAACGTAGGCACCTGGGCCCCTTTGCCATTGTGCTTGGGGCATCTTGCGACTACGTGACCAACAGCAGGACCAAACACTCCCCCTGTTATCCTGAGCGCAGCGAAGGATCAGCTACCCGTGTTTGACTCTCCCTATTCATGCAACAGTGTGCCTCATACCGCCATCATCCCCTACGTTGTAGACTCTGGCCTAGCCACCTGATCCTTCGCTGCGCTCAGGATGACAGGGCCTCTCATGGTTCAGCTATTGGGTCGCTTGCTTGCAAGACGCACCACTCGGGATGACAAGTTCCACCTTTGCTTGCTCCCGACTGCTTTCAGGTACTCCCCCTAAGACGCAAAGAAGGGGCAGGGTACGTGATGATGTACTCTGCCCCTTCTTGTTCGAGTAACGAGCTTTAACTCTGGCTGGTCAATGACGGCCCAACACCTGGATAGACTCCTTACCTGCGTGCGGGTGTCTCGCAGCCGGGATAGAAGGTGTTAGCCACGATCTTGGCCGCTTGCCCTCTGGTTACGTCCGCGTTGGGACGGAAGTAGGGCCTGTTGCCCGGCTGGCATGGCTCGCCCGCTACGGTGCCGCATGGGTAGCCGCTCATCACGTCGAGGGCCGACAGCCTCTCGATGTACAGGTAGAACGGGGAGCCTGTCCCCACGTCCTCGTACGTCTGCCCCGACACCGCATCTTCTATTTCGGCGGCGTTAGCCACTATCTTGGAGAGTTGCCCGCGTGTGGCGTTGGCTCCCGGCCTGAAGTAGGGCCTGCTGCCCGGCTGGCACGGCTCGCTCGCAACGGTGCCGCAGGGGTACCCGCTGATGTAGCCCTCGTTGGTCAGCCTCTGTATGTAGTCGTAGAAGGGTGTACCCTCCGCCACGTCCTCGAAGATGCGCGTGCCCGGTGGGTCGTCCAGTTCCGCCGCGTTAGCCACTATCTTGGCAATCTGGCCCCTGGATATCTTCGCGCCCGGCCTGAAGTAAGGGTCGCCGCTCTCGCCGCACGGCTCCGAAGCCATTTGGCCGCAAGGGTACCCGGTCAGGATGTTGCGGCAAGCCAGGCACCGGACGACCGAGTAGAAGGTGTAGTCGGCAGGCACGTCCTGGAACTGGATCGGGCAGGGGGTAGGGGTGGGGAAAGTGGAGCCTTCGGGTAGGTACTTCGACTGGGTAACAGGCTGCGCGGCGTTGGCGGCGCCCCCGGTCCAGACCGCTACGAGCGCGATGAACAGGGCAAGGGCGATCCCCGCCGCCACAGATACGCTTCGTAGCAACTGTATCCCACTAGATGACCCGCGCTGTTGTGCTTGCCTGGAGACGTCGGATTCCGGCATATAAAAACTCCCTCACTACATGGTTGGGTGGGATAATACTGGACGGGTTGGGAGGGTGGCAGGTTGGTCCAGCGCACGACCGGCGGAACCGCCAAATCGTACCCCAGTATAACATCTTATAA
>DASVRN010000113.1:0-4634 GCA_036388595.1 Chloroflexia bacterium
GTGCGTCCGGCGGGCTGTTCATGCTGCTGTTGGCCGTGGTGCTGTTCGACCTGGCGACCAGTTCCCTGTTCCTGCTGGCGCTGCCCCTGGAGAAGCCGCGGGTGCTGGCAGGGGCTGAGTGGCTAAGGGTGGCCGCTATCATAGTAGCCGGTGTGCTGTTGATACCGTCTCTCGGAGGTTGGGGAGCGGCCATGTCCCGGCTGCTGTCGCGCATCGCCGGTGCCGCTTACACGTTCATAGGTTTGCGCGGGGCCATGAAGGCCGCCCCGCCGGATGCCGAGCCTTGACCCCATTAAATGCTAACGCGATGTATGGGCCTGTCTCTAACGTGGCTTTGAAACGATCACTTAGTACCGCGCTAGCGAAGGAATGTCAGCTAATAGAGACACATATGGTACCAGGCGACGCCCCGCGATTGAAATCGGGGGCTACACTTTACCAAGTCCCACAAGGGGACTCCTCTACCCTCCTACTCTCTCTACTCTACCTAGTCTCTCAAGAACGACCCTCCTGCACAAAGGCAGTCCCGCAGGGACTTCGCAGAGTGTAGCCCCCGATTTCAATCGCGGGGCGTCGCCTGGCACCGCATGCTCCGTATACTAGATACCATTCTATTTGCTGTCATTCCTTCGTTAGCATGGTACTTAGCAATCAGAGTCCAGGGAGATCGGTCTTTCGCGCTCGGCCTCCCTGGACTATTGGACCCTTACAGCGCGCCCGCCTGGGTCACTGTCCGGCAATCTTGGTGATTACCCAGTTGGTGACGTGCCACCCTCCCTGGCGGCGAACAAAGGTCCGGGCGTGGCGGAAAGTGCCCTCCAGTGGGTCTTTACCCTGCTTGCCCCGCACCGTCACTTCAAGCACCACGTCGGCGGTATCACCTGTGACGTTCACGCCGATTACCTCCGAAGCCACGCTTTCCAGCTTGTGCGACGGAGAGGCTATAGCGGCCAGGTACTCCGGCTTGCCAAGCGTCGTGCCCCGTGCGTCCACATAGGTGAGGTCGTCGGCGAGCACCCCAGCCAGGTAGTCAACGTCCTTGTGCTTCTCGGCCGCCCCTATTTCGAGGTTGCGGTCTCTGAGGGCGGGTTCGAACGCGGCATTGGCGGCTTCGGGTGTTGGAGCAAGAGCCTGCGGGGACTCTGCCTCCGTAGCCGCTTCTGATGCTTGTGCCTCCTCCACCGGCTCGGCTGTAGGCAAGGGGTCGGGCTTGAGCAACAGGACGGAGAGGGGCGGCACCGTCAGGTACAGCGCGCAGCCCCCCTCAGACCAGGGGTCCGGCACCGTCTCCAGGCCTCCAGCGTTGCCGACGTTGCTGCCCCAGTAGGCCGACGAGTCGCTGTTGAGTATCTCTCGATAGTAGCCATTGCGAGGCACCGGCAGCCGGTAGTTGTGGCGGGGCAGCGGCGTGAAGTTGCACACCACTATCACCATATCGGCGGGGTCCTTGGCCTTGCGTGCGAAGGCGATGATGCTGTTGTCGCTGTCGTTGGCGACCAGCCACTGGAAGCCCTCCCAGCTGAAATCGACCTCGTGCAGGGCGGGCTGGTTTTTGTAGACGTGCAGCAGGTCGCGCATGAACACCAGCAGCCTGCCGTTCGGCTCGTTGTTTAGCTCGTGCCAGTCGAGGCTGCGCTGCTCGTTGAACTCGGTCCGCTGGCCGAACTCGCCGCCCATGAACAGGAGCTTCTTGCCGGGGTGGGCGAACATGTAGCCGAACAGGGCGCGCAGGTTGGCGAACTTCCGCCACTCGTCGCCGGGCATCTTTTCAAGCAGCGACTTCTTCAGGTGCACCACCTCGTCATGCGAGAGGGGCAGGAGAAACTGCTCGTTGAAGGCGTACATGAGCGAGAAGGTGATGAGGTTGTGGTGGTAACGCCGGTACACGGGGTCTTGCTCGACGTACTTGAGCATGTCGTTCATCCAGCCCATGTTCCACTTCATGTCGAAGCCAAGGCCGCCCAGGAAGGTGGGCTTGGTCACCATCGGCCATGCGGTCGACTCCTCGGCCATCGTCAGCGCGCTGGGGTACTCCAGGTGCACAAGCTCGTTGAATCGCTTGAGGAAGTCTATCGCCTCCAGGTTCTCCCGGCCGCCGAACCTGTTAGGCACCCACTGTCCCGGCTGCCGCGAGTAGTCCAGGTAAAGCATGGAGGCTACCGCGTCCACCCGCAGGCCGTCGATGTGGTACTTATCGAGCCAGAAGAGGGCGTTCGACAGCAGGAAGTTGCGCACCTCGTTGCGCCCGAAGTTGAACACCAGCGTGCCCCAGTCCGGGTGCTCGCCCATGCGTGGGTCGGCGTGCTCGTACAGGTGGGTGCCGTCGAAGTAGTTGAGGCCGTGCACGTCCTTGGGGAAGTGGGCGGGCACCCAGTCGATGAACACTCCAATGCCGTTCTGGTGGCACACGTCCACGAGGTACATGAAGTCTTTGGGCGTGCCATAGCGGCTCGTAACGGCATAGTAGCCTATCGTCTGGTAGCCCCACGAGCCGTCGTATGGGTGCTCGGAGAGGGGCATTAGCTCGATATGGGTGTAGCCGAGCATTTTGACGTAGTCCACTAATTCGTGCGCCAGTTCCCGGTAGCTGAATAAGCGGTTCTCCTCCTCCACCTTGCGCCGCCAGCCGCCGAGGTGTACCTCATAAATCGAGATAGGGGCGTCAAGCCCGTTGTACCGGCTGCGGTCCTGCATCCACTCGCCGTCGCCCCATGCGTAGCCGGTGATGTCAAACACCCTGGAGGCGGTGCGCGGACGCTGCTCGGCATAGAAGCCGTAGGGGTCGGCCTTCTCAACCTCGTAATTGTTGTAGAGCGACCTGATATGGTACTTGTAGGCTTCGCCCTCCACCATGCCGGGGATGAAGAGCTCCCAGATGCCGAAGCCGGGGTGCTGTCGCATCGGGTAAATGCTGGGGTCCCAGCCGTTGAAGTCGCCAACCACGCTCACCCGCCGGGCGTTGGGTGCCCAAACGGCGAAGTGTACTCCGCGCACGCCGTTGACCTCCAACACGTGAGCCCCCAACTTCTCGTAAGTGCGGAAGTGGTTGCCCTCGCGTATGAGGTGGAGGTCGAAGTCGCTGAGGCAAGGCCCGAACGAATAGGGGTCCTGCACGTCCGTTGTGCTACCGGCATCGTTGGTGACGCGCAACGTGTAGGCGAAAGACTCTTCACCCGGCACAGTGGCCTCGAAGAAGCCCGAAGGGTGCAGGCGGGAGGCTTCATAGGTCTCGCCGTCATGTTTGACCACCTGCACCGTCTGCGCCCAGGGTAAATAAACGCGCACGGCGGTGTTCGCCTGGCCGTCCTGGCCGGTACGGTGCGGGCCTAAGAGTGCGAAGGGGTCTCCGTTGTAGCCGCCCACAATCGAGTCGATTAGTTGCGGCGAAAGTTCCGACATGGTATCTCCTTCTAGGTCGCCACATGCCTCGTATATTTGCCCATGACTGATAGATATCCGTGCAGGGCAGCCATGCGTGCGACGCCGGTGTATTCAGCATAAGTGGGGCCAAGAGACGAACCATCCGCGATGAACGCCAGGGCCAGCGCAGTTCGAGGACGCAGTAGAACGCCCATTGATGTATTGTTTTTTGCTTTATCAGCTAGTTGGCTAACTAGGCATAAGAATTTGTGCTTGGGTATCCGAATTATGCCTCTAGAAGTGCCTTTACCACGTGAACGTGGTGCTAGGATCGTACCAACCAAAGTGTTTCAGATCATATCGCACCAAGAACTTTGCACACCGGATATAATATGCTCGTACTCTGTGATGCAGTTTCATCAGGCGCTTCTATGACCGGGTATGCCATGGAGCGAGAGCAAATTCCGAACGCTCCAAAAACTTGGGGCTATGTACAAGATGTAGAAACAAGCAGCCAAAGGTGGACCTTGTCATTCTGAGCGCAGCGAAGAATCTCGTCCTCCACGGAGATGTTACCCTTCTCAATTGCGCCATAGCACCCTTACAGCAGTGCGGCAGTGCGGCACCATAGCACGTTGTTGTCATAAGGAAAGGGGCTATCATGTGCTGAAGGACGAGATTCTTCGCTGCGCTCAGAATGACAAAGGGGATAGGATCCCGCACACGCAGCAGTTTGCAGATAGGCCTTAGGTACAAATAATTAGGGTGGCTTAGGCCGAGAGCCTTATTGCACACCCTACGCTTGTATTGTAATCTACGAAGGCACAAGCCGCATTGTTATGTTAAACTACTTTATTCCTGATCTATGACCCGGCACCTCAGCACACGGACGGGCGAATGTCGAGCAGTAAACCGGCCACGCAAATAGAAGTTGGAGCGGACCGAGGTGGAGAACCTACAGCCCACGGTTGGCGGCTGCCTTACCTGCCGGGCCTCGACGGCCTGCGTGCCATAGCCGTATCCGCGGTGTTGCTCTACCACGCCGGTATGCTCTGGCTGCCTGGCGGCTTCCTGGGGGTAGAGGTCTTCTTTGTCATCAGCGGCTACCTGATTACCGCCTTGCTGCTGTCGGAGTGGCAGCGACACGGTAGCGTCAATCTCCCGGCGTTCTGGCTCCGGCGCGCGCGCAGGCTCCTGCCCGCCCTGTTCCTGGTGATAGCGGCTACACTCGCCTTCTGCGTGCTCTTTCTCCCCGAAGAGGTCGTGGGATTGCG
>DASVRN010000114.1:0-34667 GCA_036388595.1 Chloroflexia bacterium
ATGTTGGGCGGCACGAAGCCCGTCGCCTGCCGCACCTGCGACTGGAACATCACCCTGGCGACCTTCTGCTTGTCAATGACGCGTGAGAACGCTTCGCGTATCTTCGGATCGTCAAAGGGCTTCTGGCGCACGTTGAAGCCCAGGTACGTCACCGACAGGTCCGGCACCGTCTGCAATTCCTTGGACATGGGGTTGTTGCGGTCCGTCACTCGGTATATGTCATTAATCGGTACGCTCGCCAGTTCCAGGCCACCTACCTCATACTGCTGAAGCTCTCCCGTCGCGTTGGCTCCCATCCAGATGTTCACCGTCGAGATCGCAGGGCGTCCGGCATAATAGAGGTCGTTAGCAACCAGCACCATCTGGTCGTTATGCACCCACTTTTCGAGGCGGAACGGGCCGGTGCCGCGCGGGTGCTCGGTCCACCTGGGGCTTTCTTCGACGTTGGAGCGCTGCACCACGAAGGCCGGTCCCGACGTGAGCTTCGACAGGAAAAACGCCTTTGGCTCGTCAATGGTGATTTCCAACGTGTTAGGGTCGAGGGCTTTGACGCCGGATATTTCGGTGGCCTTGCCTTCCAGTTTATCCATCACGCCAACAATGTCGTTCAGGAACAGTCCGGCGGGCAACTGTGTGGCAGCCAGGGAGCCGGCTAACTTCGGGTCGGTGGCGCGCTCGAACGAGTATTTAAAGTCGCTGGCCGTCACCTCCTGGCCGTCGGTGAACTTCACTCCCTTGCGCAGCGCGAAGGTGTAGACCCGCCCATCGGCAGACACGGAGGGCATGCTCGCCGCTATGTCGGGCACTACGTTCATCAGGTTGTCGAACGTGACGAGGCCGCTGAAAAGCTGGCGGATTACGAACAACGAATAGCCGTCGGTGGCGAGGGCGGGATCGAGGCTGGGTGGGTCGTCGGTCTGCCCGGCGATGTTAAGCGCATCAGTCGATAGGGGGAGGGGAGTAACGTCAACGTCCTGGCCGGTGATGGCAGGTGTGCCGGTCTGCCGGGCCGAGGGGGTGCCCGGCGCTTGCGGGGCCTCTGCCTGCTGGAAGGGCCAGCAGCCGGGAAGCAACAGCACGATGAGGGTGACGAGCGCGAAGGCCCGTGCTCTACGCGTAGACAAAACTACTCCTATACTCCAGGTCTGGCAGCGGTCGCATGGAAGAGGTTGCCTCCTCCAGGCCATGCAATTGTAGCACTCCACGTCTGCTTCGACAAGCAAACTCGCACTGTCTTACCTCTTGTGCCACTGAAGGCGGGTGCCTTATACTGTTTGCATGTGTGGCATAGCTGGCATCTTCAACAGGCTCGGCACGCCTCCCGATATGGACGTGCTCAAGCGCATGACCGACCGGATAGCGCACCGCGGCCCCGATGGCGACGGCTTCTTCACGGAAGCCGGTGCCGCCCTGGCCCACCGCGCCCTGCGCATTATCGACCTGTCCGACGCCGCCATCCAGCCGATGCAGAACCACGACGGCAGCCTGCACCTGGTCTTCAACGGTGAGGTCTACAACTACGTCGAGCTAAGGCCGGAGCTTGAGGCCAGGGGCCACACATTCAGGTCGCACTCCGACACCGAGGTGCTGCTGAACGCCTACGAAGAGTGGGGTGTCGATTGCCTACAACGGCTGAACGGCATGTTCGCCTTCGCTATATGGGACAGCCACAAGGAGCGCCTCTTTATCGCGCGCGACCGCATAGGCGTGAAGCCGGTCTACTACCACTGGGACGGAGAAAGGCTGGTGTTCGGCTCCGAAATCAAGGCCCTCCTGGCCTACCCTGGTATTGAAGCACGGCCCAACTTCGCCGCGATTGCCGAGTACATGAACGCCATGTTCACCACGGGGGAGCACACATGGTTCGAGGGCATCAAACGCCTGCTGCCCGGCCACTTCATGCTCGCTGACCGGGATGGACTGCAAGTAAAGCAGTGGTGGGATGCCCCGGCAGGTGAAGACCCCGTAGGCGAGCACGATGAAAGTTACTACGTCTCCAGGACGCGCGAGCTATTGGAGGACTCGGTTAAGCTCCGGCTCCGGTCGGACGTGCCGCTTGGGGCGCATCTGAGCGGCGGGCTTGACAGTAGCTCGATAGTGGCGCTGCTCAGCCGCCGGTTGCGAGACAGCGGCGAGCCGGTACGCACCTTCTCCGGGGCCTTCGCAGAGGGACCGGCCTACGACGAGCGCAAGTACGTCAAAGATGTGGTAGCGAAGTACGGCACCGACCACCATGAGACGCTGCCCACGGCCGACGACATGCAGCGCCTGTTGGAGCGCATAGTCTGGCACATGGACGAGCCTGCCGCGGGGCCGGGCATCATCCTGCAATGGGCTGTATGTCGCATTACTGACGAGGCAGGGGTGATTGTTATCAACGGCGGGCAGGGCGGCGACGAGGCCTGGGCCGGGTACCTGGGCTACGTGCCTGCCTACTTCCGCAGCCTCCGTCAAGCCGCGCGCAAGCACCCCAGGTTGCTACTGGACGTGCTCAAGAGCGCAATTGTGATGCTCACCCGCTCGAACACGCGCATGACGCTGATAAAGACGCTGGTACGAGGCCGCCGTGCGCGCCTGCGAGCCTCAAGGGCCTTAGGTCCGTGGGCTGGCCCAGCATTCAAGCACGCATTGGGCAGCGCACAACAGGTGGATGAGACGACTTCCACGCAGGCGACAAAGGTGAAGCGGTCGGCTCTAGGGGCGGTCATGTATTACGACCTCAAGTGGTACCTCCCCGCCCTCCTGCAAGTGGAGGACCGCACGAGCATGGCCTTCTCACTCGAGTCGCGAGCGCCGTTGCTCGACTACCGGCTCATCGAGCTAGCGGCGCGCGTGCCGAGTCATCTGAAGATGAAGCACCTCAACATGAAGCACATCTTCAAAGAGGCCGTGAAAGACGTGCTACCTGCCTCTATTTACAAGCGCACCGACAAGATGGGGATGCCCACGCCTGTTGACATCTGGTTCCGCGAGAGCCTTGCCGGTTGGGTGAGGGAGCAAATCGACTCGCCTGACGCGAGAGAGTTCGGGTTGCTCGACCGCGAGTACGTGCGGCAGGCGCTGGAGGAGCACCAATCGGGGGCGCGCGATAGGTCGCTGGACCTGTGGAAGATGCTCAACCTCGTAACCTGGTGGCGCTTGCACATCGCCCGCACGGCCCCGGTGCCCGAACCCCGGTTAGTGCGCAGGCAGCCGGAGCCGGTCCTGGCGCGGTAAGCATGCGCATCCTCTATTTTACTCAGTATTTCCCCCCTGAAGTCGGCGCTACACAGACGCGCGCCTTCGAGATGAGCCGCTACCTCGCGTCGCAAGGCCACCACGTCACGGTCATAACCGAGGTGCCCAACCACCCCTCAGGCATCATCCCGCCGGAATATCGCGGCCGCCTCTCCGAACGCCAGGGAGAGCACGGCGTGGACGTTTTCAGGCTGTGGGTCTGGACCTCGCCGGAAAAGACGTTCGCCACCCGGATGCGCTTCTACCTGAGCTACATGGGCATGGCGGCGCTGGCGGGCAGCCTGCTACGAGGGCGGTACGACCTAGTTTACGCCACTTCCCCTCCCCTGTTCGTAGGAGTTGCCGGCATGCTGGCGTCTGCCCTGCGACGCGTGCCACTGGTGTTCGAGGTGCGGGACCTGTGGCCGGAGTCCGCCGTCGCGCTGGGAGAGTTGAGCAACCCAAAGGCCGTAGCAGCGGCTGAGGTGCTTGAGAGGCTGCTTTATGCCCGCGCCTCGCGCATCGTGACTGTCACACAGGGCATTCGTTCGCGGTTGATGGCACGAGGCATAGCGGCGGAAAAGTTATCCTTGATACCTAATGGAGCCAACACCGAGCTTTTCCGGCGCGACCCCAAGGGTGCCGAGAGGCTGCGCCGCGAGCTCCGGCTGGAAGACGCATTCGTGGTGCTTTACGCAGGGGTGCACGGCATCGCGCAGGGACTGGAGAACGTCCTGGAAGCGGCGAAGCTCCTGCAAGACAAGCCTCAGATTCAGTTCGTGATGCTGGGCGAGGGGCCGAGAAAGGCGGCGCTGGCGCAACAATGCGAGGCCCTCGGCCTGACTAACTTGCGCATGCTGCCGGAGGTACCGGCAGCCTCCATGCCCGCTTACCTGTCAATGGCGAACTGCGCAATCGTGCCACTGAAGGACGAGCCGGTGTTCTATGGCGCTTTACCATCCAAGATGTTCGAGGCCTGGGCCTGTGGCACCCCGGTGGTATTGAGCGTGGCGGGCGAGGCGGTGGAAGTGCTAAACGAAGCAGGGGGCGGGCTAGCGGTACCGCCGGAGGACTCACACGCCCTCGCTCGAGCCATTGAGGAGCTTTGCAGTGAGCCGGCCAAGGCGCGAGGACTGGGTGACAAGGGGCAGCACTACGTGAGCCTGCACTATACCCGGCAGGAACAAGCGCGGAGGCTGGAGGCCCTGCTACGCGAAGTGAAACGCGACGCCCGTTAGACGGACGTCGCGCTCGGCCTCTTATTTTGTTCAAACCCGGCTGCTAACCCCGTGCCGGGCCGTTGCTGTTACGACTTACTTCAAACCGCCGTCACGGACCATCTTCTCTACCGCGGAGCGCAACATTTCTGCATGGCGCTCGTCGTCGCGGGCGATCTGCTCGATGATCTTGCGGCTGTCATCGTCCGCATCCTGCAAGTATGTGTCGTAGGCTTCGAGACCCTCAAGCTTGCTCAACAAGATGGCAAGCAGGTTGTACGTATTGTCGCTGAGAATTTCCGCCATTAGTGTCCTCCTGAGTTGATTACTGGCTAATTGCCACCACTTGAGGAGCAAGTTGCGTGCCCGTGTAGAGGTGTGGCACTGTACGAACATGCCTACAGGGGCACAGCGATTGCAACGCCCCCTTGTACTAGCCCGAATAGAGCCGGGCAGCATAGGAGGCAAAACAACTTGGAACTCAGCCCCAGGATGGAACATCTGACGGCAATCGTCTACGAAAAGAGAGTCCACTACACGGTACGCGGGCCGCAAGACGCACGCTTTGTCTACGTAGGTATCAACGGCCTCATGGGTGGGGGCGATTCGTTCTGGCCCGTGATCCAGGGCGTGCCGGATGACTGGCGGGTGGTCCTACCCGACTTGCCCGGCTGCGGCGAATCCGAGCCGATGCCCGCGCCATACAAGCACAACATCGACGGCTACGCGCGCTGGCTGGGCGAGTTCCTCAGGGTTGTGGGGTTGGAGGATAGGCAACTCGTGCTCGCCAGCGTAGCCACGGGCGCTCCCATCTCCGTCCGCTACGCCTTCGACAACAAAGAGAAGGTGGCGGGTCAGGTGCTCCACCTGCCTTTCCTTGGGAAGGTCGCCATAGCGGCCAAGTGGGCCAGGCCGGTAGTGGCGTATGGACTGCGCGTGGGACCGTTGCGCTCGCTGGTGGACGGCTTGCGCTCCAGCGACTGGCTCATGCACAAGATCATCCTGCACGAGCCGCCCGACGCGATACCTGAGCTTGCCGAGCGCGACATAGACCACAAGCAGCAGGCCGACCTCGCCGCCGCCGGGGAGCTACTGCACGACCTGATGCTCACCGACGCCCGGACCGAATTGCCCTTCATCAACAGCCCCATCCTCATCCTCGCCTCGGAGCACGATTTCTCCGCGCCGCTGCCTGTGGTTGAGGGCATTGCGGCAGGGCACTCCGAGCGCCACCTGTACGTCTATCACGGCGGGCAGCATTCGTGGAATGAAGAGTTCATTGACGAGATGAACCGGGAGATATCGCAGTTCTGCGCCGGCATAGAGGCGGAAAATGGGGCAGTCTGGTCGGAGTCAGTTGAAGCCGGGCTTGGCTAGGAGAAGCCGGGATTTGGTATAATGATACGTTAGTCCGTTCGTGTCCTTATTGGGACTGGCGGATTAGCGCGAACATGTGCCCGTAGCTCAGTCGGTAGAGCATGCGACTTTTAATCGTAGGGTCCCGGGTTCGAGTCCCGGCGGGCACACCATAAACGTACGCACGAAAAAGGCTCCGAGTCGTGTCGCTGGGAGCCTCTGTTTATGCTGTGTGTAGCTGCTTGCGTAGAAGCTAGCTCATAAATCGCAGCCCCGGTGACTTGCGACAAAGCCCCTTCCTTGTCATTTCGAACGGAGTGAGAAATCTCGTCCTGCACCCCGGTGTCACCTCTTTCTTACGGTGCTGAAGTGGTGAAAGAAAAGTGAGACTTGGGTTGCAAGGGACGAGATTTCTCACTCCGTTCGAAATGACAAGTAGAGGCTTTGGGTGCTCATCTCCTCATCCACACTTATGAGATAGCTTCTTGCCAGGCGAACTTTAAGGGGTCGAATTACTACCAGTTCACCTCAAGAGTCACAACCCGCGCACCTTCTTGCTCGGCCCACTGCGCTATTTCCTTTATGTCCTCAAGGTCCACCATAATGTCGTCTGGATATTCCTCGTGCGAGTTGCGTCCATATACCTCAAGCACTCGCTCGATGCCGGGCTTCTTCTCCCGGATAGCTGCCTGGAGTTGGATGGCGGCACTGTAAAGCTCCTGCGGCGTCACCCAATCTACATCACCGTCGTCCCAGCCGTCCGTCTTTGCGGTAAGGAGAGCGCCCGCTCCGAGCGCGACCATGATCCGCTGTACTTCTAGCTCGTCTTCACGTTCCGCCATGAAGTTGCCCCAGGCTCTATCGTCCTGTGTAAAGCCGGGTTGCCTCTCAAGTTGCTCGTCCGTTATTCCAGGCCAGTATGCTACTATACTTGCTCCCATTGCACGTCCTCACGCCCGAGCAATGCCGGTGACCGCCTTGGCTACCGGGCTGGGAACACAGGTGGCAAGCCCTACTCAGGCCACTTCGACGCGGTTCCGGCCGTTACGCTTGGCCCTGTAAAGCGCTTCGTCGGAGGCTTTGAGTAGCTCCATCTCCTCCGCGCTATTGCCCGACATGCTGGACACGCCGAAGCTCGAGGTGACGTGCAGGTGCTTCTCAGTGCCGTCACCCAGCGTTACCCTGATAGCGTTTTTAGCCATCAACTGCCGCAAGTGTTCTGCCGCGCGCCGAGCGCCCGCAAGGTCCGTGTTGGGAAGCAAGACGGCAAACTCCTCGCCCCCAAAGCGGGCCGGGATGTCTACGGAACGAACGTTTTCCTTTAGCAATTGGGCCAGTCGCCGCAGTACCTCGTCCCCTACGTCGTGCCCGTATGTGTCGTTGACCGCCTTGAAGTGGTCCACGTCCAGGAACACCAGGGAGACCGGCTGTTGGTAGCGTCGGGAGCGCGCTATCTCGTCGTGCAGGCGCTCGAGCATAGCGCGGCGGTTGTACAGGTCCGTTAGCTCGTCGTAGGTAGCCAGCTTGTTCAGCTTTTCTTCTAGCTGCTTGCGGTCGGTGATGTCCTGTATCTGCGAAATGAAGTTGAGAGGCTGTCCGAAATCGTGGCGCACCAGCGAAACCGACAGCAACGCCCAGACGATACGCCCATCCTTGTGAATGTATCTCTTCTCCATGTCGTATGAGGCAATTTCTCCGCGGAGTAGCTGGGCAATGTGCTCCAGGTCGGCCTCCAGGTCGTCGGGGTGGGTAATGTCGTGGAAGCTCCCGGTGAGCAACTCGTCTTCGGTGTAGCCGATAATCCTCGTCAGGGCCTTGTTCACCCGCAGCCACTGCCCATCTATGCCCACGAGCGCCATCCCGATGCTGGCGTACTCGAAGGCGGCCCGGAACTGTTCGTCGCTCCTCTGGAGGACTCCCGAGGTCTTGAGCGCGTAGATGCTCTGCATGTTCAACGTCGCGGGGGTGCCGTGCGTGCCGTTCATCGTGCTCAAGCGCCTGAACGACTCACCAACCCATGCTGCGAACCGGGCTGCTATATTAGCGTACCCGGTAGCTGAAGGACTCTTATAAGGCTTGTTGTCGCTGAGGATATTTATGGGCGGGTCGATTTGCATATCTTTCTATCGGCTCTGCTGTTGGTCGCTGACCCTGGATGCCGCGCATACCAGGTCAGGCCAGTAAAGGTCGAACGTCGGCGGCAAGGGTAAACGCTCACTACTCTAGAGTGGTGAGTTAGGGCGGGGCCTGGACCTGTTTCCATTATAACCACAGGTGCTGATAAGCGGCAGTGCACAATAGTACTTTCCCGCCCACAACATTAGTCCTACCCCCGGCCTCTGCGACTTTCGGACTACGTTAGTAGCGACAGGACTGCACCTTGAGGCTGACGCAGAGTGCGCGCTGACTTGCTATAATTGCCGAAAAAAAGTAATGAGACAATGCGGTTTCCCGTACGGCTGTGATACAACCCGTCATATAGCAGAAGGAATAACAAAACGATGCAGGAAGTTGAAGCTAAGGACCTCCCGGTCGTTCCGCCGGGCGGCGAGGCTGGCATAAGCAAGCCTGAAGTCCCTTCCAACGTCGAAGCAGCCTCCGGCCCCCTGGTTGCGCCTGCTGCTGAGGCTGTAGCCGCACCGGTCGCCCAGCCCGAACCTCAACCCGCATACACGCCGGAGGTGCCCAGGGTAACCTCCGACCCTGACGACATTACCTCCCGCTTTGAAGAAGGCCTACGAAGCTGGATACTCGACACGGCGAAGGGCATCGTTACGTCCACCGCGACCGTGCTCTTCGTGCTCTTGCTGGTGCAGTTAGGGCTGGCGAGCGAAGGGCAAGACCTCTCTTTCGACCTTTTTTCTCCCTATGAATTCTGGAACAGCTTCAGCGGACTGGTGATCCAGTGGTCGCAGTGGAACGAATGGCTGCTGCTGGCGCTCGCACTGGGCACGCTGGGCGTAACCGTGGGCCTGTTCGTCTGGTGGCGACGTCACCAGGCACGCGAAGCCGCTGCCTCGGTGCCCGCCCCCACGGCCGGGCGCAAGAGCAGGCGGCGCAGTCTCTACTTCCGCGTGCAGTCCTCCCTACGCAGCATGAAGGGTGTTAGCGCCTTCGGGATGATCAGCGCCATCCTCTTTGGGGCCTACTTTTACCAACAGTACCTGTGGAACGTCGAATTGCCGGTGCCGGAAGGCCAGATTGGTATCGCCTTCACCCGGCAGGTGGGCAACAGCCTCGCACGCGACACCCTGGCCGAGAGCCTGCGGCTGCGCCAGCTGGGGCACGGCGACCAGATTGTGCTGCGCGACCTGCCGGTGTCTTTCGACCCGAGGGATACCGCCCAGGCACAGCGTTTCGCACGCCGCATACACGCGCACGCGGTGATCATATACAACGAGGTCAGAGCTACGTCGGGCGGCGGTAACGTCGCTCTGCGCGTGCCCGGTGTTGCCTCTCCTTCGCAGCAAGCCGCCGAAGAGCGGAGGTTTGTAGCCTACCTGGTGTTTGCCGACCCGAGTCTCGGTATCGAAATCCCGGTGACGCAGGAAGGGGCCGCGGGGCAGCCGGGCGACCTGTCGGTGCGTACGAAGGAGGGGCTGGAGGTGCCCCGGCTCGAAGGTACCGATACCACCAGGCTCATGGAAGCGGCGGCGGGCGTGCTGATGTACGACCGGGACCGCTACCCTGCCGCCCTCTCACACCTGCAAAATGCTGTTGCCAACGGCGGGCTGGGAAATTCCAGCGACGCGCTGATCCACCTGTACATGGGGAACGCTTATTACCTACTCAACCAGAACGACAAGGCGGAAGAGGCGTTTGATAATGCGATCAGGGCCGGCGAATCGATCACCCAGCCTGGCGTGCAGGAGCGACTTGTGCTTGCCCAGGCGTACACCAATCGTGCCCAGCTTTATTTCTTCAACTACGAGTTGGAGCAGTCGGAGACCCTGCTCAGGAAGGCCCTCCGTATAAAGGAGACGCTGGACCAGGACGAGACCGCCCTGGCGAACCCCACGATCTTCCGGCAGCTACACGAAATGGCGGGCAACGCGTATCTGCGCCTGCTGGATATAGCACTTATAAACAACGACGAGGACGCGCGGCAGTTGTGGTCGGGCAGGGTGGGCGAAGAAGCACGGGCGCTGGCTTCCAGGCCGGACGACAGTCGCGCTATGTCTGCCGCGACTCGCTTCCTCTACCGTTCTGGCGCGTGCGAAGAAGCGTATGCTCTGGCTCACAACCAGTTGGAGAAGGACCCCAACAACGCCAGCCTGCACAGGACCGTGGCGAGTCTAGCCACGTTGCGCGACGAGAGCGTGCTGAGCCTGGAAGCGTTGCAGGAGCGTAAGGCACTGCTGAGGCTCAATCCCTCCAGCCTGCCCGACCTGCACCACCTGCTGCTCAGGTACTCGCTCAATGCCACCTCGTCGGACATTGGCTACCTTGACAAGGTGAAAGAGACCACCGACGCCATACTGGCGGTGGACCCCACCAATGTGGAAGCCATCGAGCGCTACGTGTCGGCGGTGGACGTGGCGGGTACGTTCGATTTGCTGCTGATGCTCACCGACCAGCACAACATGGAGGCCATGTCCGACTTCTCGCCGTATCTTGAGGGCAGCGGGGGCATGGCGGCCTTGATGGACCCGGCCTTCGGCTACTCGCCTATCGGTGACACCCGCACGTTGCGCAAGGTGCTCGCGGAGCAGATGCAGGACCCCGAGACCATCGAGCGCATGCTGGCGATCAAGGAGGGCGCACGGCCCTACCTCATACGCTGGGCCGAGGAAGCCGACCCCGACACCGCAGAGCCTGTCATCCAGATAGCCCGGTACTCCCGCAGCCTGAAAGATTATGCAGGTCTTTATTCGAGTCTCGGCGGCCTGGTGGAGCAGGAAGTGCAGGACCGTGTGTGGCAGCGCGCCTTCGATGACGCGAACGCCGTACTGGAGTCGGACCGCCATCCAGGTCCGCGCCTGCTGGCGGAGGCACACTCCAACCTGTCGATGCTCTACCGCGACAGGTACCTGCGAAAGTTCATCGAACAGGACAAAGAGGCGGCAGGGGAAATGCTGACGCTGGCGCTGGAGCACTCCAGGACCGCGCGGGAGCTTATTGACAGCAATCCGCCCGAATCCCAGACCCCAGGCGAGCTAAACGTCAATCTCACGGTCTACAACGACTACGTAGTGGCCGCCTTCTTCGCGACGTTCTACTATGATTGGGTGGGCGACCCCGCCAAAGTAGAAGAATACACCGCGCTTCACGAAACGCTCTCCGCGAGGCAAGGCGAGTTGCAGGTGGAAGCCAGCAAGCCCATCGGCCAGAACTACGGCTATTTCAAGAGCCTCACCTGCACGGGCGACAACATGCTCGAGCAGGGCACCGAGGCCCTGGAAGCGGGCGAATTCGAGCGGGCGGTCGAGCTCCTTACGGATTACCAGGCCAAATACGCGCACGACCCTGTGGGTGCCTGGTCGCTGGCGCTGGCGCAGTACCGCAGCGGCGACCATACCTCGGCGCTACAGACGTTGGACCGTGCAAGCGAGTTCTCCGGCGACCTGGCGACTCTGTCGGGTAAGAAGGTTGTTGTGCTGCTCGCCCAGGGCAAGAGTGCGGATGCCCAGCAGGCTTTCACCGAGTTCTCTGCCAGGTTGGAAAGCGAGCCGATAGAAGTGCGAGTACGGGAGCTTGTAGCGCTCGGCCTCGATTTGCAGGAGCTTGCCCGCGAGAAGCCGGACTCGCGCGAAGGGGTGAAGGCCCTGTTGCCTGACGTGCAGCGATATATGGACGGATTGCCGGCGGACGAGATTGTCGGGGAGGGCGCGCAAATGATCCTGGCCCTGGACAGCCTCGGCGCGGCCTCCACCTGGGCGGGTGATTACGAAGGGGCGCGCAAGTTCCTCCAGGCAGCTGTCGAGATCAACCAGGACTACGTACCCGCGAGAGCTAACCTGGCGCTGGTGTTGCTGGCCTCCGGCGACTCCGAGGGCGCGGCTAGCGAGTACAACCGCGCCGTGAAAGCAGTGGCTACATATATACGCGACCCGGAGGGAGAGACCTTGCGAGGTGCCTCAAGGAAGGCCGCCCTGGAAGACGCCAGCACGCAATTGCAAGCCGCATCGGCCGACCTGGAACGTCTGCTGGACGAGCGGCCTGAGCTTGAGGAAGCTGGCGGCCCTCTGCTCGACCAACTCAACAGGGCGGCATCTTTATACGAGCCATAATGCGCGGGCAGTAGGCTGGCCGGTCTAATTTACATCTTACAGCCTATTGCCCGCGGCCTCCATTCGGGTATACTACTATTACCAGACCCCATCTCATGTATGTGCGGCTGGTCGTATTCGGCCTTAGCAAGGAGCTTATTTGTGCGCAGCACCACCCTCCAAACAGCCCTCAAACTGAACAAGCGTTAGCGCGGAGACCAGAGTGTCTCCCGTGGAGGCACCATGCTGCAAGTACAAAACCTTTCTAAGAGCTACGGCGTCAATACCGTCCTCGCCGCAGTCAACCTTATCGTCAACGACGGGGAGCACGTCGGCCTCATCGGCCCCAACGGCTCCGGCAAATCCACCCTCCTCAAGATCATCACCGGACAGGAACCACCCGACAGCGGGAATGTGGTGCTCTCGCCGCGCGGGCTGCGGCTGGGCTACCTGGCGCAATCATTCAGCGACCTCGCAAACAGGAGCATCTCGGACGTAATAGCCGACGCACAGGGCGAGATTTCGGCTGCCGAGCGCACGTTGCAACAGACCGCCGACGCGCTCACCACGGCCGCTGACGTTGAGGCGGCTATGGAGGCGTACAACCAGGCGCTGACTCGTTACGAGGCGCTGGGCGGGTACGAGCGGGAGCACCGCAGCGCCGCCATTCTGCACGGGCTTGGGCTGGGCGATATCGAACCGGACAGCAGGGTGAGCGAACTAAGCGGCGGGCAAAAGACGCGCCTGGGACTTGCTACACTCCTGTTACGGGAGCCGGACCTGTTGCTGCTCGATGAGCCTACCAACCACCTCGACGTGGAAGCGTTGGAGTGGCTGGAAGAGTTCATTACTGGCTATCCGAACTCAGTGCTGATTGTCTCCCACGACCGCGAGTTCCTGGACCGTACGGTGACCCGCGTGCTCTACGTGGACCGCGCCAGCCGCTCAGTGACGAGCTATCCCGGCAACTACAGCGACTTTGCCGACGCGCGCGAGCAGGAACGATTAGCGCACGCCGAAGCCTGGACCCGGCAGCAAGAATACGTCTCCAAGGTCAGGACCGACATTGCGCGCTGGAAGGGCTGGGCGCTGGACATCGAGCGGGGCACAACTCCACGCCAGCCGAACGTCCGGCGCTCGGCTCGCCGCAAGGCACAACTCGCCAAGAGCCGCGAGACCAAGCTGGAACGCTACATGGAGTCCGACGAGCGGGTAGACAAGCCCTCCCTCAGTTGGTGGCTCAAGCTAGACTTCGGCACGCCACCACCCAGCGGCAGAGCGGTGCTACACATGGAGGACCTGGCGTTCAGCTATCCAGGCGGCCCCATGATCCTGCAAGGGGCTTCGCTCGATATCGGCTACGGAGAGCGGGTCGCGTTCGTGGGGCCGAATGGCGCGGGTAAGTCCACCGTGCTGAAGCTAATTGACGGCACCTTGAGACCTGACGGAGGCACGCTGAAGACCGGGTCGGGCGTGCGGCTGGGCAGGCTCTCGCAGGAGCAAGAGACTCTCAACCCGGAGTGGACGGTGCTCCAAACGGTGCTCAACGAACGGCCGATGAGCGAGACCGAAGCCCGCAGCTTCCTGCACTTCTTCCTGTTCGAGGGCGACAGCGTCTTCAGGCGGGTAGCCGAGTGCTCACTGGGAGAGCGAAGCAGACTGCAACTGGCGGTGCTCGTCCTACGTGGCTGCAACCTGCTGCTGCTGGACGAGCCGCTGAACCACCTCGATATCGACGGGCGAGAGCACTTCCAGCAGGCGCTTGAAGCGTTCGAGGGTACCGTGCTGGTGGTGGCCCACGACCGGGCGTTCCTGCACGACTACCCGGAGCGGGTAGTGGAAGTGAAAGAAGGCAAGCTGCGCGTGTACGAAGGGTACCAGTTCTACGTTGAGCACAAAGGCTAAGGTAATTCGGTACTAAAGTCCGGGCCAATCTCCCTGTTCATTGCCATGCCGGGCTGGTAAAATAGCAAGCAGAGCACTAGTCTGCTTGCTATTTTCGTATGCTTCAACACCCGAAACAAATTAGCCAGGGACGTCGCGGCCTCACCTTACGAGGGCTGCTTGTTCTGGCTGCCCTGCTTTCGGTGGTGCCCATTACTGGCCCTGCCTCGTATGCCGCCCCTCCGGCCGCTGTAGTCGGGGAGAAGCTAGTGCTGGCGTTCTACTACATGTGGTACGGCCCGGGCTTCTTCGACGGAGGCCAGTTGAGCGAACGTCCTTTGCAGCCATACGTATCGGACCGTCCCGACGTGATTGAGCGGCAGGTAAGGGAAGCAAAGGGTGCGGGCATCGACGCCTTTATCGCATCCTGGACCGGCGCCGGCACGGAGACGGACGTGAATATCCCCAGGCTGCTGGACGAAGCGGCAAAGCAGGGCCTCAAGGTCACTATATACTTCGAGACGGCGGCTGCCATGCAGAGGGGGCAGGTAGCTGACCAGCTCTCGTACGCTATGTCACGATTCTCTAACCACTCAGCCTTTCTACGGGTCGATGGCAAGCCGGTCATATTTTTCTGGTCGCCTCAATCGCTGGGTACCCCCGACAAATGGCAGCAAGTTCGCCAGCGCATAGATCCTGCTCGTTCGCAGATTTGGTCGGTGGATACCACCGATATGAGCTACCTGGATGTGTTCGACAACGTGCATCTCTACAGCGGTGGCAAGTGGGACAATAGTACAAACCTGATGCAAGTAAACGCCAGGTTCCGCGGCATGATCGATGCGTACAACGCCAGGCATGCTACCTCTAACGGCTCAAAGCGTACGTGGACTGCCGGGGTTATTCCAGGGTGGGATGAGACCCGAATTGTGCCGAAGCGCGACGGAGCCAAGCTTATCCCCAGGAGAGCGGGGGCGCAGTATGAGGAGAGTTGGCAGGCTGCGATCGCCAGCGGTCCGGAATGGATAACTATAACTTCTTATAACGAGTGGCCTGAACAAACGCAGATAGAGCCGAGCCAGGGCTACGGAAATCTTTACCTTAATTTGACCGCACGTTACGCCTCGCTGTGGAAAAGAGGGCCTGACAACTGTACGGGAGGCACTCACTTTCCAGAGACCGGCCACTCGATATGTAAGGCAATGGAGCAGTTCTGGCAGCGGAACGGTGGCCTTGCCCAATTCGGTTATCCAATATCCGCGCCGCTTGATGAGGCAAGTCCCACCGACGGCAAGATATACAGGACCCAGTACTTTGAGAGGGCGCGCTTTGAGTTACACCCCGAGCACGCCGGCACACCCTACGAGGTGCTTCTAAGTCAACTCGGCACGGTGTTCCACAAGCCGGACCCAGCCGTGCCGGCCCTAACCGGCGGACGCCACACGTACTTCCCACAGACCGGCCACAACGTCAGCACAGTCTTTAGCGCCTACTGGCAGGCACACGGCGATCTAGCCGTCAATGGGTATCCCATCAGTGAGGAATTTCAAGAGGTGCTCGCGGATGGTAAGACCTACACCGTGCAGTATTTCGAACGCGCTAGATTCGAGCTACATCCAGAGAACCGCCCTCCCTACAATGTACTGCTCGGTGCGTTAGGCAGCATGGCATGGAGCGCCCGAACTGTCCCTTAGGCGGTGGAAGTAGTGGTGTCCTGTAGGCATCGGAAGCACTAGATGTCCGGGAGGAGGTCTGCGGGTCTGCGAGCATTGTCTCCTCCCCCAGCCTAGTATTTGGAGACGTTGATCTCTTCCATGCGGCCCGTGACCAGAAACACCACTCGCTCGCAGATATTGGTTACACGGTCCGCTATGCGCTCCAGGTTGTGTGCGACCCAAAGCAGGTGCGTGGCGCGATTGATGGTGCTTGGATCGGCCATCATGAAAGTCAACAACTCGCGGTAGATCTGCTCATAGACCGCGTCCACATCGTCGTCCTCGGCCGCTATCTGCCTGGCAGTGGCAGCATCGCGCTGCACGAAGGCGTCCATTGCGCGTTGGAGCATCGAGCGGCACATTTCGTCCATGCGCGGAATATCCACCAGGGGCTTTAGAGGCGGTTCCTCACCGATGATGATGGTTATCTTGCCGATACCCTCGGCGTGGTCGCCCATGCGCTCCAGGTCGGTAATAATGCTCAATATGGCGGCGATCTGGCGCAGGTCGGAGGCGAGCGGCTGCTGTGTGGCTATCAGCAGCAGGCAGCTCTCCTCTATCCCGTAGCGTTGCTGGTTGATCTTGAAGTCGTCGTTGACAACCTCTTCCGCTTGCCTGGTGTTGCGGGTGCGAAGCGCCTCAACCGCGCGTTGCAGCGCCCGCTCAACCATGCTGGACATGACCAGCATCTCCTCCTGCACCCGGGCGAGTTCCTGTTGGTAATACTCTCGTGGCATGTGTGTTTCCCCTCCTGTGCCGTCCTCTTTGACTGCTATTTTGACGGCTATATCGCGACTCTCAGGCTATTAGCCGAACCGCCCCGTTATATAATCTTCGGTGCGCCGGTCCCTCGGGTTCGAGAAAAGCTCCCTCGTAGGGCCGAACTCCACAAGCTGGCCCTTTACTTTCTCGTCCGAGAGCATGAAGCCTGTGTAGTTCGACACGCGGGCCGCCTGCTGCATATTGTGCGTGACGATCACTATGGTGTAGTTCTTTACAAGGTCCTGCATCAGGTCCTCAATCTTGAGCGTCGAGATCGGGTCCAGGGCAGAGGCAGGCTCGTCCATGAGCAGCACGTCAGGCTGCAAAGCGATGGCGCGGGCGATGCACAGGCGCTGCTGCTGCCCGCCCGAAAGCGCGAGACCGCTCTTCTTGAGGTCCGCCCTCACCTCGTCCCACAGGGCCGCCTGCTGGAGCGAGGTACGCACCAACTCCTCAAGGTTGCCCTGGTAGCCGTTGATTTTGGCCCCGTAAAGGATGTTGTCCCGGATGGAGCGGGGGAACGGGTTGGGCTTCTGGAACACCATGCCCACCCGACGCCGCACCTCAACCGGGTCTACGTTCCGGGCGTAGATGTCCTGGCGCTCAAGCAGGACCGAACCCTCGATGCGCACGCCCTTAATGAGGTCGTTCATGCGGTTGATGGAGCGCAGGAGGGTGCTCTTGCCGCAACCGGAGGGGCCTATCAGCGCGGTGATCTTGTTCTTGGGGATATTGAGGGACACTTCGGTGAGCGCGCGCTGCTTGCCGTACCAGAGGCTCAGGTTGCGCACCTCTACGACTGTCTGCTCCTCAGTCATTTCGTGGTAGGTAGTGGGCACGCGCCCGTCGCTGCGCAAGGCCGTCTGCGCGGCTGCATCGTTCTGGGTCTTGTCCATCTTGTCCAGTGCAATCATGTCTTGGTTTCTCCTGCTCCCGGCTAGCGCCCCTTGCGCAGGCGCTGCCTTAGAAAGATCGCCAGTGAGTTCATAGTAAGGAGTACCACCAGCAACACAATAATGCCCGCTGCCGCTATATCGTGGAACTCGGCCTGGGGCTTTGACGTCCAGTTGAAAATCACGATGGGCAACACCGTGAATGTGTCCATAGGGCTGTTGGGTGTGAATAGCACAAAGGTCAGCGCGCCAATCGTGATAAGGGGTGCCGTTTCCCCAATAGCGCGAGAGGCCGCCAGGATATTGCCCGTGAGAATACCACCGAAGGCGTTAGGCAGCACGTGGTGCCACACCGTCTGCCAGCGGGTCGCACCCACCGCATACGAGGCCTGCCTGATGCTGGATGGCACCGCCCGGATGGCTTCCCGCCCGGCCACAATGATGACCGGCAGCACCAACAGAGCCATAGTCAGGGACCCCGCAAGCACACTCCGCTCCAGGGCGAACCAGCGTACGAATATCTGAAGGCCAAGCAGGCCGTAGATGATCGAGGGCACCCCCGCCAGGTTAGAGATGTTGACCTGGATGAAGCGTGTAAGGGCGTTGTCGGGCGCGTACTCCTCAAGGTAGATTGCGGCCATCACGCCTGTAGGTAGGGCGAACAAGATGGTAAAGAACATCATGTAGGCGGTACCGGCGAGTGGGGCCAGGATCCCGGCGCGCTCCGCGAAACGCGAGTCGAAACTGGTGAGGAACGGCCAGTCCAGCCAGGATAGGCCCCGCACCAGTACATCGATTACCAGCGCAAGCAAGGTAGCCAGCCCAACAAGGATGCTGAACACCCCTACTACCGTGAAGATATATTGGCGCAGCCTGCGGCGGCTCACGTTGGGTTTGAAGGTCCGGTTGAGTGCAGGTTTCCCCGCTCCTGGTGCTGCTCCTGCCGTTGTGTCTCTTACAGCCATCAGTCATATACCTCTCTGAACCGGCGGACCACCCACTGGCTGACAAGGTTCATCAGGAACGTCATAACGAACAGGGTCGCACCCACCGCGAAGATCGTCCTGTAAGCCAGCGACCCGGCGGGTGTATCTCCCAGGCTCACCTGTACGATGTAGGCGGTCATGGTCTCCATCGTCTCGGTCGGGTTGAAGGTAAAGTTGGGAGACTGGCCCGCGGCCACAGCCACGATCATCGTCTCCCCCACGGCCCGCGACAACGCCAAAATTACCGAGGCTATGATGCCGGAGAGCGCAGCGGGAAAGACCACTTTCCAGCCTACCTCGAACTTGGTCGCGCCCAGCCCGTACGCGCCCTCACGCAACGAAACGGGCACCGCGGTCATGGCGTCCTCGCTCAAAGAAGCTATCAGGGGCAGTATCATGATTCCCATCACCAGGCCCGCGCTCAACCCGTTGTACGTGGAAAGTTCGGGAATAAAGTTCTTAAGCAGGGGCGTCACGACGAGGAGGGCGAAAAAGCCGTATACCACCGTAGGCACGCCCGCAAGCACCTCGAGGATCGGCTTGAGGATATCGCGGGTGCGAGGTGCCGCGAACTCACTCAGGTAGATGGCGGCCATCAGGCCCAACGGCACGGCTATGAACAGCGCCACGAACGAGGTGGTCAGGGTAGCCGAGATGAGCGCCCAGATGCCGAACTTCTGGTTGGCGAACAACGGCGTCCACTCGGTGCTGCCGAAATACTCCCAGAGCGACACGATCTGGAAGAAGTCCCAGGCTTCCGAGAATAAGGCCACGATGATACCCGCGGTGGTGAGTACCGACACTGAGGCCGCTAGGAACAGAATTACCTGTATGACCTTTTCCCATAGGTCTCTTGCTCGATTGCCCCGCAGGTCCCTCTCACGCTTCGGGTACCCACCCGAGAACTGATTAGCCTGGAATGTATCTTGTGCCATACGGTCTCCGGCTTGCGCGTCTTTGCTGATTATGTTTGCTGCAAAGGCGGGCAGAGGCTAAATGCCACCACCCGCCTTGTCCTGTGTGCTCTGTGCACCATTCAGCGTGATGCCTGATAGCGCGTAACTACAGCACCCTACGGAGTCACGTACCGCTCAAGCGTAGCCCCTACCTCGGCCCCGTTAGGGAAGAGTGTGCCCGCGGTGCCTGCCTCGAAGCGGCCAAGGATTGCCTCGTACAGCTCATCTTGCAGGGCGATATACCCAACTTCTCGGCTCTGGATTAGCGGCGTAAAGCTCTTGCTGAAATAGAAGTTGACGAAAGCCTTGACCTCCGGGCGTTCCGCCGCAGCTTTCGTCACGTAGATGAAGAGCGGGCGGGAGAGCGGCTGGTAGCTGCCGTTCTTGACGGTCTCGATGCTCGGCGTCACCGGCTGGGCCGCATCGTCCTCCTTTACGGGCACCAGCTTTAGCGACTCGGCGTTCTCCTCGTAATACGCCAGGCCAAAGTACCCTAGAGAGCCACGGTCGCCCGACACGCCCTGCACCAGCACGTTATCGTCTTCGGAGGCGTTGTAGTCGCCGCGCTGCTCCTTGGCCTTACCCATGATCGCTTCGGTGAAATAGTCGAACGTCCCAGAATCGGTGCCCGCACCGTACAGCTTGAGTTCCAGGTCGGGGAAGCCCTCACGTACCTGGTTCCAGTTTGTGACCTGGCCCTGGGCGGCAGGCTCCCATATTTTCTTTAGCTCGGCCACGGTCAGGTGGTCCACCCAGTCGTTGCCGGGGTTCACGACTACGGCAAGGCCATCGAACGCCACGGGCATCTCGATGTATTCGACGTTACCGGCGGCACAAGCCTCCTGCTCGGATGTAGAGATAGGACGCGAAGCATTCTGTATGTCGGTCTCACCAACACAGAACTTCTTGAAGCCGCCTCCTGTGCCGGACACCCCGACGGGGATGCGCACGGTGGGAGCATAGCGGTTGAACTCTTCAGACGCGGCGGCGGTGACCGGGTAGACGGTGCTCGAACCATCAATCGCGATAGCACCGCTCAGGCCCTGAAGGTCGGAGGCGTTTGCCGGGGGCTGTAATTCTACGGACTCGGCCATCTCACCACCGGGGGTACCCGTAACGGCAGTGGCCTCTGTGCCTGCTCCGGTGCCCGTGCCGGTAGTGGCTGTGGGCGTGGTCGTCCCTCCGCCGCAGGCAGCCAGCAGGGACATTGATAAGAGGCCCGCGACGGCCATCAGACTAAATTTCGTACCGAACGATTTCATGAAGATTTTCCTCCAGGTTTAAGCTAACGATACTTTGCGTTTGACATGACCGAGCCTGTTCGATGCGTGGAATGCTCCGGCTCTACCAGACCCCACGGACGGGCGCACACTACGCCTCTGTCGGGGCTGGTTTGCAGGAAGTGGAGAAGGGCCTGCGCCGTCGCAGGGTTGGTGGCGAAGGGGATTTCCTGGGCGTCGCACACGGTAAGCAGTTCGGCAAAGTCCGGCTCGTGCGGCCCTGGAACTGTGGGGTCTCGGAAGAATATGACAGCCTGAACTCCGTTGTCGGCTGCAATCTGGCCTATCTGCCGGTCGCCCCCGGCCGGGCCATGCTCCAGGAGTTCGATCCTCAACCCGGTCTGCTTCTGGATGATTGTGCCTGTGCCTCTTGTAGCCAGTAAGCGTAGGCGAGTTAGTGAGCTACGGTGCTGAAGTAGAAAGTTCGCAAGCTGTACTTTCTTGCGGTCGTGCGCCATCAGTGCCAACGTGAATGTTTGATACAACCGGGCTATCCCTCTGCTATGCGCCGTTACTCTGTTTTGTGCCGGTCCACTTGCTGTACGACCGGACGCATATATCGCATGTAACCATTACTTCCCCTATTCCTCTTTGATTGTATCCGGCTCATGTTATCAGCCTGTTAACAGGGCGGACCGAAATTGTTAACGGGTTGTTAAAGGAAAGGCCGAGTACGTTTTCGTACTCGGCCTCGAAAGTGCGCAACACCACTGCGCGTTCGCTACTTTCTCTCGATTGGAAGGGTAAAGTACAACGTGGACCCCACACCGTAGGTGCTGTCTGCCCAGATTCGCCCGCCGTGCGCCTGCACTATATGTTTGGCTATAGCCAAGCCCAGCCCTGTGCCCGTTTCCCCGCCCGCGCTGCCCACCCGAGCCTTGTCCACTTTGTAGAAACGCTCGAAGATACGGTTCAGGTCCTCGGGAGGTATGCCCACCCCGGTATCTGCTACGCTAATCTCTATGTACTGGTCCTTGCGCTCAGCCCTCAGCCTTATGGTGCCTCCCGGATTGGTAAACTTTATAGCGTTGTGGAGCAGGTTAATCAGCACGTGCTCCACCCGCTCGCTATCTATACGAGCCTGTGGCAACGCGCTATCGGCCTCCACGGAAAGGTCGACACCCGCGCGTTGCGCTTGAGATCGGAGCCTCGCCACAGTTCGCTCCAGCAGCTCAGGCACGGCTACCTGGGCCAGTTGAAGCTTGACCTGCCCCGACTCGATCCTCGATAGCTCCAACAACTCACGCACAAGTTGCGTCAGGCGGTCCAACTCGGTGTCAACCTGCTCCAGGAAACCCCCGGCCGCCCCCGGGTCCTCGTATAACACGCCGGTGGCAGTCTCTACCAGCAATTTGACGGAGGCAAGAGGGGTGCGCAACTCGTGTCCGATGTTGGCGACAAAGTCCCGGCGGACACCCTCAAGGTGGCGCAGGTCTGTGATGTCGTGTAAAACAACCAGGGCCGTATGCTGGTTATGGGCATCGGGCGGGGGCACCCTGGTCGCTACCACAGCCAGGGTACGGCTGCCAACTCTTACTTCATACCTGTGCCGTTCGTCGGGAGCCGCCAGGGCCACCTGAACGGCGTTGTGCAGCTCGTGGCTGTGGGTTACCTCAATCAGTGAGTGCCCTACAGACCTTTCGGCGTTCGTGCCCAGTATCTGAGCGGCGGCGGGATTGATGCTCTCGATACGACCCCTGGCGTCGGTGGTGATGATACCGTCGTGCATGTGTGAGAGTACCGCCGCCATCTGGTTACGCTCCGAGGTACGCTGGCTTATCGTGGTTGCCAGCCGGTCGGCCATCGAATCGAACTCCCTGCCAAGTTCGCCTATTTCCCCGCCCGAAGGCAGTGTAGCGCGGGCCAGGAGGTCCCCCTGCCCGAATTGTCGGGCCGTTCGACGCAGGTCGCTGAGGGGACCGGCAAGGGACCGCACAAGCAGCGTACCCAGCAGCACGGCGGGCAGGCTCACTAGCAACACGGCCAACAACAGATTGCGGAAAAGGGTATTGTGCGCCTCTTCAACTGCGGTAAGGGGGTAGGCTACACGGGCCACTCCTACGAGGCGCGAGGAATCCGCGGGGCCGGCCATGCCAACAGCCAGGTAGAGCAGTCTCCTGTTCACCGTGGCGCTAAGGCGGGTGCTGCTCCCCACAGACCGGGGGTCCGCCAGCACAGCGGCCACCTCCGGCCTGGATGCATGGTTCTCCATGCCGGCGGGTTGCTCTTCGGAGTCCCCAACAACCACCCCATCCGGCCTGATAAGGGTAACGCGGGTACCCAGTACGCGAGCCAGGTCGTGTGCGAGAGAGTTAGCGGCACCGGGAGAGGCACCTGGACCAAGAAGCGGGGCAGCGGCCTGAGCTATCAACCGCGCCTGGTCGGTCAACCTGACGCGCAACGCAGCTTCTTCTCGACGCTCGAACTCGCCTCCCAGCAAGAAGGCCAGCACGCCTACTGTGGCAAGTATCAGTGCCGCATAGCTGACGGCAATTCGCGCCCAGGTCCGGGAGAACATTGGTTGTACCGTCAGGACTGTGAGTGAGGCCCGGCGTGTGCTGCACGGGGCTGAGTAAGTCTGTAGCCAACCCCACGTACCGTCTCGATAACGTTCCGGGTGTCTGCATCATCGGCACCGCGCGTTAGCTTGCTTCTCAGCCAGCTAACGTGTACGTCTACTGTGCGGGTACCGCCGACATAAGCGTAGCCCCAAATACGGTCGAGGAGCGTTTCCCTTGAGAAGACGTGGCCGGGGTGGGCCGCCATGAAGGCCAGCAACTCGAACTCTTTGGGCTTTAGATCAATGGGCTGCCCGTCGTAAGTAACTGTACGTCGAGAGAGGTCAATTACGAGATCGCCAATCTTCAGGTGGGCCGCGTTGTCTACCTCGGGTGCTCCGGACTCCTGGGTTGATTGAGCCTGCGAAGGTGCCTGTGAGGACAGTATGTCGGAGCGGCGCAGCATGGCGCGCACGCGGGCCAGCAACTCTCGTAGACCGAAGGGTTTGCTCAGGTAGTCATCTGCCCCAAGCTCCAGCCCGAGCACTTTATCGATCTCTGCCTCTCGTGCGGAGAGCATAAGAATAGGCATCGTTAGTTGCTTTCGGATGGCGCGGCACACGTCATAGCCGCTCAATCCGGGTAGCATTATGTCGAGTATGACAAGGTCCGGCCGCTCGGAGTAGGCAAGCCGGACTGCCTCGTTCCCCTCACCCGCGAGGAGCACTCGATAATTCTCACGGCGGAGATTATACGCCAGGGTATCCCGGATCGTCTTTTCATCATCTACGACCAGGATACTGGGCTGGTTGTTGGCGGGGGACTCTGACACTTGATCCTTGATAGTGCGTTCCTGCGCGGCCAAAAAACGCCCTCTCACGCGTTCCCAAGAAGGATAAACTATCATGGGCAATCTGCCCAGGAAGAAGGGAACCTCAGAGACGGAACCGCCAAGACGCCAAGAACGCCAAGAGCGCGCCAAGGTTAAGTAGGGTTTTCGAAGTAAAAGGACCGGAGTACCTGTGTTGTACTCTGGTCCTTTTTGTAATAGCTAAACCTTCTTAACCTTGGCGCGTTCTTGGCGTCCTTGGCGTCTTGGCGGTTCCGTCTACTTATTTCAGGCTCAGCGAGTTGATTGCCAGGAAGATGCCCAGGCAGGAGACGGCTAGCGCGGAGGCCATCGGCAGGCGGCTCAAGATTCCCTTGTTGAACTTCACCCGCCCAACCAGCCCCTTGCCCCACACCGTGAGCAGGCCGATACCTGTGAGCACCACCGCCAGGCCGAGGCTGAACGCCAGTATCAGCAGCAAGCCCAGGTCTACGCGAGCCAGCCGTATGGAGGCCAGCAGCACCACGAGGGCACTAGGGCACGGTATGATGCCACCGCTGATGCCGAGGGCGAGTAGACTGCCAATGGTCACTGGCTGCCCATTGGCCGGCAGGTGAGTGTGCGGGCGGCTGAACGGGCCGTGCGAGTGGGGTACGGCGGGATCGTGGTCGTGCTCGTGGTCATGGTCGTGGTCATGGTCGTGGCTGTGATCGTGTGCGTGAGCAAGATCGTGATCGTGGTCATGAGGGTGATCGTGGTCGGCGGCATGGTCGTGCGTGTGGGTGTGGCCGTCATGGGTATGCGCTACTGCCAG
Source organism: Chloroflexia bacterium (assembly GCA_036388595.1). Classification (GTDB taxonomy): domain Bacteria; phylum Chloroflexota; class Chloroflexia; order QHBQ01; family JADMIH01; genus JADMIH01. Next base: position 24,616 of record DASVRN010000114.1, read on the forward strand.
GGTGGTCGCCCTCGAACGCTGCCAATAGCGGAAGCGCTGCACGAACAGCGAGATGCCCACCAGCATGATGAGCACGCCCGATCCGAAGCCGAGCCACGGGTAGATGGTCTCCGGCACCACGTACTGCTGCAACGATAACACCACCACACCCAGCAGGAACACCCCGATGGTGTGGGTGAAGGTGACGGTCAGCCCCAGGAAAGCAGCGTGCTTGGGTGTGCCCCTGGTGCCGACCAGGTAAGCGGCTACAATCGTCTTACCGTGTCCGGGCGACAGCGCGTGTGCCGCGCCCATCGCGAAAGCCAGTCCCAGGCCGAACAGCAGGAAGCCAAGAGGCATATCCTTAGTGGTCAGCAGGTTGGTGAGCACCGATTCCTGGTCCCGGATCCAAGCGCCCAGGTCCAGGCCGCCGTTGCTTTGCTGTGAGGCGGCCGCAGCCTGTGTCGTGCTAGCTGCCGCGATGCCAGGCTCGAAGGTAATCTCCGCGCTGGCGACGTTGGGGCGGGTTTCCACCGAGTCGCTGCTGTAGTCCGTCAGCGCCTTGCTTAGGTCAGTCGCCGGGACGGTGGAGTTTACAATCCGCACGCCCTCACCCGTGGTAGCTACAATTTCCTTCCAGCCGAGGCGGTCCGTGAAGTTGTCGTCGCGGTACTGTAGAGTGGCGCTCTCATTCACCGCCACTTCGCCCCTAAAGTTGAGGTCGAGGCGCAGCGTAGGTGAGTCGAACTGGCCGGGCGGGAAGGTGAGCTTGGCATCCACCAGTGTGAGCGACACGTCCTTGCCCGCCACGCTGAAGTGCAGGTTGGAGCTAAGTTCCGCCGATTTGCGTGCGATGTAAGCCTGGCGCTCCGTGTCGGACAGGTTGGTGCCTCGATCTTCGCGTATCGTGGCGAGTTCCGTGAAAGCCGGTATCTCGGCCATGTCCACGATGTAGCGCAGGTCTACCCTGTCGGTGCCGACGGTGAGGCCGCTATAGCGGTTGATGCTGAAGTTGCCCATCGGGTGGGCGGACGCGGGCCGTGGTGCGAAAACGGAAACCAGACATACCAGCACGGCCAGGACCGTTGCGACCCTAATACCCTTGTTCATTGCGAGCGTACTCCCTTCGCGCATATCGGCCTACTTGTCCAGCATCGCCCTGGCCTGGGGCGAATAGATGGGGCTGAAATTCGGGTTGATGTCCAGTGCGATGCCGAGGCTTGTGCGTGCCTGGTCCTCTTGACCGAGGGCGTTCTGTATCATGCCCAGGTGGTAATAGAAAGTGGCGTTACGGGTGCCCAGGCGAAGCGCGCGCTGCTGTGTGCTCAGTGCCTCATCGTAGCGGCCGTTCTTGTAGAGCGACCACGCCAGCGTGTCGAGCGTGTGCACGTCGTTACGCTCTGCCGCCGCTGCTTGCGCCAACCCAAGCGCCTCTGCTAGCTGTATGTCGTGGTCGGCGTAGAATGCCGCCCGCTCGGTGTCCACCACAACCCCGCCCTTACGCTGAAGGTCGTAGATGTACTCCACGAGGTCGTACTGTTCCGCCGCTGCTTGCTTGTCCCCAGTGCTGGCGTAGAGGTCACCCAGGGCCGCGATGTACTGGGGCAGGGGCACGGTTGCGGAGGCTTGCTTGTACAGTTCAATTGCTTCGGTAGTGTTGCCACGCGCCCACTGCACCTGCGCCAAGCCCGCCTGTGCGTGCAAGTAGCCGGGGTAGCCGCCTAGCGCGTCCGAGTAGGCCTTCTCGGCCTCGTCCAGCCGGTTGCTGTTGAAATAGAGGTTGCCTAGCTGCACCCGGCACCACGCGGTGTTCTCAGCGGCGGGACCACCTGCCGTAACTGCCTGCTGCATGGCCTGGATAGCGCCTTCCACATCGCCGTGCAGTTCGCGGGCGTATGAAACTCTCGAATAGGAGCTAAGGTCGGGGCGAAGGTCTACCATCTTCTGGAAGGCCGCGACTGCCAGGTCGTAGTTGCCAAGCTCGATGTGTGCGTCTCCTATGACGCCGTATGCATATGCTTTGTTGGGTAATACTTGAGTTGCTTTATTGCCCCAGTCGAGGGCCAATTTGAAGTTGTGCCGCGATAGTTCTAGCGCACCCATTCCGGCGAGCGAATTGTAGTCGTCAGGCTTGAGGGAGAGTGCCTGCTGGAACGACTTCTCGGCTTCCGCGTAGTAGGCCGGGTCGTTGGTCTCGCGTGCTTTCTGCTGGTAGGCCACACCCAGGGAAGCGAGCGCCTGGTAATCGCCCGGCTCCGACTTGAGGCGGACCTGCATGTCGCTAATCACGCGGTCGGTGTATCCGTCGTTTGCTTTGCCGCCTGTGGTGAGCAGGGCTTCGGCGTCAACCGCTGACGGAACTGAGGTTGCGGCTGCCGGTGCTGATATGAACGGCCTTGCGAGCAGTCCTGCTGCTATGAGCAACAGCACCACACCGAGAAAGAGCGTACCGCCGCCCTGGAACCCTTGCTTCTTTCTTGCGAGATTTGCTTCCATTCCTACTCCACCTGCCTTCATGTGTTCTATCAGGAAAGGTGGAAAGGGCGGGCTATGTCCGCCCTTTCCATGAACCGAGTTACTTCTTGATTGTCTCGGTGCCCTTGCGTCGAACGGCCCAGCCGCCCATCAGCATCAGGCCACCCATGCCTGCAATAGCAGCCAGGGCCAGTCCGTAGACGTCGGCCAGGTGATCGATCTGGAACATACCGGTCTTCGGCATGCCCGGAGCCGAGCCTGCGCCCATCGAGTTGCCACCACCGGCCTGCGCGCCACCACCGGCGTTACCGGCGGCAGGAGGAACAACAGCAGCTGCTGCCGGGGCCTCTACGCCGTGCGGCACCGACGCGGTACCACTGTGAGCCAGTGCGACATACGGGAAGCTGGTGCGGAACGAAACGTCGTTTGCGTCCACGCCATCACCAAGCTGCGCAGCCAGGGGATCGGGGGTGAAGTCAGGGTGGAAGAGCGGGTATGCCGCGCCTGCCACTGCCTTCAGCGAGATGTCGGTCACGTCGTCAGCGAGGCGGCGTCCGTTAGGATAGCCTGCCATGTCGCCACCCACTACGCCGAGCGAGTTAGGCTGGGCTGCGGGGGGCACGCCCATGTTGAGGCGCAACTGCTCCGACGGCTTGAGGGTCGAGGTAGGCGGCTGGGTCGCGCCGGGGATACCGGTCAGGAAGATAGCCACCAGGTCATCGCGGGGTGCCGGGGGCACCTGGATGTTGTAGAGAGCCTTGAACAGCTTGGCAAGCTCGGGGTCGGTCACGCCACCCAGGAACTGGGCATCGCCTTCCGGCTTGGAGCTATTCCACAGGTCCTTGGCTGCCAGGGGCACCACTACTTCGTTCACCAGGGGAGCGCCCAGGCGGCTTACCTGCACCCAGTCGCCACTGTTGGTCATCGTGCCGTTCTGTCCGAGCACGCGGGTAGTCTGGCGAAGGCTGGTCGACCATACACCTATTACAGCGTTGCCCGCGGTCGGGCCGGAGACTGCCTGCTGGTTGCCGGTCAGGTTCTTCATCGGGATCTGGAGGGCAATCGTCTGCACGTTGTAGCCCTTCAGGCCGTCCACACCACCACCGGCGTTACCGGGTAGCTTGCGGATCGTGAGCAGGTCGAACACGTTGAGGTCTACGAAGAAAGGATCGTCGGACTGGCCGGCGAACACCTTGCTGCCGTCGCCCAGGTCCTGGATACCGGCGTTAGAAAGCGCCTCGTAGTTAGGGGTGGACTTGGCGCCCACGTTCACGGGGGGAACCTTGAGGTTCTCACCCAGCGTGCGGGTCTGGCCGTCGCGGATCTCGGTGACCGAGTAGGTCTGCTTGATGTTCAGGTTGGGCGAGTCGATGCTCTCGACAGGCCCGGTGTTGTACAGGAACGTGTTGCCGTTGCCCACCTGGGTGCCGAAGTCGAACCTGTAGGTGATGTGAGACTTCGCGTCACCGACGTTGTCGATGTTGATGTCGTACATCACGTCATCGCCGAAGCGGAAGTAGTTGGGGCCACCCGCCGGTTCCTCAAAGGGGTAATAGCTGGCGATGATGGTAACGGTGTCAGGTCGGTCGGGGCTGACGAACGCGTAAACGTCCGTGCCGTCCGCGGCCGGGTCCTGGCTAATCATTGGGGCTTCCCTGTGGCTGGAGGCTGAGACCTGACCTGCGTTCGCACCGAACGCGGCAGCTCCCACTACCAGCAAGCCTGCAAGTGCTACATTGAGCTTCTTTGCAGTATTCATGTGAATTTACTCCTCCTCGCTGCCGCATCAATTGCGGAGCGGACTGTCTATAATCTTTTGAGTCAATCAATTTGTGTTTGCACCGGGTCCGCGACTGGCGCAGGACTTGTGCTCCTTGTTTGAAACCAGTGTCGATCCTGGTCGAGGTCCTCCCCGACTCGTTTCACCTCCCGGATACTGGTCGCGTTCGTGAGCCATTCAACTACAGTTTTCAGGGTGCACGAAGGCAAGGCTGGGTCAAAGGCTGCCCCGTGGGACTGCCTTATTTTCCAGAGTTTGTCGACTTGTTTTCGATTTGCTGAGTAGTTTACGCTGCCACTTGCAGATCGGATTAACTATGAACAAAGATGGGTTTTCTACGCGTGGGAGGGAGGGTTTGGAGGGGAGAAACAGGGAGGAGGGGAGCAAGCCTCACGCGCTCCCCGCAGTTCAGACGCAACCGCCAGGTCGCCAAGACCGCCAGGAGCCACGCCAAAATGTTTATATTTTGGGCATAAACGTGGGGGGCACAATGCATTGTGCCCCCCACGAGATTGATCTGCGTCTGTGCGTCCCTGGCTTACGTGCCGCTGGCTCGCATGGCAGGGAGATAGAACATCTCGGTGTACTCTTTCACCTGGCGGTGCATCGAGAAGGTGGGCGCGCAGGAGACGATTGCCTCTTTCATCAGCCGGGTCCACTCGGTGGGCACACCTTGTTCGTTACGGGCGTAGTAGGCAGGCACGATCCGGCTTTCCAAGGTATTGTAGAGCGACACCACGTCGTGGCGGTCCTGCTCGTCGGGGTTGCCGTACTCCTGGCCCTCGCCTATGGCCCAGCCGTTCTTGCCGTTGTAGCCCTCGGCCCACCACCCGTCGAGCACGGAGAAGTTAGGCACCCCGTTGAGGGCCGCCTTCATGCCACTCGTGCCGCTGGCCTCGTAGGGGCGGCGCGGGTTGTTGAGCCACACGTCCACACCCTGCACGAGGTAGCGGGCCACGTTCATGTCGTACTCTTCGAGGAAGATGATTTTACCCTTCAGGCCATCATGCCGGGCGGCCCAATTCACCTGCTGGATGAAGTGCTTGCCCGGCTCGTCCTTCGGGTGCGCTTTGCCTGCAAACACCATCTGCACGGGCCTATCCGAGTTATTGATGATCGACATGAGCCTGCCCACGTCGGTGAAAATGAGGGTCGCTCGCTTGTAGGTGGCGAACCTCCGGGCGAAGCCAATTGTCAGCGCCTCGGGGTCGAACAGGTTGGACACGTCGGTGGGCGAGCCATTGCGCTTATACCAGGCATCCATGCGGAGGCGGGTAAAGTGGACCAGTTCGCGCTTGAGCCTGAGGTGAATCTCCCAGAGTTCCTGGTCGGAAGCCTTATAAAGTGGCTGCCACACATCCGGGTCGTCCAGGCGGTCGTACCAACCTTCACCCAGGTACGTGTTGAAGAACCCGTGAAGGTCACTGGCTAGCCAGGAGCCGGTATGCACGCCGTTGGTGATGGAGGCGATGGGCACCTGGTCCACCGGCACGTTGGGGTAGAGCCAGTGCCACATGTTGCGAGACACGCGGCCGTGTAGCTGGCTCACGCCGTTGCGGTAGGTGGAGCCGCGCAGCGCGAGTGCGGTCATGCTGAAGGCGTGACCCCAGGGCTGGCCTTCTTTCGCCACGTCGAATAGCTGCTCCTTGGTGATGCCCAGGAGCGGCGCGTAATCCGAGAAATACTTGGCGATCAACTCAAACGGGAAAGCGTCGTTGCCTGCTGCTACGGGCGTGTGGGTGGTGAAGACGGTAGAGGCGGCCACGCTGTCAAGGGCCTGCTCAAACGGCTCGCCCTGCTCCACGCGCTCGCGAGCCAACTCTAATAGGAGGAAGGCCGAGTGTCCTTCGTTCATGTGCCAGGCGCGAGGCGCGATTCCTAGCTGCCGCAGTGCGCGGACACCACCGATGCCGAGCACCATCTCCTGCGCAATCCGCATCTCCTGGTCGCCACCGTACAGGCGGGACGAAAGCTCGCGGTCGGCGGGGGCGTTGGGGTGGATGTCGGTATCTAGCATGTATAGGGACACGCGGCCCACCAGGAAGCGGTAGACCTTGGCGAACACCGTGCGCCCCGGCAACTCAACCGAGACGATTACCTCCCGGCCGTCCGGCGTCTGGGCGGGCAGCACGGGCTTGTCATCGAAGTCGAACTTGGGGTACTCGGCCTCCTGCCAGCCGTCCTGGTTGATAATCTGGCGGAAGTAGCCTTGCGGGTAGAGGTAGCCGACGAACACCATCGGCACGCCCAGGTCGGAGGCGCCCTTTACGTGGTCGCCCGCGAGCACACCCAGGCCGCCCGAGTAGATGGGCAGAGATTCGTGCAGGCCAAACTCGAACGAAAAGTAGGCGATGGGGCCGGCAGCATCGGCGTGGTTGGTGCCGTACCACGTGTCGCCTGCGGCCAGGTACTTGTCGAAGTTGGACATCACCGAGTCGTAGAGCGCTACGTACTCGGCTCGCTCGGTGGCCGCGTCGAGGCTGCGGCGGCGGACTTCATTGAGGAAGCGCACGGGGCTGTGATACACAGCTTCCCAGAGCACGGGATCGACTTCGGAAAAGAGGCGCTGGGCTTCCGGGTGCCAGCTCCACCACAGGTTATACGCCAGCTCATTCAGGCGGCCGATGCGCTCAGGCAGGACCTGCAATTTGCCCGCGGGCTGAATCAAGTTCAAGAGAAAACCCTCCGTTTGTACTTTGGGACGGTTGCGCCCATGCCGCATTTTATGCCATGCGCCGGTTGTTTGCCAGTTTCCACCGAGGCTACCCCGCGCTACGTCAGGCTCAATAGCACTGGGAAACGCAAAAAGGCGAGCCTCAATGCAGTCAACATTGACCCGCCTACTCTATCGCCGGTGATAGTGAGTTGCGCCATGAGATGAGCAACGACCATGCCACGCCCAAACCCGCAGTGCTGACTAAAAGTCTCTCGGTAATGTCGCAGAGCGAGATGAGCACATGGGGTGGCCCTTGTCATTCTGAGCGCAGCGAAGAATCTCGTCCTCTACCGGGATGTTTCCTCCTTCTTGTGTGACTCTATTGCCCTGGGAAAGGGGTTACTTGGGTGCTGAGGGACGAGATTCTTCGCTGCGCTCAGAATGACAAAGGCCACCTGTGGCTACTCGCATCCTATGTCTATGTTTATCTACATTCTTGAGATGACTTCGAGCAAGTTGCGGCCTATGGCCTCCCCAGAACCAGGCACGCGTTGATCCCTCCAAAGCCAAATGAATTGGACAGCACAGCGTTCACTCTCGCGTTACGGCCTTGATTTGGTAGATAGTTCAGGTCGCACTCAGGGTCCGGGGTTTGGAGATTAATAGTCGGTGGGAGGTAGTCCTGGGTCATAGCGAGGCACGTAATCGCTAGCTCAAAGGCCCCACTCGCGCCGAGCGCGTGGCCGTGCATCGACTTTGTGCCGCTAATTGGAATGTTGCGAGCTTGCTCCCCGAACACTTGCTTGATAGCACGCGTCTCGGTCTTGTCGTTTAGTGGGGTGGCCGAACCGTGCGCGCTGATGTAGTCTATCTCTTCCGGGCGAAGGTGCGCGTCGTGGAGGGCTTCACGCATGGCCCGGATTGCCTGCGCGCCATCGGGCCGGGGTGCCGTCATGTGGTACGCATCGGTGGTGGTCGCGTAGCCAAGCAGTTCGGCATAGATTGTAGCTCCTCTGGCGCGGGCATGCTCGTATTCCTCGAGCACCAGCACCGCCGAGCCTTCCGACATGACAAAGCCGTCGCGGTGAGCATCGAACGGGCGTGAGGCGGTGGTAGGGGTGTCGTTGGAGTTGCTGGAAATGGCGCGTATGAGGTCGAACGCGCCAAAGGTGAGGGGTGCCAATGGGGCCTCCACGCCTCCCGCCAGCATGATGCGGGCGCGGCCCAAGCGCAGGAGGTTGAATGCCTCCCCTATCGCCACGCTCCCGGAAGCGCACGAGTTGGCGTTGGTCTGGTTCGGCCCGTTGAAGCCCATCTCCATAGCCACGTTGCACGAGGAAGCCGACCCGAACACCGTTAGAGCCAGGATGTTGTTCACCGCCCTCAACCCGTGCTGGACAAACGCATCGTGCTGCTCTTCGGCAAAGGACAGCCCGCCCAGCGCGCTACCCAGGAATACGCCGGACTGTTCGGCCCCGGACGCGGAGAGGCACAGGCCCGAATCGAGCACGGCCTGCTGGGCTGCCGCGAGCGCGAACTGCGAGTACCTGTCGAGGCGGCGCGCGCGCTGGGCGTCAAGGTGGTCCAGGGGGTCGAAATCATCAATTTGGGCCGCCACCTGGGAGCGATAGGGGGCCGGGTCGAACCTATCGAGGTGCTTGACCGCAGACTTGCCCGCGAGCACGCCCTTCCACAGACCCTGACGCCCGTGCCCAAGCGGCGTAATTGCCCCTATGCCCGTGATTACTACTCTTTTCAACCCCGAATTTGCTGCTGCCAAAGAAAAGCTCCCCTAGATTTGACCGCCTGTTAGAACGTCCGCCTTTATAGGCTAAACCTGATATTTTAACCTTGCTCGACCAGGTATTTGATCCGGCGCAGGGTTTTACCCGCGATGTAGCCGATGAAGCCTCTTCCCACGACAAGCTCGATTAGTTTCGGACCGAGGATGCGCGTGGGGAATGGAGGGTGTTCTAACTGGTGGCTAATCTGGACCAGGTAAGCCCCGTTCGGCTGCCGTTGGAACGACCACTCTACGTCCATGCCCCTAACCAGTCCCTTTATGTGGTGGAACAAGATACGGCCGGGCTGTTCGGCGGTGCCCGGCTCCACGGTCTCAATGGCGCTCCACGTCACTGGCACGAAATTGCGCCAGGCGGACATTCGGACCCACTTGCGGTTGCCCGCACGCTTCAGCACGCGCACGTACCTGTAGTGAGGCAGGATGCGGCCCCAGTTTTCTACCTCGGACGCAAGCTCGAAGATCTTCTCGTAGGGGGCGTGCATGGTTACTTCGTTGCTCGTGTGCATAGCTGTCAGGGCCTCAACAAGGACCATAGGAAGGTAGGACTCAGGGCGGCTCGTGGGTCCGCAAAGTCGCCCAGGACTCCGGTGATGGTGTTGAGCGGTGTCGGTCTGTTCGGCAGGCGGGCGGCGATGTAGTCCATCGCGGGGGGAAACGCCACGAAAAGTTGCACCAGGCGGCACACCATCTCCTTTGCCGCGAAATGCCTGCGCCGCAGCCGTGCGTACCTGGATAGCGCACGAGAGGAAAGATCGTTCTTCTCCAGCGCCTCGGAAGCTACTTCGGCCGCAAGCTCGGCCCCACGTAGCGCCTTGTATACGCCTTCGCCGGTGAAGGGATCGAAGAAGCCAGCCGCGTCGCCTACAAGCAGGTACCCCGCCCCATAGGAGCACCGCACCCTTACTCCGATTGGCCCCACGCCCCGTACCTGCGATACTCGCTCGGCCCCGGCAAGCCGCTCCCGAACGCCGGGAAAGGAGTTGGCGAACGACTCGAACCGGGCGGCCGCACTACCTTCGCTGCCTGCCTTGTTGCGAGTCATAGGCATAACCAGGCCGACGTTCAGCAAGCCGTCCGACAGCGGTGCCAGCCCTGCGTACCCCTTCGCGGAAACGTGCATCTCTCCCCAGGCGTCGAGTCCGTTATGCCCCTGGTAGTGCGCGACCATGCCGAGGTTGCGCGGCCACCGGAGTGGGGCCTCCAAACCGAGGCTGCGAACCACCGCCGAATGCACGCCGTCCGCGCCTATGACAAGCCGTGCGCGCACTTCCTGAGAGCCGCCGCTACGGCTTCGCAACGTCACGCCCGCTGCCTTACCATCACGTAGCACCACACCCTCTACCTTCTCCCGCTCCTGG
>DASVRN010000115.1:0-12283 GCA_036388595.1 Chloroflexia bacterium
ACGGTACTTTTCGGCTAACCCACCGCTCGTAGCAGCATGAAACTCTTCAGTCGCATGGCGACATTACGGACAGTCAATAGCTGCTACCTAGAGAGCGGGGCGGTTTTCGCATCCAAGGCCAGGGAGAGACCAGGAGCAACGACTACAGGCAGGAGGGAACGATGTCCAACCGAGCATGGCGCAAAGTGCGACTTGTTGTTGCTGTAACCGCCCTATCAGCGGTAGCGGCTTTGAGCGTCAACTGGGCTCCGTCCAGCGTCAATTGGAACAGGGCCAATAGCGTAAACTGGTCGAGCGTCAACTGGCAGCGTGCAGGCAGCGTGAATTGGTCGAGCGTGAACTGGAACAAGGCCACAAGCGTGAACTGGGCCAGCGTCAATTGGAACAAGGCCGCCAGCGTCAACTGGAGCTAGTCGTCTCCCTGCTACCTGAAACACGACTCCGATGTGCCTCTCCCCAGGGTGGGGCACTTTTCATTCACCCGGCGTGAGAACGACGCGTGCGCTGGCTTGACGGTGGCGGAGGGTTCGGGTATAATTGCTTACGTCCGCTCCCATAGCCGGGGCCGGGCGGTCGCGAGAGCGAACATGGGGATGTAGCTCAGCTGGGAGAGCATCACACTGGCAGTGTGAGGGTCTGGGGTTCGAGTCCCCACATCTCCACTTTGTAAATAGGCTCAGAAAGCCTGGACGCTTAGACGTCCGGGCTTTCTATTATATGCTATATGCTTCGACACTAATGAGCACCGATCCCAAGCCCTAGTTATCCTCAGTGTGGGTCTGCTCGTCGTTCTTCTCCTATCGTAACCAGGAGAATTCATCAAACCTGATGTAGCTGAATAAAATTCCCACACCCATCGTCCAACACCGCCTGCGTGCCCCAGTCCGTCACCGTCGGCTCCTGGCTGAACACCACGCCCAGACCCTTCAGCCTGTCATACACCTTCTGAACGTCGTCAACGCCGAAGACGATGGCGGGCAAGCCCTGGCTGTAGAGGGCTTGCTGGTACGCCGTGGCTATGGGGTTGTCGTTCGGCTCTAGCAGCAAGCCGGTGCCGTCCGGGTCTTCGGGGGAGGCGACTATCGCTAGCATCGCTTCGGGCATGTAGAGCCTTTCGGTGAAGCCCAGGACCTGCGTGTAGAACTCAAAGGCTTTGGTGGGATCGTCTACGAAGACGTTGGTAAGTGCGATTTTCATGTTGTTCCTCCTGTGTGGGGCCGAGACCTGTGGGCAAAATGTGTGACACGAGAATAGCACAGACGTTCTATGTAGTCAAGGCTGGTTTGGGCCGATTTTGCACATCTACTTGGGAGTAAGGCAAGCCGTAACCAGGCAACAAAAAGACGCATCTTGCGAAGCGCCTTACGATGGATTGGCTGGGGCTTGTTCGCCGGGGTTACTCGGCGTCAAAAGCGGGGGAGTCTAAGGGTAGCACGACCGTGAAGGTAGAACCGGCACCCTCCTGGCTCTCCACCGAGATGCGGCCGCCATGTTGCTCTACTATCTGCCGCGCCCCAGCCAGCCCGACGCCTGTGCCGTTGATCTTGTCTCTGACGTTCGAACCCCTGCGGTACCACTCGAAGATGTAGGGTAAGTCACCGGCGGGGATGCCCAGGCCGTTGTCGCGGACGGTCACCACCGCGCACAAACCGAGGTTCCGCGCCTCACCCTCATCTATAGGGATGGCGTCCGGGGGCACTTCCTCGTAACCGATGCCTATCCTCACCCGGCCACCCTTCGGGCTGTACTTCACCGCGTTGGTCAGCAGGTTGTCTAGTACCTGCTCCAGCCGCGCGGGGTCCCAGCGCCCGATTAGCTCAGACAGGCCCGACTCTACGACGATCTGGTGGTCTTCCGTGCGCTGCTGGTGAGTGTCGGCTACGCGTCTCGTGAGGGCTACCAGGTCGAGGCGTTCGGGTGTGATGCGCAGTAGCCGCCCTGGTTGGATGTGCTGGGGCGTGGACAGGTCGTGGACGAAAGCTTCCATCTTGTCGGCTGCCTCGGCAAGCTTGGTCATGGTCGCGGCAAGCTGTGCGAGGTCAGGCGCGTTACCCCTGGCAATGCGCCTCTGCATGAGCTGGGTCACGCCCTTGATCACCGCAATCGGGTTGTTCAGGTCGTGGGATACCAGCGACAGCAGTTCCTCCTGGGCGCGCACGGCACGTTCCGCAAGCTCCCTGGCTGCCTGCTCCTGCGCGAGGAGGCGCAAGCGTTCCTCTTCGGCCCGTTTGCGTTGCGTAATGTCCTCGAGCATGGACAGCGCATAAAGGATGGACCCTGCTGCGTCACGGATTAGCGCCACCGATAGCTGCGCCCATACAATATCACCGCTCCGGGTAACGTAGCGCTTTTCGATCTGGTAGCTGGGTATCTCTCCGCCCAGCAACTGTGTTGCCAGTTCGAGGTCCGCCGCCACGTCCTCCGGGTAGGTCAACTCGGTAGCCGTGAGTTGTGTCAGTTCCTCCTCGCTGTAGCCCAGGAACTTACAGAGGGCGGCATTTGCCCGGAACGGCTTGAAGTCAAGTCCCACCAGGGCCAGCCCGATGGGCGCGCCGTCAAAGGTCTGCCTGAAGCGCTCTTCGCTCTCCCGCAAGGCTTCTTCATGCCGGATGCGCTCCGTGATATCGCGGATGCTGGAGAGCATTGCCACTCTTTGCCCGTCTTTTTCAACAAAGTCTACCCTCGACTCGACTACACGCTGAGTGCCATCCTTGCGGCGTATAACAGATTCGAAAGTCGGGGGTTTGGCTGGATCGTTGAACGTCTCCCGGTACAGGTTGTTAGCCCACTCGCGACCTTCCTCGGGAAATATGACCGCGAAGTTCTGCCCGACCACCTCTTCTTCGGGGTAGCCATACAACTCCACGTAGGCACGGTTTACGGCGATGACCGTGCCGTCCGGGTCCGACAGGGCCATCCCGTCAGCCGACGCCTCCCACACCGCGCGGAACCGCCCTTCGCTGGCGCGCAATGCCTCGGCCGCCTGCTTGCGTTCCGTCACGTCGTGCAGGTAGACGGACAGCCCGGCCTCTGAGGGGTAGGCGTAAGCCTCAAACCAGGCGGCAAAGGGCGCGTAATAGGCTTCAGTTCGAACGGGTTGCTTGCTGCGGATTGCGCGCTGGAACTCGGCGTAGAGAGGAGTGTCGACAGCTTCGGGGAATTCGGCCCAGACGTTTTTGCCTATGAGGTCGAGCCTGGAGCGTTGCAGTAGCTCTTCCGCTTTGGGGTTGAGGTAGACAAAGCGCCAGTCGCTGTCTACGGCGTAGAAGGCGTCGGCAAAGCTCTCAAGAAGGGTCCTGATCCTGGCATCCGCAATCTCGACGCTCTCCTGGAGGCGCTCGCGGTTCTCAGCCTCGGCACCCGGCACCGTACTGCTTGAGCTTTTCTTCGTGGAGGACCTCATTGTGCTGCCTGCTCCTGAGTGCGATGGTCAGCCAAATACCGAGCTTCGGAATAGAGTTTGTGCTCTGACCGGTAGCTCGCAAGGCTGGAGGCTGGGACGTTTCCAGGACCCTGGGGATGTTCTGGTAAGCAGATTGTACTTCTCAATATTGAGTACAACTATACCACATAAATGTAGCGTGCGGGACATGAATATGCACCCACGGCTGTTCGCCTCGTTTCGGGCACTCCCAATCCCGCGCGCTCCGGCACGCTGTTAGTGCTCGATACGGTAAGCAATAAGCTGCTTGCCATCTCGTACGTACAAAGTGCCGTCCGGCCCATACGCCAACCCGGTTGGCGCAACTAACAGCGGCGTGCCACCAACCGTGCGGGTGCGGACCGCATATCCCTCTCCCTCGTTGATGGACATCACCTGCCGGTTGCAACTGACTTCCAGCCAGTTGTCATTGCTCGCCATATACATCGGCGGGCACTCCACGTCTATGCTACGCATGAAACGGCCTTCAGGGTCGAACTGGTGGACCAACTGGTTGCTGGTGTCAGCAGCGTAGAAGGTGCCCTTAGGGTCCACCATTACGTCGGAGACGTTGTTGAACCTGTTGGGCGGCTGAAAACTCACCAGTGGCTCGCCTCCCTCGGGGCCATACTTGAGCAGCCTCCCGCCAACCTTATCGGCTACGTAAATCGAGCCATCCCGCGCTACGTCTAGGCCTATCGCTACGTCACTCTTGTCGCCAAGCGCGACCTGCCGTACGACCCGCCCATCCTCTCGCATGACCAAAAGTGCCTGGTCGCCTGGGCCGTTGTTCAGCAAGTACAGCAGGTTGTCCGGGCCAACCGCCACATCGCCGGGGTGTGCGTAGCTTATGCGGCCCGAAGCGGTACTCGCCTCGATGCCCGTGTACACGCCGGTGGAGGTGTCGAGCGCGCCAAAAGACTGCGCCTGGTAGTCTGCCATGTAGACCTTGCCGTTCAGGTAGGCTATACCCAGGGGTTCTCCCGGCTCAACGCCCAGGTCCCAACGCTTTAGCTCCGTGCGCCTCGCCGGGGGCTTCCCGAAGCCCGGATTGTCGCTACGGAGAGGCTTTATCTCCTGCCACTCGCCCCAGCTCAGCCGGGTGGCATTTGCCTGCGTGCGTCGCTTCACCTCGGCGGCAAAGTAGGCGAAGCGGTCGGTCTCGATCCACGGCTGGCGGTAAAAATGGGTGTTGGGCGAGGCCTGCCACTCGACATAATGCGCTACATTGCCGAAGGAGACCAACAGCGCTCCAACCGCCAGGCCCGCCACCGCTATCTGCCGCTGCAAAGGAATTGGCAGGCGACCGACAAGCACCAGGAGCCCTTCAATCGCGCAGGCGGCGAAGAAAAAGAGCGTGGGAAGCCAGCCTACGCCTCTCGCCCCATCCGGGGTCCTGGTCGTGAGCACCTGCGTCAGCGTCCACGACACCAGGAGCATAATCCACCAGAGCCACGTCTCAGGCCGCTTGCGTACTCTAGACCAAAGCAGACTCAACGCCAAGCCCGCTAGCACCAGCGCCCCTGTTACAACGTCGAGTTGTGGCTCTCCGTAGGGGGTGTAGCGCCCGGTCATGTTTACGCTCCCGATCCAGGGTCCGAGCGCGTTGCGGCTCACCTGGTCCCAGAGCGTACCTAGGGGGCTTGCAGCAAATCGTGGAGTGTTTGGTATGAATATCATGCTGCTGCGAGCGTTAAATACGTCCCAGTTCTGCGCAATGAACAGCAGTTGCGGCAGAAACAGCAGCACCGCTACACTGCCCAACAGCAAAAACCCCGCGAGTATCACCTTCCATTGCTTGCGGTAGAACCAGGCCGCTACGGGGAAATACACCGCCACCGCGAGCAGTATCGCCCGGCCCGCGAAGTAGCCATAGAGTCCTAGCGCGCAGAACAGGCCCGAAGCCGCAAAGTAGAGCCAGCCCCGCCATTGTCGAGCGCCGTCCTTCACCCGGTCCATCGCCAGCGCCAGGAAGAACATAGCGGCCAGCATGTAAAAGGCCACGTGCACGTTCTCCCAGGCGCTGCGAGAGAAGTTGAGGTACCATAGGCTGGTTGCCAGCAGTACCGTAGCCAGCGAGGTGGCGACAAGGGAGAACTGGCGTCTGAGGAGCAGAAAAAAAGGTACCAGCGCCAGGCAACTGAGCAGCGCGCTGGGTAGGCGCATAGCCGTGACCGTCGCCCCGAACACCGACACGAACCCACTCATCATGTAGACGCTGAAGGCGGGCTGCGGCTTCCAGTCGAAGCCGAAGAAGCCGTTCACCTTTGGTGGGCCATACAATATCTGCATCGCATCCTGGAAGTTGTCGGCTTCGTCGGGGTTGAAATTGTCGGGGAAGTTCCCCAGGTTGAAGAGCCGCAATGCAAGCGCTCCGAAGACCATTGCTGCGAGGAAGAACAGCTCGCGCCTGCTGGTGAGGTTGCGTCTATCAGCCGGAGGCAACGCATTGCCCGACGCCGCGGTAGTTGACATGCAGGCAGAGTACACCAAAGCCGCCATTGCTATCAAATCGCCGTACAGCGACTTACCGACCACAGCACTAGCACCTTACCGGTCGACGGTAGGATTGACAGCCGCACGTCGCACTCGCTATAATGGGACGGATACATATACTATCGCGTGGATGCGGAGTAGTAGGCAGGTCCATATACAGCGAGCAGGGATAGGTGCAAGCCTGCGTTGGACGCCGTAAGGTAAACGCCGAACTCGCCGTGGAGCAGCACCGTGAACGGCTCAGGCCCTCAGCGCGTGCCGGGTTGCGCCCGATACAGCGCGCTTGAGTGGGTAGCCGCCGCGAGCATGCTTGCGCCGGGTGCCAATCGGGGTGGTAACGCGGAAGGTAGGCCTTTCGTCCCTAGTGGACGGAGGGCTTTTTGATTTGGGAATTGGGAATTCGGATTTCGGATTGGCTTGGATATCAACTAAATCCGAAAGCCGAAATCCCAATTCCCAAATTCCTCAAGGAGGTGAGTAAGTGGAGAGAGACGATAGATACAGGCCGCAGGCTATCGAGCCGAAGTGGCAGAAGTTGTGGCATGACGAGAAGGTATATTTCGTGCAAACGCGGGAGGACAAGCCGAAGTTCTACTCGCTAGTGATGTTCCCGTACCCATCGGGTGATTTGCACATGGGCCACATGCGCAATTACACGATTGGTGACGTTATCGCCCGCTACCAGGCGATGCGCGGCTACAACGTGATGAACCCTATGGGCTGGGACTCGTTCGGCCTGCCCGCCGAAAACGCGGCCATCAAGGATGGCGTGCACCCGGCTGCGCGCACGCCCGAAAACATCGCACGTATGAAGGACCAACTGTACAAGATGGGCCTGGTATACGACTGGGACCGCGAAGTGGCTTCTATGGACCCCGACTATTACAAATGGACCCAGTGGATGTTCTTGCTGCTGTACCGGCGCGGGCTGGCCTACCGGAAGAAGGCGGCGGCCAACTGGTGCCCTAACGACCAGACGGTGCTGGCGAACGAGCAGGTGGTAGATGGCCGATGCGAGCGTTGCGGCGCGGAGGTCATCAAGAGGGACCTGGTGCAGTGGTTCTTCCGCATCACCGAGTATGCCGACCGCCTGCTGGACGACCTGGACGCGCTGGACGAGTGGCCCGACCGCGTGCGCACCATGCAGCGCAACTGGATAGGACGCTCGACCGGGGCTGAGTTGGAGTTCCAGGTCGAGCGGCATGAAGCGGTAATCCGCACTTTCACCACGCGGCCCGACACGATCTTCGGTGCCACCTTCCTGGTGCTGGCCCCCGAACACCCACTGGTGGAGGAAATCACCACGCCCGAACAGCGGGAGGCTGTGCGCGCCTACGTAGAGCAGGCAAGGAAGCAGACCGATATCGAGCGCCTGTCCACCGACAAGGAGAAGACCGGCGTCCATACCGGGGCCTACGCCGTCAACCCGATGACGGGCACCCGCATCCCGGTCTGGATAGCCGACTACGTGCTGGTGACTTACGGCACGGGCGCGATACAGGCGGTGCCCGGCGGAGACGAACGTGACTACGACTTCGCCTTGAAGTACGGACTGCCAATCGTATCAGTTGTGGAGCCACCCGCCGAACGAGCGGCGAACGCCGGCCAGGATAACACCGATCCCTCCGTCGCACCTGTGTACAAGCAGGGCCACGACGTGCCTGTCTACACTAGCTACGCGGGTACGATGGTGAACTCAGGGCCGCTGGATGGCATGGCCCCGCAGGACGCGAAGCAGGCCATTATCCAGCTGCTGGAGGCCGAGGGCAAGGGGCGGGCGACCACAACCTACCGGCTGCGCGACTGGCTGATCTCTCGGCAGCGGTACTGGGGCGCGCCCATACCCATTGTTTACTGCGACAAGTGTGGCGAGGTGCTGGTGCCGGAAGAGATGCTGCCCGTGGTGCTGCCGCTGGACGTGGAGTTCAGGCCGGGCGGCGAGTCGCCACTGGCGCGCATGGAGAGCTTTGTCAATACCAAGTGCCCGCAGTGTGGCGGCCCCGCAAAGCGCGAGACGGACACGATGGATACCTTTGTCGATTCATCGTGGTACTTCCTGCGCTTCTGCGACCCGCGAAACGAAGAGCGAGCCTTCTCGCCCGACCTGGCTAACTACTGGATGCCGGTGGACCAGTACACCGGCGGCGTGGAGCATGCGATCCTGCACCTGATGTACTCGCGCTTCCTGACCAAGGTAGTGGCCGACGCGGGCCTGGTGAACGCCCAGGAACCGTTCCGGCGGCTGTTCACGCAGGGCATGATTACCAAGGACGGGGCCAAGATGTCCAAGAGCAAGGGCAACGTGGTGCCGGTGGACGTGATGGTCGAGACCAAAGGCGCGGACACGGCCCGCCTGTTCAGCCTGTTCATTGGCCCCCCCGACGAGGACGCCGAATGGAGCGACAAGGGCGTCGATGGCATGTTCCGCTTCCTGAACCGAGTGTGGAGGCTGTTCGAGGGCAACGTCACGGTTGTGGACGAGAACGGAGCGGAGCGGGCGATTGGAGACTACTCGTCTTCCGACCGCGACCTGTTGCGTAAGGTGCACCTGACGATCCAGAAGGTGACCAACGACATGGAGAGGTTTCACTTCAACACGTCGGTGAGCGCCATTATGGAGTTGTCGAACGCGATGCAGAGCTACCGCGAGGCCCACGGTCCAGAAACGGCGGCCTACTCGATAGCGGCCACGAACCTGCTGCTGTTGATGGCACCGATGTCGCCGCACATCGCGGAGGAGCTGTGGCATCGTTCGGGAGGACAGGGCAGCGTCCACGTGCAGGCGTGGCCTCAGTTCAACGAGGAGTTGGCGGCGGCGGACGTTATCACGCTGGTAATCCAGGTGAACGGCAAGCTGCGCGACCGGATCGAAGTGCCCGCCGACGTATCGGAGGACGAGGCAACGACACTGGCCCTGGCAAGCCCCAAGGTCCAGCAGTTCCTGGACGGTAGCACGCCCCGGCAGGTGCGCTACGTGCCGGGGCGGCTGGTGAACATCGTCCTGTAACGGACGTACTCGCCAACACACCAACATACCAACATGCCGTTGTATGCACAGCGAAGGGGTACCCACATGAGCGGGTACCCCTCCACCATTACACCTGTTGCTTTGCCGCGTGCTTAGTGCGGTCGTGCGCTGCGCATGGAGGCCGTGAACAGGTCGAACGCCACCAACGCGATTACCACTAACATTATCTCGAACATCTGCGGCCTCCTTTCTTCAGTCTGCGCAGTTTCATTTTCTGCTTCGACTACAGTGTAGCAAAGGAGGCGCTCAGGCGGATGAGTACTTAGGGGTGCTTTGGTTGAGACTTTGGTCCTAGGTGGGTTTCGTCCGGCGACCTAGACTACTCCAAAAGCTTCAGGCTAGGGTTGCACCCACACAACAAAGCTAAGTTCCTGGTCGTGCAGTTTGCCTCTGATCTCCCAGCAGCCGGGCGTCGGAAAGTTTACTCCGACCAACATGGCTGAACCAATGTCGTCGGCAAACGCATTGGTCGCCTCGCGTGAGTGGAGCGGCGGCGCGGGCGCATCGAGGCGATGGCCCGTTACGGTGAGTGGCGGCGTGGGGTCCTCCTTCCAGGAATATCCTTCTCGCCACCAGAATACCTTTTGTGTGTAGCCGTCCCCGTTGAGGGGCAGCCCAGACCACATACCCTCACCTGGGAGTACGGTCCATAGGCGACTTGTGCCGTACCAGAACGTGCCCGCCCAGGGTGCGGACGCGTGATAGGGCGCTGGAGCCATGAACGGGGTTTCAGGCGGCTGCGTCACGGCGCAAGTCTCGCGGTCCAGTGTGGGTACGGCGGTCGGTGCCAGCGCATCAAATTTCTTTGCAACTTCAGCCACGGTACCTTTAGCAACCAGGGTGCTTGTAGGTGCCGTCGGGGCTAGACCTGCTACCTCTACTGCCTGCCCTGGTCCCGCTACGTTCGCCAGGATTGGGACGGCCGCACCGAGCAGCAGGAGAATGCCGGCCACCCAAACATAACGCGGATTGTGCATGCGGCCCTCCTTCGGAGATCGCGTATCACTGGTTGTACACCGGATCGGCACACCGGGTTCCATCGGGCACATGGCCTTGCTCTGTGGCCCGGTCGTGCGAGATACCGGAGGAGGTGAAAGCAAACTGCCCGGACGGTCCATTGCGGATGTCCGGGCAGTCGTTGTGAGGGTTATTAGCGGGGTAAGCCTAGCGTCTTTGGGTCTCGTAAGACCAGGTCCCGGCTGTCTGCTCCGTAGCGGAGAGCCAGCAGGTCAACGACGACCAGCGCCCCCATGATGAGAAGATATTCCATCTCTTTGCTCC
This sequence comes from Chloroflexia bacterium, assembly GCA_036388595.1. Taxonomy (GTDB): domain Bacteria; phylum Chloroflexota; class Chloroflexia; order QHBQ01; family JADMIH01; genus JADMIH01. Next base: position 10,227 of record DASVRN010000115.1, read on the forward strand.
GTTTCAAATGCCGGTTTTTATGTAGACGCCAGGTTTTGCTAAAGACAGGTTTGTTTATGCTGGTTTGGCTATATAGGTCCGGTTTGTATTATGCCCCTATTGTATGCGCTTCTACGTCTCTGTGCGTCGGCATTTCGGAGTATTGGCGGGGGCTACTTTGGGGCTTAGGGGAGTACGACGCAAAGAAGGAGCGTCTATGGACGCTCCTTCTACGCAATAGCTCGTAAGTTGTAAATGCCTATGTGGTGCTGTTCGCGCCCACCGGTACGGGTACTTCCGCCGGTGCAGCGGGGGCAGCGCCGTTGGGGGTCGGACCGGCCGGTACCGGGCTAGCCGGCGTTGGTCCTGCGGGAGCGGGTCCGGTGGGTGCGGGTCCTGCCGGGGCCTGGCCTTGTGCCTGGGCGGGAGGCGCGGCGGGGCGGGGCTTCGGCGCGGGCTTGCCCGGCTTGGCGGAAACCACCATCGTCATCGCCTTGCCGTCCATCTTAGGTGCAAGTTCCACCACTACGTTCTCACCCAGCATCTGGCGGACCTGCTCCAGCACGTCGCGACCGATCTCCGGGTGGGCAAGCTCGCGGCCACGGAAGCGTACCGTTAGCTTCACCTTGTCGCCGTCTTCGAGGAAGCGCTTCGCCATTCGCGCCTTGGTGTCAATATCGTGGTCGTCAATCTTGGGGCTGAGGCGGACTTCCTTGAGCACCACTTGCTTCTGGGTCTTGCGGGCGTCGCGTTCCTTCTTGGTCTGCTCGTAGCGGAACCGCCCGTAGTCCATCATCTTAACGACCGGGGGCACCTCGTTGGGGGCCACTTCCACCAGGTCCATACCCCGCTGCCGAGCGAGGGCCAATGCGTCACGCACAAACATGAGGGCGTTCTCTCCGTCCTCCCCAATCAAACGCACCTCGCGTGCCCTGATGCGCTCGTTAATACGAAAATCCCTGCTGATGTGTTTGCTCCTTAGCTAAATCTTGAGAATAGGAAACCGAGACGAATGTTCGCCTCTCTAGCATAACATTATCACAAAGGCCCTGCTTAGTCAATAGCACCTTTGGGCAGGAACAGGCGGCAATATTGGGCCTACTTTGCGGTGTAGAGACGGTGCACGATGGCACCATCGCGGGTGCTGAAGGTCCGTTCCAGGGTAACCGTCTTCCCGGCGGCCTCTGCCTCACTCACGAACTGCTCGAACCGGGGGTAGGCGGTCTCGGTCGGGTCGTGGAACAGGTAAATGGTGTTGGGGTCTCGCAGTAGTTCCCGAAGCCCCGCGTAGAACTCCGGCGTCGGTTCCGCCGAGTAGCCGTATGCCTCCACCGGGTTTACCCGCTCCCCCGTCAGCAACTGCACGGGCCGCTTAAAGCCCCAGTCCATCGCCACCACCTTGGGGTCGGGTTCCAGGCCGTCGAGGTAGCTAGAGAGACTGTACACTGCGTCCGAGAAGGTCGAGCGCCCGCCACCAAGCGCGAGGTCGCGGTGGTAAGAGTAGTCCACTATCAGGTCGGCCACCATGATCGCGCCCACGACGATGATCGCGGGTAGAAGTCGGGCCACCTTCTTGAAGCTGGGGATTACGGGTACAGCGCGCTCGGCCACCCACCCGCCGCCGCGCACGAGGAAAGCCGCGATTATTATATAAGGAAGTGGCAGCACAACAATCAGGTGCGTGGCCCACAGCCCAGAGATGGTGACGGCGCTTTGGGCGACTATCACACCGATGAGCGCAATCGCGGCCAGGGACACTCGCGTAATGTGCCCGGCGTGTCTATCAGAGCCTAGCACCACGCACAACCCAAGACCGGACGCCCAGAACAGCACGCCGGCGGCGTCCACCGGCCACAACCCAAGCGGCCCCCCTGGCGCGGTGCCCTCGGGCCTCCCCGACCCGCCAAACCACCAGACCGTGCCGCTCAACGTCGCCACCAGTAATAGCGTCCAACTCGCACGCGTAGTGTCTCCAGCGCGGAAAGCCGCCACACTCGTCACTATGATGCCCAGTAGGCCAAGGACGATTGCTAACGTGATGCCAGGGGAGGTGAGGCTTACAGGTAGCACGCCGATAG
>DASVRN010000116.1:0-42912 GCA_036388595.1 Chloroflexia bacterium
CTTTTCTTCAGGTGGTCCACGGTGGCCTCTATATCTGCGATTTCCTCGCCCTCGTAGCCCATCATGATGAACATGCCCGTCTCGATGCCTGCGTTCTTGAGCATGTGCGTCTTGCGCTGCACGTCCTCGATGCGGGTCTTACGGTCCATAGCGTCAAGCACCCGCTGGCTGCCGCTCTCGGCCCCAATCCACAGCCTGGAGCAGCCCATCTCGGTGAGCGCCGCCACGACCTCAGCGTCCAGGCGGTCCGCGCGTGATATGCACTCGAAGGGTATCTTGATACCACGCTGCTTGAGCAGGGCCGCGAATCTTAGTGTCCATCCCCGGTGGATGGTAAGCACGTCGTCCGCGTACCAGAGTTGGTCGGGCGTGTACCTGTCGATTATCAATTCTAGTTCGGCAACCACGTTTTCCGGGGAGCGCCTGCGATGGGTATTGCCGAATACCGTGTGGCTGCACCACCGGCACGTATAGGGACAGCCCCTGGCGGTAATCAGAGAGATGGAACTGCGGCCGTGGTGCTCCTTCCAGGTGCCAAGGTACCGCTCCATGTCTATAGCTTCACGGTCGGGGAAGGGCTGTCCGTCGAGGTCTTTGATGAGGGGCCTGGAGGCAGTGCGCACGGTGTGTCCGGCTTCATCCCTGAAAACGATCCCCTGTAGCGCGTGTAGGCGGTGCGGTCCGCGCGCGGCAAGCTCCGGTATAAGGGCCTCCAGAGTGTGCTCGCCCTCGCCAAGGACCACCACATCCGCTCCGGCATCTAGGAACTGGTCGGCGTAGTGTGGCGGCTCCGGCCCGCCGACCACGACAGTCGCCCCAATCGCCTTGCAGTCCTGGATCATCGGCAGCACGTTCAACTTGGTCATCAGGTTGGTGTAGATGCCGACGATGGGAGGTCGCCGACTGGCGAGATAGGCTTTCCAGGCTTCCGGGTTGGAGAAGGTCGTATCGAAGAGTCCGACCGCGAACCCCTTGCTCTTCAGGTGAGAGGAGATGTAGAGGAGGCCGAGCGTCGGGTAGGGCTTCATCACCTTCAACTCGTGAGGGTCTTCAAAGAGATAGTAGCCGTGCGTGAGGAGTATATCCATCGTGAGTGCTTGCTGTTTTACGACAGCCTTGGCGCGGGGTGAAGTGCCTCGACCACCTTCTGCTCGATTGGGAACCTGTAGAAATTCCTGTCTACCCTCCACCGTGCCACAGCTTGCAACGGCAGCGTCAGCGGATGGCTGTGACGCCCGAACGCGTACTTCTGGTAGAACTTGAATCGCTCCACACGCTGGAACTTCTCCCTGCTCACCCACGGCCCGGCCGAACCGACATAGTCAAAGTCCGCCCACTCCTCAAGAGAGCATGGGAAGGCATAATTAGAGGCGCGTACCTGGTCGGCTAGCTCGTTGCCGGGGTAGGGCTTGTAAAAGAAGACTGCGGCCTCGAAGTCCCGGCTCATTGCTCTCAGGCGCTTTGCGATGTCGAGCGTGGCCTCAAAGCTCTCCTCCGGCTCGTCGGGGAAGCCAACGATGAAGTTCCAGATAGCCCCTATGCGGTGGCGGACAAGCTTTTCGGCCGTGGTGAAGACCTGCGCGACCGTGATATCTTTCTTGATGCGCTTGAGCATTTCGTCGGTGCCTGCCTCCACACCTATCATCGCGCGGCGCAGTCCCGCCCTCCTGCACAGCGCCAGCGTCTCATCCGGGAGCCTGTGGCCCTGGTCAGCGCGCATTGTGCCCGTCCACGAAAAGCGGAGACCGGCAGCTAAAATAGCGTGGCAAATCTCCTCCACGCGCTCGCGGCGGGTGAAGAAGGTCTCGTCCTGGAAAGCGACCTCCTCGAAAGGGTACTTTCGAGACAACTCTCCTAACTCGCCAGCAATACGGGGGGCACCCAATCCGTACCAACTGCGGTTATACACGTACGGGTCGGCGCAGAAGGCGCAGCGGAACCGGCAACCCACCGAGGAGATATAATCAAGCTGCCGCTTCCCCTTGTGCCTGTAGTACGCTTCGACGTCAATCAGGTCGTAGTTGTGGCTGGGGAAGAGATTGATATCAGCCGTCGGGCGTGGTGCGTTCGTCAGGATGTTGCCTTCGGGGCCGCGCCAGGTGACACCTCGTACTCCGCTCAAGTCCGAGGACGTGGCGAAGCGCTCCACCAGTTCGGAGAATGTGGCTTCACCCTGCCCGCTGACCGCAACGTCCACGCTAGGCTCGGCCAGGCACTCGGCAGGGAACAGCGACGGGTGCCAGCCACCCCACACGACAGGCAAGTTGGGGAACTCCCGCTTGGCTCTACGGCTTACCTCCAACGCGTCACGCAGCGGTTCGCCGGTGAGCACGCTGATACCGAGGCAGATCGCCCCTTTGGCCTCCCTAAGCACGGCCCCAATCGGATCGGCTTCGAGCCTGCCGTCGATGATCTTGACTTCATAGCGCGCCGAGTCCAGGGCCGAGCCTACCGCGAGCAGTGCCAGCGGCATGGTCCAGAAGACGGCTTTCGGGTTGTACAATATCACCTTGTGGCGCGCCAATGAAGTCATTGCTTACTCGGTCTGGGCGGAAGGAGTGGCAGCCGCTTCCGGAGTCAGTATCCGGGGCAGCGACAAAGGTGCCGGGTTTGAGCTTCTTGCGAGTATATTCAGCTTGCGTCGCTCAATAGGCAAGGTCGCGAGGTTGTAGAGCATGGAGGCAGCCGCCCGCGCTCGCGAGCCGGTGGTCTGTGCCCCGTTTCCCTGCCTGAGCGACCGCCACGTCTTGCTGGCCCTGTATTCCTTGTGCAGAACAGTGTGCAACTTTCTGTAGAAGGCCGTCGAGTATGGGCCGGTGTACATCATCTCGAAGTCGCCGGAGTCGAGCCAGTTTTGCTTCTCGCCAAGCTGCGCGCGCACGTTGTCGTAGAACTTGGTGCCGGGCAGCGGGTAAGAAACGGACATGCCGATATCGTCCGGCTGGCACTCTCTGACCATGCGCAGAGTGGCCTCGATGTCCTGCCTGTCCTCGCCCGGATAGCCGAACTGGAGAAAAAACGCGATTTTGACGCCGTGGGCGTGCAGGTCTCTCGCGGCCGCATATATCTGCTCCACCTTGGTCCCCTTGTCCATCGCGTCGAGTATCTTCTGCGAACCCGACTCCGCCCCCACCCACACGATTCCGCACCCGGCGCGCTTGAGGGCGTCCGGTATGCCCGGCTTTATCAGATCGACACGGAGCAGACATTTGAAAGGTATTTTCGCATCCAGACGGTTTATTTCGTTGGCGAACCGCTCTATCCAACCTGGCTTGAGGCCGAAGATGTCGTCGGCAAACCAGATATGGTCGGGGGCGAAGTGGTCCTTCAGCCAGCGCAACTCCGCGGCCACGCTTTCGGGCGAGCGCACGTTGTACCTCTGGCCGTAGACGGGCTTCGCGCACCAGTTGCAGTGGTAGGGGCAGCCACGAGTGGTCACCATGTTCATGGAGTAGTAGCCGTGCTGGCTGAGCCAGACTGCCCGGTACCGCTCCACGTCTACGAGGTCCCATGCCGGGAATGGCAGCGCGTCCAGGTCCTTGATGAACCCTCGTTTGGCAGGTTCCGGCCGATTGGGGAGCGCCAGCCCGTGAATATCTTCAAGGCTGTGGCTTGAAGGCCCCGTGAGCGCGTCCAGTGTCTCAGCGAGCGTGATCTCACCCTCACCGATGATAATGCCGTCCGTGCCGCGGGCGAAATATTTGTCGCGGTGGTCGGTAGCGTCGGAGCCGGAGACCAGGACGGGGATGCCTCGCGCCTTCGCGGCTGAGATCATGGTGAAGGCGGCCTCGCGCATGCGCGAAAGGCACATCTTGGATAGATAGTTGAAACTGTCTTCGTAGATGACCGCGAACTGGGGTTTGTGGCGGTCCAGGGCGGTCGCCCATTCTTCCTCCGACTCCGCAAGCATTGAGTCAAAGAGGCGAACGTCGTAGCCGCGTTCTCGGAGATAAGAAGCAGCGTAGAGCGTGCCCAGAGGGGGGTACGGCCTTTTGCCTTCCCATTCCTTGGGGTCAAAGCGCATGTAGTATGACTGGCCCAGGAGAACGGTGGTCATTTACCCTACCCTTCAGATGCCGTGGCGCGACACCGCGCGTAGGTCGTGGTGCGCACTGCGATACAATACGTGGCAAGTTACAGCTAAGGCAGCTACGGCACGTATGGCCGATTGTATCAGCCCCGGTAGAGTTGCGTCAACCGCGCGAGTAGTCCCTCCAGCCGCGCCGTCTGCGTGCTGAGGTCGTAGTTGCGTCTCACGGTGGCTGCGGCGTTCGCACTCCACGTCTCGTGTTCGCGTTCGGGGAGGCTCGCAAGTAGTTCCATCGCCCGCGAGAGGGTGTAGATACTTCGCTCGGCCACGAGCACGCCGGACCTAGCGCCGGACGGCTCCGCGTCCGCAGCAATGTCCGCGAGGGCACCTACGGGAGGTCCGATCCAGCGTAAGCCACACGACATCGCCTCCAGGGCGGCCATGCACTGCGCCTCGTGCCAGGAACCTAGCACGAACGCTGAAGCCCGCGCGTATTCCCAGACCAGTTCGTCGTGGCGAACGCTGCCACGGAAGGTGACATATCCCCTAAGGTGGGACTGGCCTGCCAGACGCTTCAGGTGCGGCAATAGAGGTCCGTCGCCAACGAGGGTGAGGCTGGCGTTGATATCTGGCCTGCGCCGCCTTAAGTCAGCAAGGCTGCGAATCACCCACGCCTGGTACTTCACGGGTATCAAGCTGCCCACACAGACAAAGGTGAAAGAGTTACTTTCCTTGCGTCGGGGCCGATTTGGCACCTTGAACAGGGTCGTATCGACGCCCAGCGGCCACCTCACCGCTTTCTGCTCCGTGCCGGGGAACTCACTCATGAGCAAGTTGAGCATCTGCCGCGAGGGGGCGGTAAGCCTATCGGCGAGTGCAAGTGTGTGGTTGAGGAGCACGCCATCCAGGCCGCGACCCAGGTACCCGTACCGGATTGATGGCAGGTACACCAGCTCGCCCCCGGCCAAGTGGACGAGAGAGGGCACGCCCAGCGTCTTGCCAACCTGCGTGGCGAGCCAGCCCGACTCGGTAGCCCAAACGCCTACAACTGCGTCGAACGGCGCGACACCATGCTCCACCGAGATACTCCTGAGAGTGTCGGACCAAAGCTTCCCAAGCCTTATGCCGAGAATTCTGCGGCCGAGAATCTGTCCTCCACCAAGCGCATGAACACGTACGGTGCCAATCGAGTAATCTGCTCTGCGGTGAGGATAGCGCAACGCGTATACATGCACCTCGTTACGCAGAGACAGTTGACGGGCAAGATTGGTGAATGCCGGGATGCACCAGTCAGTTTGATCGGCCTGGAAGCCGGGAATGACCACAGCAAGTTTCACGTCGTTACCAGGCTGTAGTGCGTGTCGTTGGGAGGACCTGGCGGAAAGCTGTTGTAGAGGGTGCCGCCATTAGAGGCCCGCCTGCTCGGGGCGTGTGTACGAGATGAACTTGAAGAAGGCCCGTAGCTCCAGCGGGTTGTCATATCGCCGCAGCCTGTAACGCCAGCTTCCGAGGGTCTGTAGGACGGTGCGGTGCCAGGGCAGAATCTTCAGGTCGGACACCGTGGGATAGCGCGCGTTCAGCACCGTCTCGAAGTTATTGAGCTTCTTCAGGTGCTCCTGCTTCACCCAGGGCGTGTGCGGGTTCCGCCGCCTGGAGAAGCTTGCCCACTCAGGGCTGAGCCACTCGTCCAGCGTCTCAGGGTACTTGAAGCCCATCTTGACCGCTTCGTCGTACATTGCGCCGCCCGGAGTGGGCGTATACATGTAGAGGATAATTTCGCTGGCCGGGTTTATCTGCTTGATCTTGTAGATGAACTCGATGTTTTCGTCAATGTCGGCTTCCGGGTCGGGGGGGTTCCCGAGGACGAAGGAGAACTCAGGGATAATGCCGTAGCGCCGCGACTTTTCCGCCATCGCCAGCGTAGTCTCCGGTGTGAGCGGCCCTTTGCTCATGAACTTCAGGGTAGTAGCCGAAGCGTTCTCGGCACCCATGAAGATCATCCGGCAGCCGGAATCGCGCATCAACTCCCATGTGCGTTCGTCGTAGCGCATGATGGTGTCGATGGTGCCTTCGCCCCACCAGCCGATACCCAGGCCGTTGATGCCCTCCGCGAAGGCAGCCACCCGCTTCTCCGCCGTGAAGAAATTGCTGTCGTGAAACTCAAGGCCGTTGACGCCGAACCTGTCGTGCAAATATCTCACCGTTTCGATGGTGCGCTCCGGCTTCTCGGCCATCCAGCGTCCGGCGTAGCTCTTGGTTACCGAGCAAAACGAGCAGGTGAAAGGGCAGCCGATGCTTGAGCTGTAGGAAGTGGTACGGCTGCCGAGAATGGTATGCTTGAGATACCTAGGCACGTCCGCCTTCTCATAGGGCAGCACGGGGAAGTCGTTGGGGTCGGCCAGCTTGCGCGCCCGGTTGTGCTTGACCCTGCCGCCGTCCCGGTACGAAATGCCGTCGATGTTCTCAACAGGGCCGCCGCGCTCCAGCGTATCCAGCAACTCCAGGATGGTGTTCTCGCCCTGCGAGCGCACCGCATAGTCCACCGCTGAGTCCGACAAGGCGACCTCGGCATGGGAGGAAGGAAAGTAACCACCCCAAACGGTGGTCACGTGCGGAAAACGCGCTTTGACGGCCCTGGTGTGGGGCACGGCATGCGTAAGTTGCGGACCGGGCATGACGGTCACCAGCAGGTACTTGATGCTGGGGTCGCGCTCAAGCAACGCGAGGATGGTATTGCCCGCGTCCGCATCGGTGTTGCCATCCACTATGCGCCAGTCGTACCTGCCCTCAAAGACTGCGGCAAGCGAAAGTACCGATATTGGAAGCCTGTACTTGAACTCGGTGGCCCGAGGGTTATACAGAAGTATCATGAAACCTACCAGGGGAAGCTACGTTACAAAAGCGCACCGTACAATCGCAAGGGCTGCACCTCATTATACAGGATACACAGGTTGGTTACAGGCACTCAGTGCGCTTCGAAAGCTTGTGGCAGTCAATGCAAGCTTTGCACGCGGGAGTCGCGTCTGCTACAATCACAGGTGTCTTCAAACTCGGCCCTAAGCTGGAATGGGCACACTACTTCCTAATGATGTACAGCCGGTAAGCTAACATTGTCTACACTATCTACCGCAGCTACCCTCAACGAGACGCAGCCCTCCGCCCGCGTCGAGCCGGGGGCCAGGGTGTGTCGCTGGCATAGCTGGCACCTGGGCGCTCTGCTCGCGCACCTCGCACTCTCGGTCGTTTTCACGTGGCCCCTCGTGCTCAATTTTCTGCCGGGGGCGGGTACGATGGTACCCGGCGTGATGTTGGAGGACCGCGACCAGAACCTGTGGAACCTCTGGTGGGTGCGCCACGCTCTGTTCGAGGGCCGCAACCCCTTCGTCACCGACATGATCTGGTATCCAACGCCGGTCAGCCTCTACTATCACACCCTCAACATCTTCAACGGCTTGCTTGCCGTGCCGCTGCTGTCGGTCTTTTCCCTGACCACTACGTACAACATCATCGTGCTCTTCTCCTTCGTGATGTGCGGGTACGGGGCGTACCTGTTGGTGCACTACCTGTGCGGCAATCGCTGGGCGGCGCTCGTGGGCAGCGTGGTGTTTGCCTACTCGGCCTACCACATCGCTACGATGCGCAGCCTGCTGCAACTCATCTCGCTGGAGTGGGTGCCGTTTTTCGTGCTGTTCCTGCTGAAGGCAGTCTTCGACTCGGGGTGGACCTCGCGAGCCGACGTAGTGCGTTGGCTGGTGCGGCGGGCGCTCCCGGCGGGCTTTTTCTTGTTCCTGGTCTCCCTGGTGGACTGGTATTACACAATGTACGCGCTGATGCTGGCGGGGCTACTTGGCGTCTATCTGGTTGCGCGGCACCTATGGGAGGGTCGCAGGCAAGATGCGCCTGGCATCAGGAGGGGGATGCTTGAGCCGCTTGTCAGGATAGGTGTGTGCCTGGGCATTTATCTGGTGCTTGTCAGCCCAATCCTGATACCGACCATAAGAGAGCTACGGCAGACCAACTACATGCAGCCCGCCAGGGATGCCGCACTCAGCAATTCAGCAGACTTGATGGCCTTCTTCCAGCCCGTACGGGGCCAGCACCTTTGGGGGCAGTACTTCACCAACCGGCGGGAGTGGCCTTATGGCAGCAACCGTTACGAGGTCTATTTCACTTATTCAGCCCTGTTCCTGGCGGGTGTCGCTTTATTCGCGACGAGGGCATTGAGGCCCAGGCTGCGAGCGCAGGAGGAACAACGTGGCCCTCTCCGCGATGCGCCGCCGGACGAGAACACACTTCCTCATGCTGAGGTGAGGAAGGGCCTTGCACCGCCGGGTAAGTGGTTTTGGGCGGCTTGTGTGCTCTTGTTCTTTCTGCTGGCGCTGGGACCGGTGCTCCAGATCAACGGCAACCAGATTCAATGGCTATTCAGTCCCAACTTCCAACTTGTCATGCCGTACCAGTTGGTCGAGAGGCTGCCGGTGCTCAGCATCAGTCGCAGCCCCGACAGGTTCGACATGCCGCTTACGCTCTGCCTGGCGGTGCTCGCGGGCTACGGCACGAACGTTTTGCTCAACACATGGTGGCCTCGCCTGCGACTTGCCAACAGGGGCGCGCTGCTTGTTGCCGGGTTCCTGGTGCTGGTCACAGTGGAGCTTACGCCGTTCCCTTACCCGCAACGACCGGCCGACATCCCTCGCTGGTACCACCAGGTAGGGAGCGAACCGGGTGACTTCTCAATACTCGATCTACCGCCGCAGGACGATTATTGGCACGGGGCTTATCGCATGTACTTTCAGACGGCGCATGGCAAGCCCATCTTTGGCGGCTACATATCCCGTGAGTTCCCACACCCCTTCATAACGAGCACGCCAGGCTACCAGGAACTGACTTATGTGGATGGGGCAGGTGACATGTTCAGGTCGGGGCGGGACGAATGGCTGTCTGCCTTCCAGCAGTATCAGACAAGGTACATAGTGCTCCAGAAGGTGCGGCTGCCCGATAAAGTCGAGCCTGTACCGGACCTACAACCTTCCAGGGATGCAATTCACTACGTCCTGGGCGAAGATGCAAACCTCACGTACGAGGACGAGCACGTGGAAGTCTACCGGGTGCCACCACCGGCTACTGTCGTCCCTTTCATGAGCGTGGGGGAGGGTTGGGAGCCGCGCGAGGTGGGGCCGAACGGCACGTATCGCTGGTTGCACGAGCAAGGTACGCTTCGCATCGACGCGCCGCGTGCCGAGCAGGCATTTCTTACGTTCCGCGCGGCGAGTCTGGGCCGAGCGAAACCGCTGAAAATTCTGCACGGAGACCATGTGATATTTGAGGGTATGGTCGGTGGATTGATGCCTTACAGGATCGGCCCGCTTGGGCTGCCGCAGGGGGTCAGCCTCCTTACCTTCATCAGTCCAGAGGGCACCGACAGCCCGAGGGAACTCGGACAGGGTGACGACCCGCGCCAACTGAGCTTCGTGGTACTCGACGCGGCCCTAGAGCCGATACCCTAGCAGTTATCCACATACTGCCCCTGTGATACAATCGCCTCGCGTACAAGTCCGGAGCGAGCGATGTCTGACCAGGGACCAGGGGACCACAGGCTGCACAATCTCACTGAGCGGTGGTATGCGCGCCTGTCACGGAGTGAAAGCGTCCGACAAGGCCCGCCACCGCAGGCCGTGCCGTTCCCCCCGGACCTCTATGACGAGCTTGATGCCGACAACGTAGTAGCGTTCGAGCGCCAGCCGCACATGCTGCGCGTTTCGGGCGACGACCACAGCACTACGCGCTCCGTGCCCCGCCGGTACATTGGCAGGTCCGCCCGGCACCCGCAGGGTATCAGTGGCCCCATCTCGGGCCGGGGCAAAACGCCTTCCACGCCCCTCAGACTCCCCGTAGAGGCGCAGGAAGCACCACCGCGCCGATTCCAGGCACCAACTTTGCCCTGGTCCGGGCGCTTGATTGCGGCGGTCGGTCTCCTGGTGCTGGCGACTGTGGGGTTGCGGCTGGTCGCACTGCCCGCCCCGGCGCTCGATAGCCCGCTCGGCGTTCAGGCCACACATGTGGCGTATACGAAAATCCTGGCGGGACAACTGCCGGCCCCGGTAGAGCAAGGCGGCTTCCTTCTGGGGTCGCCACCCTGGAGCGGAGTTGCCCCAACCAATCCTCTTGCCGGGTTGCCGCTGTTCAACTGGCTTTCGGCCTTCGGCTCGATCCTGGGCGTGCCGGTGGAGTGGGTTGGGCGGGCGCTGTCGGCCGTCTTCTCCGCGATTGCCGCGCTGGCACTGTTCGCGGTGGTACGGCGCACCGCAGGCTCCCTGGCCGCTGTGTACGCGACGCTGTTCTTCGCTGTCGCGCCCTTGAGCGTCACCCTGGGACAGCAGTTTTCTCCCGCCACAATGATAATCGCCGTGCAGGCACTTGCGGTGCTCAGCGTGCTCGGTTGGCGGGACTCCGTGTCACAAGCAACGCCGCAGGGTTCGGCCGGTAAGTTCTTCTCCGCCCTCGCAGTCGGCGGAATAGCGGGGTTGCTCGACCCTGGCAGCCTGTTCCTGGTCTTACCCGCTGCTTATCTAGTCCTATCGCTTGACGGAGAGAGGTTGCAGGTTGGTCTTCAACGCCGCAATCCCGGCGCGGCGGTGGCTACGTGGAGCGAAGCCTGGCACAGGTCCGCGCATAGAGGTAGGGTCGTCGCGTACCTGGCGACGTTAGTGATCGCTGCCGGGGCGTGGTGGCTCTATTCCTCCAGGGTGGACGTGCTGCTCCTTGGAGACGGCGATGGGGCAGGCGGAGCGGCGGCGCTAATCGCCAACCTGTTCAACTACGGCACGTATGTGCAACTTACGGGTATGACGATAGGGCGCGTGCTCACCGTGGTGGGTCTGCTGCTGCTCGTGGCGGGGATGCTGAACGGCGCCCGACAGGGCACAAGGGGCATCTTCAACGTGTGGCTGGCGGCGGGACTGTTGCACGCCCTGCTGGACGCGGGGCGGCTGGCACGACACGACGACGTGCTCCTGCCGATCCTCCTGCCTGCCTGCGCGCTGGTGGGTATCGGGGCCTCCTGGGCCGGGTCGCTGCCCGCGCGAGTATGGCGCGCGATCACCGAACAACAGCGCGAGCCGGTATCTGACTACGCCGTTTCGCCACACACAGCCTGGCTGCTCGACCTCCCGGAAACGCGGGCCGAGGCACCCAGCGGGCGGCCGCAGGCGCGCCCCGCCCTCGGCAAGAGTGTGGCCGCACGCACGCAAAAGGCGGGTGAGCGCGCCAGGCGGGCTTCGCTAATGGGTCTCGGGCACCTTGCCGTTCTGGGAGCGATCGGACTTGTGGCACTTTCGGGCTGGAATGCTGCCTGGGCGTCCACGCACGCCAGCGCGGATGCTCTAGAGCTTGAGGCGGCCGGGAGGGAGATTAGTGCCATAACCCCCGCGGGGTCGCAGATCGTGATCGTAGGCCCGCACGCCCCTGAGTTGTTCTATGCGAGCGGCCGCACCGGTTGGGCTTTGGACGAAGCAAGTTTCAGTATCCCAGAAATCGCGCAACTGCACCGCGCCGGTGCCTCTTATCTGCTGAGCGCGGATCAAACGTGGCTGGGCCAACACCCGGACTACGTCGGTCTGCTGGCGAACTACAGTGTCAAGCAACTCGCCAGGCGCTACATACTCTTCGACCTGAATGCCAGGCCGAGCGCGAACGACCGTCTATACTTCCTCGAAAGCGGGCACACGCTGGGTGGAGCGTTCCGGCGGTACTGGGAGATGCACGGGGGAGTTCAGAAGCTGGGCTACCCGATATCCGAGGAGGTGAGCGAGCAGAACCCGCTCGACGGCCAGGTACGTACGGTGCAGTACTTCGAGCGGGCCGTGCTCGAACATCACCCGGAGTTCGGGGGCACAACGGACGAAGTGATGCTTGCGGCCGTCGGCCTGTGGGTCACAAAGGACCGCTACTTCCAGCAAGTTACTCCGTTCCAATCGACGCCGGAGCGTGCGTACTTCCCACAGACTGGACACAGCGTCAAGGAAGCTTTCCTCCGCTTCTGGAACCAGCAGGGTGGGCTGGCCTCCTTCGGCTACCCCATCTCTGAGGAGCTACCTGAGATCAGTCCCGCCGACGGCAAGGTCTACACGGTGCAATACTTTGAGCGGGCGAGGTTCGAGTGGCACCCCGCCGATGCAGGCACTCCCAGCGAGGTGCAACTGGGACTAATTGGCAAGCAGGCCCTGGAAATGCAAAAATAGAATCGTGAGCGTGCGCCAATGCTGATGTACCCGCACAGGCTCTGTAACCTGTTATAGTAGACTCTGCTATCGGGTTACCTATCTGTCGCTTCCGAGGCCTGTCTTTGGGTACAACACTGGAAAGCAACCTGGCGGAACGTTCACTCAGCGGCGCGGGCGAAGGGTGCTTGCCCCTGGTATCGTCGGTGCTTGGCGCTCTGGTGTATGCTGACCTGTTCGATGCTCCCCTGTCGCTAGAAGAAATACACCGCTACCAGGTCGGCACCTCGTATTCGGCCTTAGAGATTGGCATGGCCCTTCGCACCGATCCGGACCTGATTGCTCGCACGTCGAAGGCGGGCGATCACTATTGCCTGAAGGGGCGGGAAGCCCTGTTCGGCGTCCGAATCGAACGTGCGTTGCACTCTGAGAGAGTCTGGCGGCGCGCTCGTATTTATTCGCGGTGGCTGAAGCGGCTGCCGTTCGTGCGCATGGTAGCGGTAACGGGCGCGCTCGCGGTGGACAACGTGAATGGCCGCGACGATATAGACTTGCTGGTAATCTCAGACGCGGGGCGGGTGTGGCTTTGCAGGCGTGGTTTGATTGCCTGGGTGCGGATTGGCCGTTTACTCGGTGACGACCTTTGTCCCAACTATATCCTCTCCGACGGAAGCCTCGAGTTGTCGCAACGAGACTTCTTCACGGCGCACGAACTGGCGCAAATGGTGCCGCTAGTCGGAAGCCGCGTGTATGAGGGGATGCTGGCAGCCAACGCGTGGGCGAAACTGTATCTTCCGTGCCTGGACGCTTCACCACGATTGCGCGCCGATAGCCGGTCACCTGTCCGGGGCCGTGGTCCCGTAGAAAAGGTGTTGAGGAAGCATGTCTTTGACGAGTGGGAGCGGTGGGAACTGGACCGGCTGCGACGGAAGCTGCGAGCTGACCTGGGTCAAGATGCGGAGGTCGTGCTGACGCCGGACCAGTGTAAGGGCCATACCGGGCTGCATCGCGCGGCGGTCATGACGCGCTATATGTCGCGTCTGGCCGACATGGGACTTCAAGACGTTGTAGCGGTGCTGGAAGCGGTCAAGCTGCGCACTGCGTAAGGGAGCTGTGTGCCGGTGACTTTCCCACTCAGTCAAACCGAAGACGCGGATGAGGCCAACGAATCTCCCGTCTCTGGGAGCCGGGGCTTGGACTCGGGCCTGTTCGCTGGCCCGCGGCTCCGTCCCGGCCAGTTTATCACCCAGGTTGCTACCCAGGCTGAGGCCGGATTGCGCGCAACAGGGCTTCATTTTCAGGTGCAGGCACGCGGTCGGCTAGTGAAATTTTGGAGTGGGGCTGACGCGACCGTTCATTATGAAGTGTGGGTGCATGAGCGCGAAGCGCGGCTTGAAGTGGGCTTCCACATGGAGGCGGACGAGAATACAAACTCGGCGCTATATAGAGCGTTCGATAAGTGCCTGCTAGACATCCAGGTGCAGCTTGGAGGCGGCGTGTGGCTGGAACCGTGGGATAAGGGCTGGGTGCGCCTCTACGAGACCCAGCCGCTGTGGCCGCTCGACACGGGGAGGGTCTATGACACGGCAGAGCGACTGGTGGACTTTGTAAAGGCCATTGAGCCTATATACCAATCGATCCTGGCCGGGCTAGAAGCTTCAGAGTTTTCCACATCCTGACAAAGTTATCCACAATGTGGAAAAACCCATAAATCGAAGTCCCAACTGATATACTCCGCCCACGCTAGCTCTACGAGCTAATCAGCGGAGTTTTCACTTTGCTTCGAGGTTCAGGTATGGGTGCATATTCGCGGATTCATCTCAGGGCGCGTATGGGCGCTGTTTGTCTGCTCCTGTTGCTTCTCCTCGGTTCGTGGAGCCGGGTTGCCGGTGCCGCGCCAGCGTATCAGGAAGCGCTCGCCGAGCCGGAAATCGGCGCCCGCGCGGCCGTCGTGGTGGAGTACCCTTCCGGCCGAATCCTGTATGCGCGTGCCATGCACGACCAGCTTGCCCCAGCCAGCACCACCAAGATACTTACCGCGATCCTGGCGATGGAATACGGTAAGTTGGACGACGTCTTCACTGTGGTGGACGACGACCTGGTTGGTGAATCGAGTATGGGCCTGTCCAGCGGCGAGAGGCAGACGCTGATGGACCTCATTTACGGGATGCTGCTGCCGTCCGGTAACGATGCTTCTATGGTGGTGGCGCGCGGTCTGGGAGAGAAGACCACCCCGGCCGAGGGGAACGCCGACGATGCCATCGCACGCTTCTCCGGCCTAATGAATTCTCGGGTGGAGCAACTGGGCCTTCGTAACAGCCACTTTGTCAACCCACACGGGCTGGACGTGGAGGGCCATTACTCAAGCGCATACGACCTCGCCAGCCTCTCCTGGTACGCTATGCACTTCCCCACCTTCAACGAGGTGGTACGGCAGGTAAGCTATGAAGCGCCGGGACACTACTTACTCAATACGAACGAGATGCTCACCCGCTACGAGGGCGCCGACGGCATCAAGACCGGGTGGACTGACGAGGGCGGCCTCTGCCTGGTCACTTCGGCTACCCGCGGCGGCCACCGCTTGATTTCGGTGGTGCTGAACGCGCCGCGTTGGTACGCGGACAGCACTGCCCTGCTCGATTATGGCTTCGCGAAGCTGGCAGCCGCACCAACCGACGCGGGCGCCGAGGTGTTGGATATAACCAGGCGTGGCGTGGCCGATTGGATCTTGAGCGGCGGCACGACGCCTTCCATGCTGCCCCCACAGCTAGCGGGAGGTGGAGGCGCAGCCCCGGCAGAGGAGTCCCAACCGGCGGTCGTCGCCGCTCCTGGGGCCGTCGATGAAGAAGTGACCCCCCTCCAGCCCATTTCACTTGTGGGTTCAAGTAGCGCCACGTCGAACAACGTACCGTGGGCCTTCTTGCTGTCCGGGCTGGTGGGCATCGTGATTTTCTATGCGCTGGCGTTGCGGCTGATGGCCCTTCGCCCCAGAAGAATCTTCGCCGCAATAGCCGGGCACCTACCGGGGCGCTCGACATTCGCTTACGCCCCGCCACCGCCGCCAATACAGCTTTCGCGGAAACGCAGTGCTGAAAGGACGGCGAGTACGCCCACTCAGACGCCGCGCCCTGCACACCGGACGCTCGGCACCGACCCCGGCCTGCGGCGCAGGGAGCCAAACCTGCTGGTCAGCCCCGAACAACTCTACCACCAGCACCTGTCGAAGGCGGTCGCTCTCGCATGGGAGGGGCGGCAAGGCTCCAGTATGGCGGAGTTCCTGCTGGCCCTGCGGATGAGTGGCAGCCTGGACGTTGCCGAAATCGTTGCCATGCACCAGCTTGGGCCGGACGGGTTTCTCGCGCTTTCGAGAGCCCAAATAGCGGCGGGCCAGACTGACGACGCTCACCGGACGCTCACCCACGCAATTCTCGTGCTGCCGCAGGAGCGTATCCTGCGCATGGCAATCAAGCAACTGGAGTCGGCCTACTGCGCCTGACTTTCCCGCAAAGCTCATGATGTCTGAGGTCACGCTGCTCGCGCGGTGTGGCCTCTTGTTTTATGCCTCTGTACGCACGAAACGCGGCCAAAATAGGGCCGGAAAGCATCCCCGAACCTATTGACTAAATAGAACCCCCGTGCTATAATCACTGTAGAACATTTGTTCAGCAGAGAGGAGGGGCCGATGCGCGACGCGGCGTACATTCGCGCACTGAACAAGGTCCTCACTCGCATAAGCGTTACCGGGTCGAGCGACGGCTACATCGTCCGCAACGGGGACGAAGCTCCGGTCCGGGTGCGTTTCGGGCGCAACGGTTTGCAGTGCGAGTGCGGGCAGATGAGGTGCGCGCATATCGAGAGCCTTCGCATGTGCGGCTTCGTTGAGGACGCGCAGGAGCAGCAGAAGGCGGCATAGAGTTTTGAGATCGTTTGAGATTTTGTGAGTTTGAGTAAAGGAGTACATAGAGTGGAAGAGCGAGATAGAAGTGCGAAGTTATCCCCCGAGATTTACGTTTACGCCACCAACAAGAACTTCCTCAACCTGTACGACGCGTTGCGCATCGAAAAGGTAAAGGTCGAGATCGCCGGTTACGACCAGGCCACCAACCGGCAGACTGGGCACGCCAGCGCCTGGCTCGACAAAGACGACGCCCGCCTCCTGACGCACCTGGTGTGCAACCGCCTGTTCCTTGCGGTGACGGGTGGCAAGTGGGAGAAGTACGGCGGCAGCCAGCGCGAAGACGGCCATATTGAGAGCCGCACCGTCCTGCTTGAGTGGGACGAAGGCGATGGCGGTCGCTTCGCCCGTTTCCCCTACCGCCTTACGATAAGCAACGGCCCCGGCAAGAAGACCAACACCGGAGGCGTGGCCCCCGCCGGTGAGCCTACAGCGCGACTGACAATGCGTATCCCGGAGCTTGACATGATTAAGCTCATGCTGGCCCTCGGTTCTTACGTGCAGGCGTACGAGACTGCGCACCACCACCGGATTGTCGCCAATCGCCTCAACGAGCTTCGCGACAAGCTGGCCGAGCGCGCAAACCACCACGAGCAGCGACCTGTAGCCCCGGAGCGCCTCACTGAGAGGCCCGCCGCGCGTACAGCTACGGAAGTGCGCACTCCTGCGTCCTCGACACGCGAAGGTGCGGGTTCTGGTGTGGCCCGCCCCGCGTTGCGCCCGGTGGCAGGCGGAGGAGGTAGCAAGGAGCCTATTGACCTGACGCCGCGAACGGGCCGCACAGGTGCTACCAGGGCCGGGTAACAGCGGCATTAGTAGCCGGACAATTGAAGAGTATCGCAGAGTTGTTAGAGATGATTACGAGGAGATGAAGAGATGGCGAGGAGTTTGAACAAAGTACAGTTGATCGGACGTTTGGGTGCCGACCCCGAGATGCGCTACACTGGCAGCGGCATGCCCGTAACCACTTTCTCCCTGGCGACGAACCGCCAGTGGACCGACAAGGAAGGCAACGCGCAGGACGAGACCGATTGGCACAACGTGGTAGCCTGGGACCGCCTGGCGCAGATTTGCAACGAGCACCTGGCAAAAGGCAGGCTCGTCTACATCGAGGGGCGGCTCCGTACCCGGTCGTACGAAGCCAACGGCCAGAAGCAATACCGCACGGAGATCGTGGCCTCGGACATGCTGATGCTGGACTCGGTGAGCGGCGCGGAAGCCGTACGTGGGGCCGAACCTGTTGAGAAGAGCGCCCCGGCGAAGGTAGCAGCGTCCAGCGGAGGTCGCGGCAGGGGCAGGGCAGCCGAGCCGCGTGAGATGGACGACGAGGACGAACTGCCCTTCTAAAGCCTAACTATGGGCCAACCATCACAAGAAGCTATCGCCGTCCAGCCCTCAGGTACGCTTGAGACGCTGGACGGCGTCGTTGATAAGATCACCTACGTAAACGAAGAGAACGGCTACACGATTGGCCGCCTGAAGGTGCCCCGGCAGAAGCAGCTGGTAACGATTGCGGGGCACCTTCCCGCCGTTAACGTGGGTGAGGGCCTGCGCGTCGAAGGGCACTGGGTGCAGCACGCCCAGTACGGCAGGCAGTTCCAGGTCGCCAGGTACCAGACGGCCGCGCCGGGTACCACCGCCGCCCTCAAGAAGTACCTGAGTTCGGGCCTCCTCAAGGGCGTGGGGCCGGTGCTTGCCGAGCACATAGTGAACACCTTCGGGCTGGACACCGTGGAGGTGCTGGACACTGCTCCCCACCGGCTCGGTGAGGTGCCCGGCCTGGGAATCCGCAAGGCGCAGCAGATAGCGGAGGCATGGGCGGAGCGGCGCACGTTAAAGGACTTGATGGTCTTCTTGCAGGGCCAAGGCGTGCCCATTGCCTTAGCCGCCAGGATACTTCGCAAGTACGGCACCGCCGCTGAGACTGTGGTACGCGAGCAACCGTATCGCCTGCCCGCCGAGGTGTACGGTGTCACGTTCCAGGTGGCCGACACCCTGGGCGTGCAGGCGGGAATAGCATCCAACTCGCTGCCACGGATAGGCGCGGGCGTGTCCCAGGTGTTGAGGGAAGCGGCTTCCTCGGGCCACGTTTATCTGCCCCTCGACGACCTTCTGATTGGGGCTTCCCAGCTACTCGCACTCTCAACTGAGACGGTCCGCGCCAACCTCACCGAACTCCGGCAAGCAGGTTTCCTGGCGCTCGCTGATGCTGACGACGCAACTGGGACTGAGCCTCACGACAGGGCCTATCTCACCGAGATGCACGCCTCCGAAGTGTCAGTTGCCACGGCCTTGGCAAGGATCTGCGCGGCGGGGGAAGACCGTCTCACTGCATTTCAGCGCGTCGATTGGGAGTCGGCGTGGCGCTTCCTCTCCACCCTGGAGACGGTGCATCTCACCGAGCAGCAGCAGGAGGCGATTCGAGCCACGCTTTCGCAGAGGGTGGTCGTGGTGACGGGCGGGCCTGGTACGGGCAAGACTACGACGTTGAGGGGCATCGTACGGCTCTTGAAAGCCAAGGGGCGCAGTGTCGCTCTGGCGGCACCCACAGGGAGGGCGGCAAAGCGGCTGACCGAGGCCACCGGAGTCGGGGCAAGCACTATTCACCGCCTGCTGGAGCTAAAGCCGGGAGGCAGCTACCAGGTGCGCGCCCCAATAGAGGCCGACCTGGTAGTGGTGGATGAGGCCTCGATGATGGACTTGCCCCTGGCTGACGCGCTCCTCAACGCGGTCCCGGTGGGCGCGCACCTCCTGCTCGTGGGAGACGCCGACCAATTACCACCTGTGGGTGCCGGGTCCGTGTTCAAGGACATCATCGTGAGCGGTACGGTGCCGGTAATTACGCTGGAGACGATTTTCCGCCAGCCTGAGGGCAGCGCCATTATTTCCAACGCCCACCGCATCAATGCGGGCCGCGTACCTCGCACCGGCAGGGGCATAATGGACTTCTTCTTCCTCCCGCAGCCCGACCCCGCCGCCTGCGCTCAACTGGTGGTAGACCTGGCGACCCGCCGCCTGCCCCAGCACTTCAAGCTCGACCCCGTGGATGACATACAGGTGCTGGCTCCCATATACGGCGGCGTCTGTGGCGTAGACGCGCTGAACGTGAACCTGCAAGCGGTGCTAAACCCACCGGCCGCCACTAAAGAGGAGCGCCGCTTCGGGGGCCGCATCTACCGAGTGGGCGATAAGGTGATGCAGGTGGTCAACGATTACGAGAAGCAGGTGTCCAACGGAGAACTCGGACGGATCCTGCGGATCGACCTGGAAGAGGAACGGGTCGTGGTCAGCTTCGATGCTGAGTGGACGGTCGAATATACATTCCAGGAGCTTGACGAGTTGACCCACGCCTACGCCATTTCGGTGCACAAGGCGCAGGGCAGCGAGTACCCCGCCGTCATCATGCCGGTGCTGCCACAGCAAGGGCGGATGCTGCAACGCAACCTCATGTACACGGCCGTAAGTCGCGCGCGGAACCTGGTTGTTTTGGCGGGTTCACCCGAGGCCGTAAAGCGTGCGGTGCAAAACACAGCGTCCACACTCCGGTATTCAGGCCTAACGCAGCGCATCAAAGATGCCACAACGTAGATCCTGTATTTCCTTACGCTGAATTACGTAAAACGTACCCCTGAATGTAGTATAAATGAGTCACTGCCATTGACTCTTATGTTTCGCCTCCGGTATATACGATTAGCCACTATCAAGTGTATAAGACGAATGGCGTTGCACTATGCGAGGAGGAAGAAGTTAAATGCAGGGAATTTTCCGAAGGTTGGGTGCGGCGGGCAGGTCGCGCTTGACCACAATAGCGGCCGTGCTTGTGCTGGCTGCTATGTTCTCAGCGGCCGCTACACCCGCGAGCGCGCAGCCGGCAACGGCCGACCGCCTGGCCCAGTACCGGGCCTGGATGGCCGAGGCGAAGGCGATGTACCCGTACCCGCAAACTATCGACAAGATGTACCGGGTCATGATGTGCGAGTCGAGCGGCAGACCTGGCGTCGTAGGCCCCCGCGGCCTCTATCATGGCCTGTTCCAGTATCACAGGGGCACCTGGGGCGGCAGATGGAACCCATACCGGGCCAACAACATTTACGACGCCAAGTCCCAAATATTTGCCACTGCCAAAGCCTGGAGCATAGGCATGCAGAGCCACTGGAGCTGCTATTACATTACAGCGGGCCGGTAAGGGCCGCACAAAGCAGAGCGGAGGCAGTCGGAATGGCTGCCTCTTTTCTTTTGCCCTCCGCATCGGAGACTTAGAGTCTATTCCTTGACAACATCCTTAGCCATTAGATACAATGCGATGTTGCCTTGCGTATCCTGCGCGGCCAACCTTCCCCATTCCCGAAGTCAAGAATCGGGCTGAATAATGCCTGAAAGTGAGGACATCTCTGCATGATAGAGGTGGAAAACCTGACTAAAGATTACGGCAGCTTCCAAGCCCTGCGTGACATAACGTTCAGCGTCGAGCGAGGCGAAATCCTTGGCTTTCTCGGTCCCAACGGCGCTGGCAAGACTACCACGATGCGCATCATCACCGGCTTCATCCCCGCCACTTCGGGGAGCGTGCGGGTGGCGGGATTCGACGTGGCGGACAAGTCACTTGAGGCCCGGAAGCACCTCGGGTACCTTCCCGAAACGGTACCCCTTTATACCGAACTGACGCCCACCGAGTACCTGGACTTCCGCGCCCGCATTACGGGCACCCACAACTCACGCGAGCGCAAGGCGCGTATCGCTGAGGTCATGTACAGGCTCAACATCACCGACGTCGCCCACAAGCAGATTGGCGCGCTCTCGCGTGGTTATAGGCAGCGCGTGGGGCTGGCCCAGGCGATGCTGCACAACCCCGACGTGCTGATTCTAGACGAGCCGACCGTCGGCCTGGACCCCGTGCAGATTACGGGAGTGCGCGAGCTAATCCGCGAGCTGGGACGGGACCACACGGTCATTTTGAGCACCCACATACTGGCTGAAGTGAGCATGGTGTGCGACCGGGTGG
This sequence comes from Chloroflexia bacterium, assembly GCA_036388595.1. Taxonomy (GTDB): domain Bacteria; phylum Chloroflexota; class Chloroflexia; order QHBQ01; family JADMIH01; genus JADMIH01. The sequence goes on from DASVRN010000116.1 coordinate 21,207, forward strand.
TTATCATCAACCGGGGGCGGCTTGTTGCTCTCGATACCCCAGTGCATCTGGCTGCAACGGCCAATGAGGCGCAGACGGTCCACCTGGAAGTGGCAGGTTCGCCGGGCGGCGTGCTCACTGCCCTCCGTAGTGCCCTGTCAGTCGGCACCGTCGGGCTGCTTGGCACGGCACAGGATGGTGCAGCCGACACCTCGCCCGAAGCGCTACCACCCGGCACGTACAACTACGAGGTCGTGGGAGCGCCGGGGGTGGACGTGCGGGCGGGGCTTGCTTCAGCCGTCGTAGGCTCCGGCAACCAGCTACTCGAACTGAAAGTCTACCGCCCCAGCCTGGAGGATATTTTCATCAGCGTCATCTCGCAGGACGAGCAAGCCACCGCCGATGAAGAATACGAGGACGAGGAAGGTCTCGACGGCGACGAGGGTGACGCGGGGGACATAGACGGTTCGAATGCAGAAGACGCGGGCGTTGCCACCGAACATAAGGAGCGCGTGGTTACCCGCAGGAGGGTAAGAGGATGAGAAACGCCCTCTACGTGGCCGGCAAGGAGTTGCGCTCCTACTTTGTGTCGCCGATGGCTTACATCATAGTGGCCTTCTGGCTCGTGATCACCGGACTGTTTTTCACTGCGAGCGCCACATCAGGCGACGCAAGCATGCGTAACGTCTTCGGTGTGCTCCCGATTCTGCTGCTGCTAGTCTCTCCCGCGCTCACCATGAGGCTGCTGGCTGAAGAGTCTCGCACCGGCACGCTCGAACTGCTACTCACCGCGCCGGTTAAGGACTGGTCGGTGGTAATCGGCAAGTTTCTGGGCGCGTTGGGCCTCTACGCGGCGATGATGTTCCTGACGATACTCTACCCTCTGATACTGGCCCTATTCCGGGGCAATCCCGACTGGGGGCCGATCTGGAGCGGGTACCTTGGCGTGTTGCTGCTGGGAATGGCCTTCCTGTCGGTGGGGTTGTTCGCCTCGTCGCTAACTTCTAACCAGATTCTCTCGGCGGTGATCGCGCTGGCGATACTGCTGGTGCTGTTCATCATCACCGTGCTGACCAGCAACGTCGCGCCAAACGTGGCGGCGGTGCTAGCCAAGATTTCCATAGGTGACCGCTACGATCCGTTCGTGCGCGGCATCGTGGACCTGACGGACGTGATTTATTTCCTCTCGTTCACGGGGGCCGTGCTCTTCATCACGGTCCAAATAGTCGAAGCCAGGAGGTACAGGGCATGAATAAGTCTGGACGTGCCCTCATCGCCACGCTTGCCGGTTTCGCGGCGCTGGGCTTCGGGGGAATTGCGCTCTTCTATTGGGCTGCTTTCCAGGGCCTGACGCTAGACTTCGGCACTATGGACCTGACGCTGCGCATACTGATAATCGCGGCCATAGTCAGTTTTGCCATCTTCGTGCTGGCAGCGCCCGAATCTGTGGGCGAAGCCGCGGGAAAGCGCAGCACGCGCCTCACCACCAACGCGCTGGTGGCCTCGATAGCCGCCATCGCCATTGCGGTGGTAATCAACCTCCTGTCGGAGAATATCACTACGGTGAGGGCCGACTGGACGGCGGGCGGCGACTTCTCGCTGTCGCCACAGACGGTGAGCGTGCTCGATAGTCTCAACAGCCGCCCCGGCAACGTGCAGGCGGTAGCGTTCATCCGCAGGGAGAACGGGGCTTCTAGACAACAGGCTGAGGACTTGCTTCGCGAGTACAGCACGCGTAATCGCAAGCTGACCTACGAGATCATCGACCCGTTCACTCAGCCCGCCCGCGCCGTAGGCTTTGGCATCACGCGCGAGGGGGTTGTGGTATTCACTGATGGAGACAAGCGCGAGATTGCTGATAGCATTACGGAGCGCGACTTCACCAGCGCCATTGTGCGCTTGGGGCAGAACACTGTCAATACGGTGGCCTTTCTTACGGGGCACGGGGAGCGGGACATTAACGCCTTCGAGGCCGCCGCCTACTCAACTGCCCGCGAGTCGCTAGAGCAAAACAACTATAGGACGCTCTCATGGAGCCTGGTAACGTCTCCGACGCTCACCGTCTCGGACGTGACGGTGCTGGCAATAGTCGAGCCTCAGCAGGCGATACGGCCACAGGAGATTCAAACGATCCAGCGCTACCTCGACTCGGGCGGGCACCTGCTGGTCATTATGGACCCTGCCATGTCGGAGGAGGCGCAAAAGCCCCTGCGTGACCTCCTTACGCCTTACGGGTTGGAGCCGGTGCAGGGTGTGGCGCTCGACCAGGCCATACAACTCGATCCCTCCGACGCCAGTATCCTCGGACCGGACACGTACCCTTCTACCGATATCACTACCGACCTGGAGCGCAACAAGCTGCGGACCGCCTTCTTAGCCTCCCTGGGCTTCAGAGAGGGCACGCCCAAGGCTGGCTTCCAGGTGCGGCCGGTGGTGCGCACGGTTAGCTCTCCACCGCTAAGCTGGCTCGAAACGACCCTGGCTGGGACCACGCAACCTACATATGATGAAGGCGCGGACCTGCCTGGCCCCGTGACGCTCGCCGCCCTGGTTGAGCCTGGGGACCCGGCTTCGGGCGCAGTCACGGATACCAACACGGTCGCTACTCGCATTGTAGTCTTCGGCGATGGTGACTTCGCAAGCAACAACATCTTGCAGCAGCAGATCCCGATCTACAACGTGGACCTGTTCGGCAACACGATCTCCTACCTGGCCGGGGCCAACGAACTTGTGTCCATCAGGCCGAAAGACCCGTCCACGCCGCGCACCGTGGCCCTGGACGCCGGACAGCGCAACCTGGTGCTCATTGGCACGGTGCTTGGTCTGCCGTTGCTGGTGGCGCTGACGGGCGTGGTGATGTGGTGGAGGCGAAGGTAACATGGAACGTTATCGCACAACCATTATCATGCTCGTGTTGCTGGTAGTTCTTGGCGGGCTTGCCGTTGTGTTGGGAGGTAACCGGGGTGCCAACACACCTGGAGAGCCTACACCTGTGCCTGTGACGTACGTGTGGGAGGACCAGAACCAGGTAATTGGCTTGGAGGCCGTAAGCGGCACCCAGAGGCTGGTGATTACCAAGGACATTACGACTACCATCTGGTCGATCCTGGAACCTATCTCCGACACAGCCGACAACTTCGCGGTGGGCGGCCTGGCGGACCAGCTACAGAGCTTGCAGACCTCAGCTACGATTACCGACGCGGCCAACCTTGCCCAGTTCGGCTTGAGCCAACCCGACATTACGGCCACGATGACATTCAGCGACGCGGCGAGCACCAAGCGCACGCTGCTGGTGGGCGACCCGACGATTGACGGTTCCGCCTACTACGTGAAGACCCCGGACAAGCCTGAAGTCTACCTGGTAAGCAACGCAATTATTCAGCCGTTGCACTCCTGGTTCACCAGCCCGCCTAAGGCCCTACCTACGGCCACACCGTTGCTGCCCACCGTGGGACCGACACAGGAGATAACAGCTACAGGCACGGTTACCGGCACGGCGCTACCCGCAGGAACAACCGCGCCTTCGGGCACCCTGACTCCCGGCCTCGACGGCACGGCTACACCGGGCGCGCAGGCGACGGGCACAATCTCCGGAACGGGCACCATCACGCCCCAGGAACCGGGCGCGGCCAATGCCACCACGCCCGAGACTAGCCCTCTGGTGCCAACCGCTACACAACCCGGGGCGGCGGCAAGTCCTACACCTTAGCGCCGCTCAAACTACAATGGGGATGAAGTAAGGGACGGTGATTAGCCGTCCCTTTCTTGCTTTACCGGATGGGTGCTACTGCTTGTTGTGGCCGTTGCGGTCCTCGTACGGCTTGTAGGCGCGTACCAGCCGCTTTGGGAGCCGCCCGTCGATGAGCGTGCCCGTGCCGGTGTGCTCCTCCGTGTTGATTATGCCCCTCTCGTGGAAGCGTGAGACAAGCTCGCTCTCGTTGTAGGGTATGAGCACCCGCACCGCAACCAGGGTGTCGCTCAGCGTCTGTTGTATGCGCTCCAGTAGCTCGTTGAAGCCCCAGGCCAGCCTGGACGACACCGGCACGAAGTTCGGGCCTAGCTCCATCTCGCCAGAGATACGGGCGCTGATATTGGCAACGTCCAAGCCGCCATCGGGTGCCCCGTTCGCACCATTAGATTTGCCGTTGCCCGATAGCTCGGGGAAGAGACGGTCGATCTTGTTCAGGGCCGTGATCATCGGCTTGTCGGTAATACCAAGCTCGCGCAACACGCGCTCTACCGTGGCCGCCTGCTCCTCTGCATTCGGGTGCGTGAGGTCTACGACGTGCAACAGGATATCCGCGTCCTGAATCTCTTCCAGCGTGGCCCTGAAGGCCGCTACAAGCTGCGTGGGCAGGCGCTGGATGAAACCCACCGTGTCGGTAAGCAACACCTCTTGCCCTTCGGGTAGCTTGACCAGGCGGGTCGTCGGATCGAGAGTCGCGAAGAGCACGTTCGCGGCGTAGACCTCCGACTTGCTCAGGGCGTTGAGCAGGGTGGACTTGCCCGCGTTGGTGTAGCCCACCAGGGCCACCACGGGCAGGCCCTCACGCCGCCGCTTCTGCCTGTAAAGCTCGCGGTGGGCGTGGACGTCTTTCAGTTCGTCGCGCAGCTTGGCGATGCGCTCCGAAGAGCGGCGGCGGTCCACTTCAAGCTGAGTCTCACCGGGTCCGCGCAGGCCCACACCACCGGCTGCCTGCCGGGAAAGGTGGGTCCACATGCGGGTGAGCCTGGGGAGGCGGTACTCAAGCTGGGCCAGTTCCACCTGGAGCCGCCCCTCTCGGGTCTGGGCGTGCCTAGCAAATATGTCGAGGATGAGGCCGGTACGGTCTATCAGCTTGGCGGCCAGCACCTCTTCGAGGTTGCGCTGCTGCGTGGGAGTTAGCTCCTCGTCGAAGAGCACCACGTCGGCACCAAGCTGCTCTCTGAGCGCCTTGATTTCATCAACCTTGCCCTTGCCGACCAGCGTCGCGGGATTGGGGTCGTTGAGCTTTTGCGTAATACGCCCGACTACTTCTACGCCCGCCGTGGCTGCAAGCTGTTCCAGCTCGTCCAGCGAGTCCTGCACGCTCAACGTCTGCTTGCCCGTATCTACGCCGACGAGGATTGCTTTCTCCACGGGCCTGCCCGTGTCTGTCGTTCGAGTTGAGATGGTTTTCTCCTTCTTGGTTGTGGCCTGGTATTCAGCGCCACAATTTGCTTATCCGTTAGAACTGTAACTTGGCGAACCGTGTGACGGCCTCATCGACCTCTGTGTCAGACACCGTGAGCGATACTCGGAACCAGCCTTCACCTTGCTCACCGTAGCTCGCACCCGACGTAACCGCAACGCCGACCTGCGTGAGCATCAATTCAGCGAACTGCGCGGAGGTGTAGCCGTCCGGCACCGGAGCCCAGAGGTAGAGGCTGGCCTTAGGCGGTTCGAGATGGATGCCGATAGCTCCGAGGGCGCTACAGAGCTTGTCCCGCCGCCTGCGGTAGATCTCATTGCGCTCGGGTATCCAGGACTGGTCGCCCGTGAGTGCCGCGTAGGCCGCATCCTGCACGGCACCGTAGATGCCCGAGTCGATGTTCGTTTTTATACGCCCGAGCGCACTGATTAGCTCCGCGTTGCCCACCACCATTCCGATTCTCAAGCCCGCCATCGAGTATGTCTTGCTGAGGGAATTAAACTCCACGGCCACGTCTTTGGCGCCAGGCACCTCCAGTATGGAAGGTGCGCGATAGCCATCGAAAGTAATCTCACTGTAGGGGTTATCATGCGCGATTATGACGTCATACTTTCTCGCCCATGCTACGGCTCGCTCGAAGAACTCAAGGTCTGCCGTGGCCCCCGTGGGGTTGTTTGGATAGTTCAGCCAGACCACGTTGACGCGCTCGCTGAGGTTCGCATCCAACGCATCCAGGTCCGGCAGCCAGCCGTTTTCGGCGCGAAGCGGCAGAGGGCAAATCACGCCATCCGCCATTATCGTGCCAAAGCGGTACACGGGGTATGCCGGGTCGGGCACCAGCGCCGGGTCTCCAGGGTCAACGAAGGCCAGGGCCACATTGGCGATACCCTCCTTCGAGCCGATGAGGGGCAAAACCTCCGTGCGCGGCTCCAGCTGAACGTCGAATCGCGAGCCGTACCAATCTGCGATGGCTTCACGGAGCTTCAGCTTGCCGAAGTAGTCTGGGTAGCGCGAGTTTTCCGGCCTGCGCGCCGCCTCGCAGAGTTCATCCAGGAGGTAACCGGGCGTGGGTACGTCCGGGTCGCCCATCGAGAGGTTGATGACCTCGATACCGGAGGCACGCAGGTCGGCGATCTTCTTAGCCATGCCCGCGAAGACATACGGAGGCAGGTTATCCAGGCGCTTAGCGAATTTCATGGTCCACGTCCTTGTGGCTGGTGCCTGAGAGACTTCTGTCAATTATACCCCACAGCCGATGCCTCGACAAAACTGGCGCTGTACCCGTCCGGGCTTAGCTGCCACCTTCTTCCTCACTTCCGCCGGACAAGAAAGATGCTACAACGCGCCGCGCTTCAGGAAGGGGGTCCGCCTCCGTGACATCTATGAGGGTCGCAGACCTGGCGCGCCGGAACCAGTTACCCTGGTGTCGCGCGAAGCCGTGGGTGTCCCACTTCATACGCTGAACGGCCTGCTCCAACGTCGCTCGGCCCAGTAGGTACTCGCCAATCTGCCGGTAACCTATTCCGCTCATGGAGGGCAGGTCAAACCCATAGCCGAGCGCGTGCAACCAGGCGACCTCTTCCACCAGTCCATTTTCTATTTGCCTGTCGACTCGCGAGTCGATGAGCCTGTAGAGTTCGGACCGTTCGCAACGAAGGACTAGAGCCAGTATCCGATAGGGTGGAGGGACTTTGTCTTGCTGCGCGCTGATGGGCTGCCCCGTGCGCTCGATCACCTCTAGGGCGCGCACGATACGCCGGGTGTTGGACGGCAGTATGCCTGCCGCCGCGTTCGGGTCTAGCTGCACCAGCCGCCGGTGGAGCTGCTCGGGGCCGTGTGCCTCGGCCTCAGCATCCAGTCTTGCCCTAAGCTCCAAGTCGGCTTCGACTTCGGGGATGGTCCAACCCTCCAGCACGGCGTTGACGTACAGGGGAGTCCCGCCGGCCAGGATGGGGAGCTTGCCCCGGCCCAGGACGTCGTTGATGAGCGCGTAGGCCTGGCGCTGGTAGAGGGCGAGCGTGTATGGCTCGTCAGGGTACACCAGGTCGATCATGTGGTGGGGCACCAGCGCCTGCTCTTCCACCGAGGGTTTTGCGGTGCCGAGGTCCATCAGCTTGTAGACCTGGCGCGAATCCGCGGTAACGATTTCCGCCCCCAGTTCTTCCGCTAAACGAAGCGCGAGCGCGCTCTTGCCTGAGGCCGTGGGGCCGGTAATAGCGACAAGGGGCGGCAGGTGTTCGGTCATACCTGTATTATAGGGCCTCATGCCGGTTGCTAGAAGCGCAAGGCCGAGCTAACTGGTGTAAAGGAGGCTCTACATATGCTTGCTACAGGGGCCTCCCCTTTGCTACAATGGCAACTGGCTAGGAAAAAGGAGACCGCAGAGAGTGCAAATTGTAGGCAGCATTATAAAGGGCCTTATCGGCCTGACCATGATTGTGGGGGTCCTGGCGGCGGGCGTGGGCATTTACATGTTCGTCGGCAATTCCTTGCAGTCGGGCGCCAGCAGCGACCGGGAGTCTGTGCCTGTTGCATTCGTGATTGCCCCCGGCGAAAACGTCAACGAGATTGCCGCCAACCTGGAGGCCCAGGGCATCATCGACAGCGCCTTCTGGTTCGGGTTGCAACTCAGGAGTAGCGGCAAGGACATTCTTATCAAGGCCGGTACGTTCCAGCTTCGCACAAACATGGACAACAGCGAAGTTATTGAGGTGCTAACCGCACCGATTGCGGACGAGCCTGGCGTGCGCTTCCAGGTGATCGAGGGCCTGCGGCTCGAGGAAATAGCGGAGAAGCTTGGCGCGGAGGGCCTGGTTACGCCCACCACATTCCTGGATGCCACCCGCACTGCGGAAGGCATCGCCAGGTACGGCGGTACGTTCTTCCAGGAGGCCGGGGCACCCGCGGAGGCTACCCTCGAAGGTTACCTGTTCCCCGATACATATGAGATAAAGCAGAGTCCGGGGGATAACACGGATGCGGTCGTCAAGATCATGATCGATACGATGCAGCAGCGAATCACCCCGGAGATGCGCGAAAAGCTGGCAGCCCAGGGCCGTACGGTGCATCAAATGCTGACAATTGCCTCCATCACCCAGAGAGAAGGTGTCGTGAAGGAGGAATTGAGCACCATCGCGGCCGTCTATTGGAACCGCGTGGACGAGGGCATGCTCCTGAACGCGGACCCCACCACACAGTACTCGGTGGGCGTGCCGGGCAACTGGTGGCCCGTGCTGACCCTCGACCAGCTTAAGGTGGAGCACGCTTACAACACGTACTATATCGTCGGACTTCCGCCGGGGCCGATAGCCGCCCCTGGTCTGGCCGCGATTGAAGCTACCGTAAACCCCGAAGACGTAGACTACCTTTACTTCGTGGCGAAAGACGACGGCACTAACACGCATGCCTTCGCGTACACCTATGAGGAGCACCTGAGGAACGTCGCGCTCTACGGCAGTGGTGAGTGACAGTCTGACGCTTATTCAATCGGGAGGCTAGAGGCGGCCCGCAGCACCTCACGTGCTGCGGGCTAATTCATGTCGGTAGTCGTTCCTTCCCGATTCCGCATGCATCTACACACCTGGCGGCAAGCTACCGGAGAAAGAAACCTTCGGCCACGGGGTCCTCAGGGTCAACCACCCACTGGCTAAAGCCTACAATGTAGCCCTGACCGGATACCTCCGGGACAACCGCGGGGAAGTCACCCACGCGTGTTTCATGCACGACTTTGCCCGCAAAGCGGGTGCCGATGATGCTTTCGTTGACGAAGACCTGCCCCAGCGCCAACCTCCTCTTGCATACAGTTGAGCCATACGCCCGGCTGTGCCCGTGCCCGTCGGCGAGCGGTCCACTTCACGGTCGGCAAAAACGCATATGTTGGCTTGATCGGCGCCTGGAGCCGACGGTGGACCTGAGATGATCGTGCCGTAGATGCCTTGTAGCTCCGGCTCCAACGGGTGCACGACCGTTAGAGCAGCCTCGACCGCATGCTTCACCTCGTCGCCTAGTTGGATAAGGTTGCGGTAGTTGTCTGGTCTGACGGTGAGACCGGTCTGTTCCGCCTCAAGATAGGCGTAGAAAGCCCCGCCAAAGGCAACGTCTACCGTCAGAGTGCCAAAGCCCGGCGTGCGAACTGTGAGGTCGCGGTGGTAGAGGAAGGACGGCACGTTCAGGAAGCGAGTGCGGCCCGTTTGCTGCCCATCCCACTCAACGAACGCCTCCACAAACCCCGCCGGTGTGTCCATGCCCACTCGTGTCTCCGGGGAGGTAGCGGGCACCATGCTGGTAGACACAGCGGCGCCAGCAAGGGCTATGACCCCGTGCCCGCACATGGTGCTGTACCCCTCGTTGTGCATGAATATGACCCCCAGGTCGGCTCCCGGGGTGACGGGCGGCGTTACGTAGCACCCGTACATATCGGCGTGCCCCCGTGGCTCGTGCATGAGGGAGCGCCGCACGTGATCCAGGTTCTCCAGCACCCAGCGCCGCCTTTCAAGGATTGTTGCTCCAGGTATGAAAGGCACGCCGGAGGTCACGATGCGCAGCGGCTCGCCTGCAGTGTGACACTCAATGGTAGAATAGACACGGTCGAATCGCATCAGTTTTAGGCTCCTATAAGCACGTGGAGAAAATTATTCTAAGATTAGCATCCATGGCGGGAGGGCGCAACACCTGAGCGTGATCACCGGTTAGAGGCAGGTTCGTGCTACGCACAACTTTGCGACCGTGCAGCTCAACGTAGATGGTACGCTTGGCGAGAGCTTCGGTGACGGTGGGCTTGTGGTCACCTCGTTCCCCAACGATGCCATGGCGCACGCGGTGGCCGTGGAGCCCGACGGCAAGGTGACAGTAGTCGGCTCCGCCACCCTCCGCCAGGAAGACAGGTTCGATACCTACTTCGGGATATTAAGATACAAGTGGTGGGGGAGTGGGGAGTAAGACCTACGAAACGTAGGAAGTCCTCTAACTGTAGGCTTCGTCGTTTTCCACACCCCGTTACGTGACACAGGCGCAAAGGGAGGGAGTACCACACATTCATTTCTCATGTCGCCCCTTGACGAGCCTCTGTGCGGCACCGGCCACCGGCTGGACAAGCTTAGGACGCGACGCGGGTTAAAACAAGAAGGCCTGCTTGTTTGCTAGTTGGTCCTGTGCGCTGTGCTACAGGCGTGTGGAAGTACTAGAAGTACGTACAGTCATCACCGCTACTATGTGCCTATGTCTCCTACTCGCGGTCGAGCTTGCGCGAGATAGCTGGAAGGCCTGTGTGCTCACTCCGATAGTAGCGCCTCTATCCGCCCGCCGCGGCCAACACCTTACAGGGAGGTATGGACGTGAAGACTGTAGCAGACGAGGCCAACCCTGTTCAAGTCCCCTCGGATAACAAACCCATAGGCCTGATCCATGCGACATCATCCATGGGACTGAGCTTCTGAGCCACCTTTATTGCTTAGCTATTCACGTATTAATTTGACTTCAGGTCAGATACAGGTATAATTAGACCTGTATATTTCGCGATATTTGGGCGCGGCCGTTTCTAATCTTGCTGTCGATTTAGATGGCAAGTTTGTGGCTTGTGCCTATTTAAGAGCTTATGCGAACCTGCTCTAAACGAGCGGGTAGTCTTGCGAGTAAGGATTCGACTTTGGGCACATGGGCCGAATTGTGTTGGCATAGGAGGAGCATCATGCGGTCAAGAATGGCCCCCGTTATTGGAGTGCTGTTTGGTTTAGTTCTATTCGGAACTAGTGTATTTGCGATCCCTCCTATATCGGTGGCGTTGGGGCAACTAGAGCCTAATGGTGCAGCTACTGCCACCTCAACAGCTACTGCCGCCTTAACAGCTACTACCTCATCAACAGCCACCTCAACAGCTACTGCCACACCAACAGCGACTGCCGCATCAACAGACACATCAACAGCTACTGCCACCTCAACACCTAGTCCCTGCCAGGTGACCTTCAGCGATGTGCCCAGCTGCGACGGCTTCTATCCCTTTGTTTACTGCCTGGCATGTCGAGGCGTCATAGGCGGCTATGCAGACGCTACGTACAGACCCGGGGACGATGTTACCAGGGGGCAGTTATCGAAGATTGTTGCCCTTGCAGCAGGCTTCAGCGAGCCAGTATCGGGTCAGCGGTTTAGCGATGTGCCGCCAGGTAGTACCTTCTATGAGTTCATTGAGCGTCTTGCAGATCGCGGTATCATCGGCGGCTATGCTGATGGCACCTTCCGGCCCGGTGCGAACGCTACCAGGGGTCAGATTAGCAAGATTGTCTCAAATGCCGCCGGCTTCAATGAAGACGTTTCTGGCGAGACGTTCGCTGACGTTCCGACAGGAAGCCCCTTCTATATATTTATCGAGCGGCTTTCTAGTCGGAAGGTTTTAGGTGGCTACGCGTGTGGGCGTCCCAGCGAACCCTGTGACGACGAAAGCCGGCCGTATTTCAGGTCCAACTACAACGTTACACGGGCTCAAATCGCAAAGATTGTTGCGAATACATTTTTCCCAGGCTGCGCTTCAGCAGCAGGACCCACCTGCACACCTCAGCCCACATCGACCGCAACTCCGATGCCAACTCATACACCTGTTTCGACCAACACACCTATGCCACCCGCAACACAGACGCCTTGCACTCAAGGTTGGAGGGCAGCGGCATCGGTTTCAAATCCCGCGCCGTCCGGTGGCTCGGTCATTGTTTACGGCTGGCTTACACACAACTGCGTACGTGTTCCCAATGTCCAGATGCATACCGTCTGGGATTTCGGTCCGGCAACAACCACCTGTGACGGTGTTACCGCGGCGGACGGCGTGGCACAATGCAGCCAGACGATTGAGCATTCGACCCCGGGCTATCCGGTCTTCATCGACGTAATCTTCTATCTGCCGGGTGGCGGCACTGTGGAGACAAGTGCTAGCTTCACGCCGTTTTAGGGGAGAGCCTGGGGTAGTGTGCGCGCCCCTGGTTCAGCGAGCAAGCTCTTGCAGGTGTAGCCGTTGGAGCACGCATGATCCTTATGAAGGCGCGCGTCCGTTAGCAACGGCACCCCACTTTCGGATAACTTTGCATCTAACACCGAAGCGTCACGCGAGTTATCGCCTTAGATAAGGCACCGAGTGGGCACTTTTGAGTACTCAGGGCACATAAAACAAGAAGACCTGCTTGTTAGGCAGGCCTTCTTGTTCGAGGAGGGAGGAAGGAAGTTTGGCTGGGTTAGGGTGGACCTTACGAGTTCTTGGGCCGCGAGGCGAGAGTGACCTGTACGTCCTTCTCATCGCTCGTGCCCTCTTCAAGTATCGTAAGCGTCACGGTGTCTCCGACTTTATGCTGCATCAGCAGCTCCATCAGGGTATTGTCCTCGTTTAGCTCGACGCCCTCGAACTTTGTGATGATGCTGCCGGGCGTGATACCCGCCTGTTCCGCGGGGCTTCCGGGGGAGACCTGAGAGATCAATACTCCATAGTCGCGAGGCAGGTTTCCCTCTCCGGCCAGCCTCTCATTGATCATCTGGTAGGTGATCCCGATGAAGGGGCGCGACACGCCGCCGTTAGTGATGATTTGCTCGGCCACTTGCTTCGCGGTGTTCGACGGGATAGCAAACCCCAGCCCTTCCGCGATGTCGCCGGTCAGTCCACTGTTGCGGACCACGGCCACGTTGATGCCGATCACGTTGCCCTCAATATCGAGCAGCGGCCCGCCCGAGTTGCCGTGGTTGATGGCGGCGTCGGTCTGGATCAGGTCGCGTAACGCCGTGGAGTCGGCATCCTTGATATCCCTGTGCACCTGGCTCACTACGCCTGCCGTGACGCTGTTCTGGTAGTCACCCAGTGCGGAACCGATGGCGACAACAGGCTGACCCGGCTCCAGGCTGTCACTGTCGCCCCAGCTTGCCACGGCGGGCATTGTAGCGTCTACCTTGAGCACCGCCAGGTCGGAGAAGGGGTCGGTGCCCACGAGCGTAGCAGGTGCCTTCTCGCCGTCCGAGAAGATAACCTCAAGGCTCCGCTGGTTCTCCACGACATGGTTGTTGGTTACTATATAGCCCCGGCTGTCGATTATCACGCCTGAGCCGCTGGCCTGTGGCACAGCGCCAAACGCACCCTGCTGAGAGGTAGTATCTAGGTAGTTCACCACCGTCACCACGGCAGGTCCCGTCTTGCGGGCGGCCGCCCTGGCATCGAGTACGCCCCCCTGCACAGGTACCTGTGGCTCAGGGGCCAACACTGCTTTGTCCGTTTGTGCGGGCGTGTTGGCTTGGTTGCTGGCGGGCTGGACCTGCGCGGCCGGTGCATCGCCTGAGGCGGTGGACTGGCCCGCAATCCGCAGGTTCGAGGCGATGCCGCTTACCGACAGCCCTCCCAGTACCAGCAGCAGCGCCAGCAGCACGGAAGCAAGCCCCGCTCTTGCAACGCGTCCGATCATCGTTTCACACTCCGTCTGTTCTTAATGTTTTCTTACCGTCGTAACCGTTGGCTCCATGTTTGGCGCGTACCCGGTCAAGACAACTTGTTGTATAGGTCAGGCCTCTCCTGGTCGTACGACCTGCCCTTCGAGCCGGACAACTGAATGTCCCGGACTCGGGGGCGGAGAGGCCCGTTTGCATACAGATCGGCGGGAGCACACTTTACGACGACCGCGGCTAGGTCCCATTCCCTAATTGTTTATCTCGATACCAGTGCCCTTACTGGTATGTGCGCTCCCGCGATGTATTCATTATGGCACCCGTCCATTAACGAAACCTTAGAGGAATGTTAGAAACAGATTAGAATCGTCCCGCAAAGGAAAAGGAGGCAGTCACGCCTCCCTCGGAAACCGTCATTAGGTCCGGATACTTGAGCCCGCCGTTCACGGGCCTGCCGGGGGCCACCTAATCGTTTACGTTGACGTTGGTTGTGCCTGTGCCGGGGCCGGGCACGTTTATCGATACCTGGCCGCCGCCCGCGGTGTCGGCTCCCGTGGTGGGCGCGACGTTGATATTGTTGGTCTGTGGGGCCGCGGGCTGCACTTCGGTGGTGGTGGTCGTGCTGGTGGTGGTAGCGGTCTCTACGGGCACGACAGGGACCGCCGGGACCGCCTCGGTCGAGGTGGTAGTGGTGCGCTCCGTTCGAGTGATCTCGTTAGCCATTGTGTTCCATCCTTTCGCAATTTACCTTGTACGTTGGCTGCATGGCAGTGCACGCACATGCCTACCGAGAGTAATGCAAAAGGCATGCCATTGTGCCGGTTCAGAATACCCTGGCTCCCGGCTCCACGTCACGTTCGGGCGTGAGCAGGACTACGCTCCCTTCCCTGGCTACCCCGGTGCCGGGCAGGCCGAGCACCAACACCTCTGAAGAAAACCCTGCAATGCGGCGTGGCGGGAAGTTCACCACGGCAACAATCGTTTTGCCCACCAACTCCTCGGGAGTGTAATGTACCGTAAGCTGCGCGCTCGACCGCTTCGTTCCAAGCGGGCCAAAGTCGATCTGGAGCTTGTAGGACGGCTTGCGCGCCTCCGGAAAAGGCTCTGCCGCGGTTATGCGGCCGGCCCTGATATCCACCTGGTCGAACAGGTCGATGGTGATGGGGCCCGCCGCCTGGTCCAGTGGGTCGTCCATTTTGGCGCTCCTACGGCCTAAGGTTAGGGTTGTCTGCCGTGTCCAGGGGGAGGTAGGTCTTCGTCTCGCTTGGCAAGATGCGGCCCGAGAAGCCGTTCTTGAATATCTCGGCCGCCGCTTTGGGCGTGCCATCGAGCCGGTAGAGGCCGAAATGCTCTTCGAAGTTTGCCACTTTCGCGGTCGTGCGCGGCCCGAAGTCCATGAGCGACCATTGCACTACCCCGGCGAGGTCGAGCTTGCGCGCGTCCTCCAGCATCTCGGTGTAGAAGTAGTTCTGGGTAGCCTCATCGAATCGAGCGCCTTCGGGGGCCGGTTGGTCGCCTGGAGAGCTGGGCCACCCCATCTCTTCCAGTATCACCGGCTTGTTCGTACGCGCGCGCAAGGCTTCCACCTGCCCGGTCAGGCCGTGCGCGTCGTAGCAGTGCAGGGACACGAAGTCGATGAAGTCTAGGACGCTGCGGCCGCGCTTGTCCTTCAGCCAGAAGTTCCGGTAGTCTCCCATGCCCACTGTAATAGGGTGCTTCTTGTCGAGATGGCGAATGTTTGTAGCCATGCGGTCCAGCCACTCGATCACGCGGTCGGGGTCGCCGCCCTTCCAGCGGTCGTAGTGGTCGGGTTCGTTGCGGATGTCCCACGCCAGCACCCTGTCGTCGTTGGCGAACGGTTGGACCACCCCTTCTAAGTACGCAATGTTCGGGCGCTCCTCGCGCGAGCCTTGTCGTGGTTGCTCGTCGTACCACTCGTAAAGCGTGAAGATGACCTTCATGCCCAGCGTTGATGCGATCTGTAGCACCTGGGTCATCTGGCGCTGTATCCACATGCTGACCTGGCGCATCTCAGTGTCGCTGTCCCACACCACGTCCATCGTATCGCCGTGGTCGAACGGGAGGCCGATGCGGATAACGTTCACCCCCAACGCCTGGGCGCGCTTCAACTCCTCGTAAACCTTGGGGCCGTCCCACGAGGCCCACGTGCCGGAGAATGGCGCGTTGCTCAGCCAGTAATTGGTGCCTTTCAGCTTGATGGGTGCCCCGGCATAAATGAACTTGTTGCCCTCGATAGTCACGAAGGAACCAGATGGCAGCGGTGCGGTAGGGGTGGTGACTGCGCTCTTCTGTCCGGTGTCACCAGCACTGCCGGAAGCCTGAGCGCCGTATCGCCACTCGTAATAGTGTTGTCCCACATTGCCCATCTGGACCTGCCACCCGGCGGGCATCTCCGCAATGTAAGTGAGCGTGCGGCGCTGGAATAACTGCACCAGAGCGGCATAGTTCTTACCGTCCACCGTGAGCTTGGCCCAGTACGGCTCGGATATTGGGTAGCCCATGAGGTAGACCCAGTCGAACAGGCGCTCGGAGCGCAGCTTGCCGTCGGAGGTGCTGACCTGTCCTTGCTGGTTCAGATAGTTCCAGAAGACCCCAGCAATGTTGTGGCCCGTTTCAGGTATGTATGTCGCGTAGGTCTGCGGCGAGCGCACCAGGGAAGGGTCCCAGCGGGGCATCGTGTCGTCGATCGTGCGGCCCGTGCGGTTGGGTGCCTTTGAGTCGATGGCCGGAGCAAAGTCGGCGTAAGTCGGGTTGGTGCGCACGTTGACGTCACCGGCCACGAAGATGTTGGCAGGTTCCAGGTCCTCGAAACGGGCCGCTCCCACCTGGATGCGCCCGGTGACCATCTCATTGACGAGCAGGCCAGTCGTGACGCGCCACGGAGAAGCCTGATCCTTCTCGACCTCGTTCAGTTCCATGCGCGCCTTGTCGTAGTACTGCACGGTGCGATTCCCAGCCTGGGCTTCCGCGAACTGTTCCTCTACGGTGCTGCCCGGGGCGGGTCCCCACAGCCAGGAGCGTGATACCTGTCCGGCCGCTACGGGGCCGTCCGACCGCTGCCATACGGAGGCGAACTCCGGAAATGCAAATTCGGCTGGGGCGCTGCCCGCGGGGTCGAACGACGCTTCGGCCGGGACCGAACCAGCGCGCAACACCGTAGAAAAGACCATTATGGCTACAACAATCAGGGGCACGCGCCGCAGCCGTGACAAAGAAGACCTCGACATTAGTTTCCTTTCCGTTTTTCCGCAGCCTCAAAACGAGACGTGAAGTCCCAGGGGCTATTAAGTATACCAATTGTCGGGCACTGAAAGAACCAAGAATCGCGGAAAATGAGGCGAAAGTACTACAAATGACAGTAAGTAGTGCCTACACGGGGGTGTATCTATCCCAATGCTTTTGTTGCACGAGGCGCTTTGTGTAGCTTGTGCAGAACCGAGACTCGGGGCCGGCTATGATATAATGGGGCGATATTGAGCCGCCGGGGGAATGACCACGCTTGCACTGTCCTCGTTGTAACACCGAAAACAGCCTCGGTTCGCGCTTTTGCCGCATGTGTGGCTTCGCTCTCGCTCCACAGGCTGGCGCGCCGAATGTGCCCACCGGCTCGTACTCTGCGTCCCCGCCAGCAGGCATGGCGCAGGCTCCGCCTTTTGTACAGCCCCCTGGTCCGGCTCCGGAGGCACCCAGGCAATACGCCGCGCCGAGTGTCTTGCAGGCACTGAGAATAGGCAGGCCCGCGAAATGGCAGTTCTGGTTTGGGCTGGCGCTGCTACTGGTGGTGCTTATCTGTTGTCCTTGCAGCCTAGGCGTGCTTATCTTTGGCTCTGACGCGGTTGCGGACCCCGGTGGCTTTATCTCCCAAATCCTCCTGATAGGAATGTGCCTCTTCGCCGTTGTACTTGTGCTTGCCATTATTCTGATGGTTGTGGGCCGCCCACGGCGCGCGCAATAAGCGCCATGAGGACGATGGGGGCGACAGCAGACGGTGGCACCTCGGAAGGGCAGGGCGGTTCTTCAAAGGTGGCGGCACGTCCGGGCCGCTTTCGGTGGGCGTTCCTTGCGGCCTTCATATTCCTCGCACCGGCCCTGTTGCTTGCTCGCTGGCAACTGTTGCCTCCTCAGCCGGTCTACCTTGACCTGGGCGACTCCACGACGTCAGCCAGCCACTTCTATGGAGTCGAGCGCGCCGCTGACCGCAGCTTTCGTTGGAGCCGCGAGATGTCGGCCGTGTCGCTACCGGCTCTCGCCTCAAGCGTCATCATCAGCATTACGCTGGACCCCGCGAGGCCGCCGGGCAAACCTCTGCCGGTTGCCTGGCTGCGGTCGGGCGACACCGAAATCGGCGCGTTCGAGACGGCCCCCGGCTGGCAGACCTATTCCGCAAACACGGGACCCGGCTTCTCTCCTGATGTGCGGTTGGTGCTTGAGAGTGGCACGTTCTACCCTGGCGCTGGAGACAGGCGACTGCTCGGCGTCGCAGTCTCGGAGGTTGCAATCAGCGCCGCTCCCAATCGCTTTGGCCTTAGCTTTCCGCCTCTACTCTGGTTGCTGCTGGCCGCGCTTACGCCCGCGCTATGTCTTGGCATAGTGTCTAATTTCGACGGTAAGGTGCCGACCCGCATCTTCTGGCTCGTAGTGACAGGCACATCTCTCCTACCCGTGACGTTCAGCCTCTTTGTACCTTCGAGTTTCGCCCTGCCGCTCTACTCCTGGCTTACGGGCTGTGCGACGGCAACATTACTACTTGGGGCCGTGATGCGTCTTCTCGGGGTGGGATCGCCCGCTCTGCTTCGGCTTCAGTCCCTCATGCGGAGTCGTTGGGAGTTGCCTATCGTAGGCGGCGTCACGGGCATCCTGGCTGTGGGGGCTACCTGGCCGCTCGCCACGCGGTTGGGCGAGTCACTGCCTGGGTGGCCCGCGGACAACTTAGCCTTCCTGTACAAGCTCTGGTGGTTCCGCACGGCCATCGTGGAGCAGCAACGCTCACCCTTCTTCGATCCGGGCAGCTACGCCCCGTTTGGCTTCAACCTCGGCCAGGGAGAGCCGACGCTGGCGAACACTGTGCCGGGCTTTATCCTCGCGGCCCTGACAAGCGATGTGATCGCCTATAACCTGCTGGCGCTCTCTTCGTTCGTGGTGTCGGGGATGAGTGCCTACCTGCTCGTGAGAGAACTTTCGGGGAGCAGGCAGGCGGCCATGTTAGCGGCGGTCGCGTTTGCCTTCTGCCCCTACCGCATGTCGCAATTCGCCGGACACCTACAACTCCTGGGCACCGGCTGGATAGCCTTGTCTTTCTACTTTCTTGAGCGGCTGCTCAGGACCGGCAAGGCCCGCGATGGTATATTCCTGGGGCTGTCGTTTGGCATGGCGGCGCTCTCCGCCTGGTACTATGCCTACATGGTGGGACTGGCATTGGGACTCTACCTGTTGCTCAGGCTTTTGTTTGGCAGGCATGGCAGTAGCCTGCGGCGGTTAACGGTGGGGCTCGTAGGTGGTGCGGTGGTGTTCCTCCTGCTTGCCAGTCCCGTGGCGGTACCGTCACTCCAGTTGTGGGCGCAGGGGGGCCTCACGCACAGCGCCAAGGCTGCGGACGAGCACTCAGCGGCCCCAGCAGACTACGCGGTCCTCAACCCGTTGCAGCCGGTGTGGGGCGAGGCCGGTATGCGGGCACACGCCGAGCAAAACGTCATCGAAAGCGCGCTCTATATCGGCATTCCATTGGCTGCGGTCATCATCGCGGGATGGGTGTTGCTATGGCGGCGGGCGGAGCAACCTCAGCGGCGGCTGTGGGGTACGTGGTTGGCACTTGCCGCCGTCGCCTTTGTGCTGTCCCTCGGCCTGACACTGCACGATGCAAACGGTCAGGTGCGGGTAGGGCAAACAGGTGCAATCCCACTGCCGGGACAGCTACTCTACGACTGGCTACCGCTGTACTCCTCAATGCGCGCGTTTGCACGGTTTGGCGTGATTGTCGCCCTCGCGGTTACGGTGTTGGTGGGACTTGTGTGGGCCGCCTCGCTGCGAAAGGGGCCGCGCGTGGTCCGCCGGAACCCTGTCGTGGCAACAGTCTTCTTAGCCCTGTTTATAATGGCGGACTTTTGGACGGGGCCGTATGCGTGGGGCACCAGCCGGGTCGCTGCGACGGAAACCGCGCGCTTCCTGGCACAGCAGCCGCCGGGCACGGTAATGCAGATGCCCCTTGATAGCTCGCAGTCAGGCCCTGCGCTGTACCGGCGGGTGCAAACCGGCAAGCCGGTGGCATACGGGTATGAGACTTTCGAGCCTCCCGCCTGGCGCGCTGAGAGAGACGACTTACAGGAGTTCCCCAGTCCCGCGGCCTTCGAGGTCCTCCGGGAATGGGGAGTGCGGTACGTCGTTGTTAGCGGCAAGCCGTATGGCGCTGACTGGCCGGGCTTTAGCGACTACTTGAAGTCGCTGCCCGACATGCGCTTCCTGGCTGAGTTCCAGGACAGAAGCGTCTGGCAGGTAGACCCGGGGGTGCTGGATGCCCGCCCCGACATGGGTGAGTACGCTATCCCGGACGACAGCGCCATATTCGAGCTAGTGCCCTGACACCGGTGTCTAACCGGGCTTCTCGCTTCTGCTCCGCCCTCGACGGCGTGTACCAGCATAGAACAAACGCTCACTTTCTGGTAATATTCAGGTATGGGGACCTCGCCGTTGATCCCACCACGTGAAAGAGCGCCCGGCTTCGATGAGCGGCTGAAGGCGCTGCCCGGCACGCCTGGTGTTTACATAATGCACAACCGCGCCGACCAGATCATCTACGTCGGCAAGGCGGTGTCGCTGAAGAACCGCGTGCGCACCTATTTCGGCTCGTTGAAGGGGCAGGCTCCCAAGGTGATGCGCATGGTGGACGAGGTGTACGACTTCGAGTACATTCTGACTGACACCGAGCTAGAGGCCCTCATCCTCGAAAACCAGCTCATCAAGAAGCACCGCCCGCGATACAACATCCGCCTGAAAGATGACAAGACTTACCCCTACATCAAGGTGACTACCAACGAGACATGGCCGCGCGTCCTGCCCACCCGGCGCGTGTTGAACGACGGCGCGCAGTACTTCGGCCCCTTTCCCGGCATGGGCACCGTTTACCAGACGCTCGACTTGCTGGACAAGCTCTTCCCTTTTCGCACCTGCGACAAGGAGATTACGGGCAACGACGCGCGGCCGTGCGTGCAGTATTTCATCCATCGCTGCCTCGGTCCTTGCGCCGGTCTAGCTGACAAGCCAGCCTACGACGAGGCCATCAAGCAGGTGGTGCTTTTCCTGGAGCGCAAGCACGACATCGTGATACGGGGACTCAAGCGGAACATGGAAGACGCGGCTGAAAACCTCGAATTCGAGCGGGCGGCCGTGTTCCGCGACCGCATCAGGAACCTGGAGAAGCTGCTGGAAGAGCAGAAGGTGTTCAGCGCCACCAAGACCGACGAAGATGTGATTGCCTTCGCCCGGAATGATGGCGAAGCATGCGTGCAGATATTCTTCATCCGAGACGGCAAGTTGCTGGGCCGAGAGCACTATATGCTGGAGGGCACCGCCGACTCGACCCCGGGGGAAATCCTGGAAAGCTTCATGACGCAGTTTTACGATGACGCTGCCTACGTCCCGCCCAAGGTGCTGCTGCAAGATGACGTTTCGGATGCTGAGATCATCCAAGCCTGGCTGAGGGAGCGGCGCGGGCAGAAGGTGACGCTGTCGGTGCCGAGGCGGGGCCAGAAGCGCGACATGGTAGAGATGGCCTCGCGTAACGCCGCCGAGACGCTGGAGCAATACCGGCTGCGCTGGCTGAGCGACGAGCAGAAGGGCACGGCGGCGCTCACCGAGCTACAGCAGGTGCTCAAATTGCCGGTCTGGCCCCAGCGCATTGAGTGTTACGATGTAGCCCACCTGCAAGGCACGGACGTGGCGGGTGCGATGGTGGTGTTCGAGCAGGGTGTCCCCAAGAAGAAAGAGTACCGCCGCTTTAACATACGCACGACCGGCAATGACGACTTCGCCTCGATGCGGGAGATGCTGGCCCGACGTTTTCGCCGTGCTTCAGTGGAACAGTCCTCTGATGAAAGACAAGTAGCCCGGGCCCATGCTGAGGCGGGGATGCGGGACGA
>DASVRN010000117.1:0-11517 GCA_036388595.1 Chloroflexia bacterium
CGCCGATAGCTAGACCGAACACAAGGACCAATCCCAGGCCGCAGGCCAACCAGGCAACTCGCTCAATGGGGCTAACGCGGCCCGTGGCTCGGTGCCAGGGACGGAGCGCGAGTGCCATCAAGCCGAGGGCGGACAGGGCGAACACCGCCGGGGTGAAGGGGTTGCTGTAGGTGCTGGCGGCCAGCCCCTGGAACCAGAAATAGCCTCCATCCAGCACCACCTTGAGGCTGTCCGTCTCAGACCACAGGTTGCGCAGGTAGGCGGTGTTGTCTACGCCGTGGCTGGTGGTGCTCAAGTCGGTGAGCGACCCTCGGATGAGCAGCCATGTGCCCCGCGTCATGAGATTGTACAGCAGGAAAGGCAGCGCCCCGAGGCAGAACGCAGCCAGCGAAAACGCGGCAATTCTCAGCCAGCGCACGGGGTCGCGGAACAATGCTCTCCTGTGCTCCCAGGCGCGCCTCGCGAAGAGGATGGCCCCCACCACCGTGACGGCCACAATCACCCACAGGAACAACAGCTTTGTCGTCAGGCCCAAGCCCATGAGGAACATGCCCGTGTAGAGCGCGGCGTTGCGTTTGCCTAGCGGGCGGTTACGCACCCAGTGGGTGAAGGCGAGCAAGGCCCCCGTGGTAACAGGCACCACTTCGTTGACTACGTAGACGCCCAACCGGCTCCAGAAAATCCACGAAGGAGACACGCCAAGCATCAGCACCGTCAGCCGGGCGACGGGCCTGCCGAACCAGGCGCGGGCGAGAAAGTAAGCCAGCACTATAGCGACAAGCCCCACCGTGATGGTCATCAGGCGCAGAGAAAAGACGTTGACGCCGCCAATCGCAAAGAACGGGATGGCGAGGTAGGTGCTTGTAATGCCCTGGTAGTCGCTGCTGGACATCAAGGGCAGCATCGTGCCAAAGAGGTTGATGCCCGCGCCGCGCTGAAGCTCTACCGGGTGGCCGAGCACCACCTGCATGGCCGGAATGACGTCGAACGCCTCGTCGTTGTAGAGGCCGGGCAGGTCGAGCTGGTAGATGCTGATGAAGAAGAACGCCAGGCACGCCAGTGACACGGAGGCGACATCCGCCCACGTCTCACGCCACGTACCGGCGCGGGCGGTTGGGGTTGCTGCCTCTTGGACGGCGATATTACTTTCTTTGGTAAGGGTTGCCAAGCGGCGTAACTATCTCCAGAGATGTGTCGCGCACGATACGCGCTACTGCTATTTTACCCGCGAAAGGCCCTGCTCGGCTTGTTCGACTATGTTCGGGTCATGTGCCGTTTCGATGGCCTTCGTGAACGCCTCCGCGGCCTGCTGGCGCTGCCCCAACTGCTCGTAGGTAAGGGCCAGGTAGAACCAGGCGTCACCGTAGCGGGCGTCCAGGTCCACTACCTTCGCTAGGGCTGCTGCCGCCTCCGCATCCTGCCCGCGGTCGCGGCTGGCGAGTCCCAGCCCGAACCAGGCATCTACCAGGCCGGGGGCCTGCTGCGTGGCCTTTGTGAAGGCGGCCTGGGCGTTCGCCAGGTCCTTCCTTTGCAGGTACGCCAGCCCCAGCGCGTTCAGGCCCTCCGGCCAGTTGGGACGCAACTGCACGGCAGCCCGGTACTGCTCGAAGGCCTCGTCCCACCTGCCGAGCGCCACGTAGGTCTCCCCGGCGAACAGGTGCGCGGGCGCGTAGTTCGGGCTGGCCTTCAGCGCCTCATTGTAAGACTGCGCGGCTTTCGTGTGATCGCCCATTGCGGCGTAGGCCCTCCCCCTTCCCACCAGCAGGTCGGGCGACGCCGGTGCCACCGCCAGGCCACCCTCAAACGCTTGCATGGCGCTCTCGGGGCGGCCCTTTTGCAGGTACAACTCGCCCAGTGCCAGAGGCCCAACGGTGCTGCGTGGGTCCACGTTTATTGCATGGAGAGCGAAGCTTTCAGCCCTGGCTTCGTCTCCGGTGCTAGCATACGCCTTTGCGGCTAGGGCCAGCAGTCGAGCGTCCTGTGGCGCTATTTCGAGCGCAGGGACCAGGGCCTCAAGAGCCGGGGCCGCATTGCCCATCGCCAGTTGCGCTTCCGCCAGCCAGTGGAAGCCTTGCACGTCGGTCGCCCTCATGGCAATGGCCTTACGGCTAACCTCCGCGCTCTCGGCGTAGCGGTCGTCCAGGAACAAGGTGCGCGCCCATCTTATAAACGCATCAAATCGCTCCGGGTCGCGTTCCGCCGCCGCCCTGTACTGCTCGGCGGCTTCCGACCATTGTTGCTTGTTCTCGTACGCTTGCCCCAGGAAGAAATGCGAGTCGGCGCGTTCCGGCGAGAGTTCGACCGCCCTCTGAGCCTCCGACAGGGCGCGGTCAAGCTGCCCCCTGGCAGTCAGCAGTTGCGAAAATGCGAGATGCCCGTCTGTATTGGCGGGCCAGATGCTGACCAGCCGCTCGAACAGCTTCTGGGCGTCCTCTGCCTGGCCCGCCAGCACGTGCAGTTGAGCGGCCCCAAGCAGGGCTTCGGGATTGTTAGGCTGGACGGCAAGCACCTGCTTGAACTCTTGCAGAGCCTCCGGTGCCTGGCCGTTCGCTGCCAGCAGCTGGGCCAGCAGCAGGTGCGCCTCCCAAAGCTGGGGGTCTGTGGCGGCCATGCGCGCGGCTTCTATGGCCCCCGCTATGTCGCCCAGCCGCTGCAAGAACCTGCCCCGCCACAGGTAGCCGGTTGTGGTGCGTGGTGCCACCTGTAGCGCCGCGTGCAGGGTTGCCGTGGCGGCAGCCTGGTCGCCCATCCCCATATAGATATGGTACACCTCGTCGTAAGCGGGGAAGTAAGAAGGGTTCTGCGCCAGTAGTTGTTGCAGCGTGGCAATGGCTTCTTTTGGGTTGCCCTGGGCCTTTTGCAGGCTGGCGAGCGACATGTACGGCTCAGGGGCTGACGGGTCGAGCCGTTGTGCTTCTTGCAGGACTTCCGCTGCCGATCCACTGTCGCCCATCTGCGTGTAGACGTTGCCGAGTTGAAGGGGCACGTCGGGACGTTGCGGATCCAGCCGCTGGGCATGACGCATCCTTTCGACCGCGCGTTCCAGCTTGGTGGGTTCGCCCCGTATGCGCCTCCAGATACCGCCCAGGAAGCTTTCGGGTGGGTCCTGCCGCGCCAGGTCGGCCCAGGTCATCCCCTGGTACAGGTAGATGCCCGCGAGTTCCTTGTTCAAGGCCACAATCTCGCCGGTCGCCCACTGCCCGCGTTGGCTGTCACCTACGGCGTGCGCGCTGGCTTCTTCCTTGCGCAAGGCATCCAGCCAGGCGTTGTACAGCGCCTCGGCGTGGTCCAGGGCACTCATGGCCTCAGTGGGTTGCCCCAGCATGAGCATGGTCAGACCGAGCAGGCGGTACGCGGGGGCCGCGTTTGGAGAGGTGGTTAACAGGCCCTGCAACTGAGTCCTGGCTGCATCGGGCTGCGATTGCCGGTAGAGGACTTCGGCTCGCTCCAGCTTAGTTGCCGGGTTGCCGGGGTCCAGCCGGGCGCTTTCCTCAATGTCGGCGCGGGCGGCGGCAAGGTCGTTCCCGCGTAGACCGGCCCTGCCTCGCGCCAGGTAGGCGAGCGCCTGGGCCTGGTTGTTGGCCTCGCGCGTGTTGAGCACCCGGTCGGTGTCAGACCTCACGCCGGAGAGGTCGCCCGCTGCCATGCGCACCGCCGCCCGGTTGACCAGCCCCTCTATTGGCAATATCCCGGCAGCTTCGAGGGCATCGAGAGGAACAGCGGCTTCCTCGTACTCCTTGCGCGCCAGGTCTGACGCCGACTCCAGCAGCGCCGCCAGTTGAATGCCGGAGATGCTCTTGCCGGAAGGGAATCGCTCCTCAAGCTGCACCAACGTGGCCCTCGTGCCGTAAGCCGCCCGCGCCGCGTCGGCACAGTGTCCCAGCTTTAGATGTGCGATTGCTAGCGAGAAGGGTATGAGGGGGTCCACCCCCTGACCCGCGGGCAGGTACACCTGTGCCGTGGTGGGCAGCATTACCTGGGCCAGGTCGTTCGGCTGAAGCTGCGCCCACGGAGCCTGCCAGGGACGGAACTGCGCGGCCAGAACCAAGCTGGCTGTTATCGCACCGTCGTGGCCCACTTCGCCCCACCAGAGTGCATCAGCCCCCAGCCGCGCGCGTTCGGCCTCTGCCTCTTCTGCATTGGTAACTACACGCGAGGTCTTGCGCAACGCAAACGGTTCAACGCCACTTGTGGTAGCTACCTGTTGCAACTGCGCACCGAATGCCTCGGCCGGGCTGCCCTCTCGCGGCGCGCCCTGGAACTCGGAGTAGGCGATGACAGCCGTGCCCTCGGTTACCTGGGGCGTGCCTAGCGTGGTGGCGGCATACAGTCCTCCCACCGCACAGGCGGCGACCAGCCCGCTGACGAACACCACCGGCACTATGCGGGGGCGAGGTCCCGCCATTCTTGAAAGCAGTCCGCGAATGTTGCCCGGGCCGCCCGCCTGCTGTTGCGGGGAGGTCTGAGCGAGACGGGGCACGCCGGTTGGTAGCAGCTTGGTGGTGAGGTCGCGCAGTATGCGGGGGAAGGGGTTGCTCCGCCGCCTCAGCCCGTCCGCCGCCAGCGCGCCAAGCCCCACCAGGAGCATGAGCGCGCCTGCCGCGAGCAGCCAGTTTACGTCCACGGCTAGCCCTCTCGCCCCTCGTTGAGCGCGTTTTGCTTGCGTTGCTCGGCCCACTCCTGCATCCGCTGGCGCAGCCGGGCCTCGTAGCCGCGCTCGGTCGGGCGGTAGTAGCGCCTGTTCTTCAGCGAGGCGGGCAAGTGGCTCTGTTCGACCTGCCCGCCTTCGTAGTCGTGGGCGTATTTGTAGCCGTGCCCGTAGCCCACTGCCTTCATCAGCCCTGTGGGGGCGTTGCGGAGGTGCATCGGCACCGGCTCGTTGCGGGTGCGCATCACGTCGTCCTGCACAAGCTTATACGCCGAGTACAGCGCGTTGCTCTTGGGAGCCAGCGCGACGTACACGACCGCCTGCGACAGCGCCAGGTTGGCCTCCGGCATACCGAGGAAGTGCACCGCCTGTTGGGCCGCCATCGCAAGCCCTAGCGCGTTGGGGTCGGCCAGCCCTACGTCTTCGGAGGCCATGCGTATTACCCGGCGGGCCACGAACAGCGGGTCTTCGCCGGCTTCCAGCATGCGGGCCAGCCAGTAGAGCGCGCCGTCGGGGTCGGAGTCGCGCACCGACTTGTGCAGCGCGGAAATGGCGTCGTAGTGGCCTTCGCCCGCCCTGTCGTATTGCAGCCAACGCTGCTGAGCGGCGTCCTCCACAGCGGCGAGGGTGACATGTCGCCGCCCCTCCGCGTCCGGCTCGGTGGACACCGCTGCAAGCTCCAGCGTGTTCAGCATAGAGCGGGCGTCGCCGTCGGAGATGTTGAGCAAATGTTGGCGCGCCTCCGGCTCAAGGTCGGCCTTGAGGTGGGCCAGCCCGCGCGCGTCGCTGAGCGCCCGGTCTATCAGCTTGTCGAGGTCGTCGGCGTCGAGGGCGTGCAGCACGATTACGCGGGAGCGCGACAGCAGCGCCGAGTTCACCTCGAAGGAGGGGTTCTCGGTGGTCGCGCCTATGAGTGTGACGGTGCCTTCCTCGACGTGGGGGAGTATGGCGTCTTGCTGGGCTTTGTTGAAGCGGTGGATCTCGTCGATGAAGAGGATCGTGCGCGGCCCCTCTTCGGAGAGGCGCTCGGCGGCTTCCTTGACGATGCGGCGCAGGTCGGCCACACCGGCGGATACCGCGCTGACCGGGGCGAAGTGGGCGTTGGTGGTGTTGGCGATCACGCGCGCCAGGGTCGTCTTGCCGCTGCCCGGAGGTCCCCACAGCACGAGCGAAGGCACCCGGTCGGCCTCGATGGCGCGCCGGAGCGTCTTGCCGGGGGCCAGTACGTGTTCCTGCCCGACTAGCTCGTCCAGCGAGCGGGGCCTCATGCGCGCGGCTAGAGGTGCGTCCGGCTGGGGCAAATCGGGCACCGGCACCTCTACTTTAGAACCTTTGTCCATACGGCGATTATAGCAAAGCATACGGCCAGGCGTGGCGTTTTCCTCATGTGCGCTACACCGGGGTACGGACTTCCAAAACTTGTCATAAATTGCCCCAAAACTCGTCGAAAAGTAGGGAAGCGAATGGCAGTCCCGCCCGTTATTCTATAGAGAAGAACTTTCCTCCTTTGGGATAACCCCGGTGGATCGCCCAAGCCACCGGGGTTAGTCCTTTTAAAGCGGGCTTTCTGAACCTTTCAGGGTGACCCCCTCGCCCTCCCCATCTTCTCCAAGTCCGTGTAATCACGTATTCATTTGGCGGCGTGAATCAGAATAAAAGAGTGGCCGGGACCTCGCAAGTCCCGGCCACTCTTTTATTCTGGCTATCGTCCTGTGGTACTAAGCGCTCACAGACGCAGCGCTTACTCTCACCTGTCGCGACGCTCGATTCGGGGCGAAGAATAGCTCGAAGGCGAGCGTAGCAGTAACGACCAGGGCTGCAAGTGCGAGACCAATCGCCGCGTACATCCCTATGACCCCGAGCGTCCAGAAGGCCCACGCCTGGTTCAACATCGAGCGGAGTGTTTCGCCCCGGAAGATCGTGGTCACGAGGTCCGCGGCCGCTGCTTTCTTCACGGGGTCCGTCTCGGTCCTGGCCTGTGTGGACCAGTAGGAGTAAGGCATGCCTGCCGGCTCGCCCATTTGGCTGAGGTGCAGTCCGATGTAGCCGTCGGCGTATGCGTGCGCCTGGTCCCCTGTGAGGACCTGCTGGCCCGCGTACTGGTTGAGGTTCTCAGGGAGTCCCTTGCCGGCGGGCGGAAAGCTGATCTGCTGCGGCCTCAACTGGTTGGTTATCTGGTCGTGCGTGAAGATGCTGGCATAAAGGGCCAACGCCGCGCCAAACGCGAAAACGACAATCATCACTACCTGTAGGCTGATGACTCTCCAACGAAGATCTTTGTTCATTATGTTGTCCTCCAATACCAATTTTCGTGTTCTTGTGTGAACTTCGACCGGCGTTTTAGGTCAAGGCGGGAGGATGGAGCTTGCTCTCTCGTCAGTTCACGATTAGCGAGGTTCAAGGTTTGCTCCTTCCATAGTAACCCGTCCAACATCCCCATATACTGTCCAGCAGACAGAACGTGCGTCCTCCTGCGACAGGGTACGAAGCTTCTCAATTTGCCCCGTGTACTCGGAGCGTCGCATCCAGCCGCCAGGTTCAGCAGGGACCAGGTAGATCTTGCCATCTGTTCCCTGCACTATCCACTCGATCTCGGGCGACTCATCGTTTATGCGGTATACCTCATATGTCCCGCTGCTGCTCGACGCCGGTACTGCGCCTGGCACACTGTCTGTCTGCGGCGAGCTAATGCCCTCTCCCGGGGCGGCCTGGCCTATAAGGACGTTCCCGTAGTTCCTGCAAGCAAATCTTGCACACGTCGAGCATATATCCCGCTTGTGGCTGGCTACCTTGATATTCCGGCAACAGCCGCATGATCATCCCATAGTCTCCGGTGATAGAGTGACCGTGCAAGCAGGTACCCTCTGCGGCTTGCAGCAACCTATGGCTCACTTCCTGTGCCGAACAACTAAGGCAGAGTACGTGATTCGACAGATTTTGACAGTTGGGCGTCGCGCACAGGACGAGATTACCTACATATGTGTGCTCCATTAGATGCTCCTTTATGGCTGGTAATGGCTGTGCTTATGTGCCCTCTACAGAGCCAAAATCCAAGAGTGGATACCGGTGCCGCTCGCACGTACAGGCTATCTGCTCACACTCACTACCGGGTGGTGCCACAGCACGCTCCGTGGTAGCTGTCCGAGCGCCTTGAACACTTCGCAATCGCAGAGCGCACCCAGGTCCATGAGGGCCTCTATCGCCAACTCAGTCTGCTCCTGCTTCGCGCCGCTGCTCAATATGTCTCGGGTGAAGCGGAAATCGCTATAGCAGCCAACCGCCAGTACCAGGCGCAACCGTCCGGCCAAGCCATCAGGGTGGATGCCCAGCAGCTCAAGTCTGTCGAGTTTCGATTGCTGAAGCGCAATTTTCCTCTGTTGTCTACGCCTGTCTACAGCCCACGTCCACCAAGTTTTCCCGCCCACTTTGTCGTGCCGGGACGACACTGCGTGTCGATCTGCAACAACTTCGGTGTATTCGGTGTGATCGTCTATCATCTGCTATTCCCCTTCGCACTACCACTCTATTTCGTTCGCTGGGCGAGACGGACATGACGCCGAGAATATCGAAGTCAGTATCCACGTAAGGCCTCTTGCCCCGTGCCGTGCCGTACCGTACCGCTGCCTCTACGCTTCAACAGCGCAACATTTTGTCTCAGGACGGTACGCCGCCAACCTTGATTAGCATGGCAACGCCCTGGTAGTCTGAGCTACTCAGCTAGAAGTAATACATTCGGTTGGGCCCCGTGCATCGCTGATGAGAGAACTGAGAGTTTCAGGCTTCTGTCGAGAGGAGCAGACGGCGAGAGGAAGGACGCTGCTCTAGCATGGTACCGTGACCTGGTGCCTCAAGAGCTTGCGGCTCGTGGGCGGTTCACGTCTTCCGACAGAAGTGAGGAGGAGATACCTAAATGATACCATACTTGTCTCAACTTAGCAACACTTATATATAAATATCCAACAAGAAGAAGATAGCTGCGCCATGCGGTCTTGACTTAGCTCTCCAGCTACGCTTATCCGATATTAGTGCGTCAAAGTTTGTGACAGCCTGCTCCCTGGCGGCGACGGCTTGCTTTCTGTCACCCCATTGGTTATAATCGGCACCTGTGGCGCATGGCGGCAGTAGCGTACTGTCGTGTCTTGTCATTGTGTGGATTGTGAGGGAGGAGTAGGGGACATGACATTTTCGTCTAAGGTCCGTTCCGGCCATTTCGCAGCTATTCTTATGCTGGTGGCCGGGTTTTTTATTGCCGTTATTGGGCTGGGGCTAGCGTTTCAGACGCCCGGCGCTAGGGCAGCAGCGCCTATCAAGGCCGCGCAACAGCCTAACGACCTGACCAATACCAATATAGTCATCAGTCAGGTCTACGGCGGTGGCGGCAACGCTGGTGCGACGTATACTCATGACTTTATCGAGTTGTTCAACCCTACCAATATGACAATTACTGTCACCGGTTGGGCAGTTCAGTATGCCTCGGCAACGGGTTCTACATGGCAAACAACCACCCTGAGTGGCGACATTGGACCAGGGAAGTATTACCTGGTCCAGGAGGCCGTAGGCGCAGGTGGAACAACTGCACTTCCGACGCCTGATGCGACCGGCAATATACCTATGTCCGGCACCAATGGGAAGGTAGCCCTTACCAATACAAATGCGACCCTAACAGGTACCTGCCCAACCGGTGGGACCATAGTAGATTTCGTCGGTTATGGCAGTGCCAACTGTTTTGAGGGTGCGGCAGCTGCGCCAGTTCTTACTAATACTACTGCCGCCCATCGCGCGGGCGCAGGTTGTATAGACACAGACAACAATGGTGCTGACTTTACCGCAGCCGCACCTACACCTCGCAACAGCCAGTCACCGGCGAACCCATGCGTGGTAAACACACCAACCATAACCAACACGGCGACCGAGACCGGCACCCCGACCGAAACGGTAACTCCAGGCGGTCCGACATTCACCGAGACAGGTACCGCAACAGAGACCTCTATCCCCACCGAAACCGGCACCGCGACTCAGACTCGCACCGCCACCGCGACTGCGAACGTTACCATCCGCATCCGCAACATACAGGGACAGACCCACCTTTCGCCTTTGAACGGCGCTAATGTGACCAACGTGCCCGGTATCGTCACGGCGAAGCTGTCCAACGGCTTCTACATGCAGGACCCTACCTCCGACGGCAACGACTCTACGTCCGAGGCCATATTCGTCTTCACAAGTAGCGCGCCTAATGCGGTCCAGGTCGGTTATTCCGTGCTCGTAGGGGGCACTGTTACCGAGTTCAGGCCCGGCGGTGCCAGCGCAGATAACCTCACAACCACCGAGATTACAGGCCCTACGGTGTCCGTTGTCATGACGAACGCCACCGTGCCCACACCCGTTGTCATCGGCACGGGCGGCCGCATTCCACCCAACATGGTTATTGAGGACGATGCCGGTACGGGCAATGTCGAGACCAGCGGCGCGTTCGACCCCGCGCAGGACGGCATTGACTTCTACGAAAGCCTCGAAGCGATGCGCGTGCAGGTGAACAATCCCGTGGCCGTGGGCCCCAGCAACAGCTTCGCCGAAATTGCCGTGCTTGCCGACAATGGCGCAAACGGCGGCGTTCGCACCACGCGGGGCGGCGTCGTCGTACAGGCCAACGACTTCAACCCGGAGCGCATCATCCTCGATGATACGATCATGAACACTCCTTCGGGTGTGGACGTAGGCGATCACTTCAGCGGCCCCGCCGTCGGTGTGATGGACTACGGATTCGGCAACTTCAAGCTCTACATAACGCAGGCGCTCACGGTCGTTTCCGGCAACCTGCAACAGGAAACCGCAGTTCCTGCCGCCCAGGGCGCGCTCTCCATCGGCAACTACAACGTGGAGAACCTCGACCCATCCGATAACACTTTTGGGCTGCATGCCAGCGCGATCATCACCAACCTGAAGGCCCCCGACCTGCTCTCCATCGAGGAAATCCAGGACAACAACGGCGCGACCAACGACAGCACCGTTGCGGCCAATCTGACATGGCAAGAGCTAATCGATGCCATTACGGCGGCTGGCGGCCCCACCTACCAGTATCGCCAGATAGACCCCGTGGACGACCAGGACGGCGGCGAGCCGGGCGGCAACATCCGCGTGGGCTTGCTGTTCCGCACCGACCGCGGCCTCAGCTTTGTGGACAAGCCGGGTGGCAACAGCACGACCGCGTGTACGTTGCTGCCGGACGGCACGCTCGCTATGAGCCCCTGCCGTGTGAACCCCACCCACTCGGCCTTCAACAACAGCCGCAAGCCGCTGGCTGGTGAGTTCCTGTACAACGGCCAGAAGATCATCGTTATAGCCAACCACTTCAGCTCGAAGGGTGGCGACGACCCGCTCTTCGGACGCTGGCAGCCGCCAATCCGTAGCTCGGAGGTGGCGCGCCACCAGCAGGCTCAGATTGTCAACGGCTCCGTGGACTCTATGTTGAACGTTAACGCCAACGCCAATGTGGTGGTCGCCGGTGACATCAACGACTTCCAGTTCTCGCAGACGATGAACTACCTGGAGACCGGCACCATATCCGCCACGGGCGACCTCGAACTCCAGAACCTGATCGAGACCCTGCCGTTGAGTGAGCAGTACACCTACGTGTTCGACGGCAACTCGCAGGCGCTGGACCACGCGCTTGTCAGTCCTAACATGCTCACCTACCTGGTCCAGTATGACGTAGTGCACATGAACGCTGAGTTCGATCCGCAAGTCAGCGACCATGACCCGGCAGTTGCCCGCTTCAACATCGGGGGAGCCAACACGGCTACGCCCACCTCTACATCTACCGCGCTGCCAAGCTCCACAGCCACACGCACCGCTACTAGCATGCCCTCCAG
>DASVRN010000118.1:0-6215 GCA_036388595.1 Chloroflexia bacterium
CCGAGGACAACAGGTGGACCGGGCTGCGCGAGCTGCGCATAGAGGACTTCCCCGCCGGGGATAACGTAAACTAAAGTAACTTAGTCGAGCTAGCTAGATAGCTGTAGAGGAGAAACAGAATTATGGGTGCGACACCCAAGCAGAGAATTTCCAGCAAGCACAGGGGCGACCGCCGCAGCCACCAGCACCTCAAGCCGGTGCAGCTCGTGGAGTGCCCGCAGTGCCACAGTCCGCGTATGCCGCACCATGTTTGCCCCACCTGCGGCACCTACCGCGGCAGGCAGGTCCTCCAGGTGAAGGGCACCGAGTCCGGGCAGGCACAAGGCTAACGTACACCGGGCGAGGTCTTCGACGTTGAGCACGTCGCCGGGCGGCATCGAGCTATGACTCTATATCTCCAGGGTGGAGACGATATGGAGCTACCGTATTGTGGCTAAGTATGCGGCTATAACCGGCTGGGGCAGCATGGCGCCCGAAAAAATAGTCACCAACTTCGACCTCGAAAAGTTTGTGGACACGTCGGACGAGTGGATTACCACTCGCACCGGCATCCGCCAGAGGCACGTCATGAGTGAGGGCGAAACGACCTCCACACTCGCTATTGCGGCCTCACGTCAGGCGCTCGAACGCGCGGGAGTCCCTCCGTGGCAGGTCGATCTAGTCATTTGCTGCACCGCAAGCCCCGACTTCCTTTTCCCCGCGACCGCTT
Source organism: Chloroflexia bacterium (assembly GCA_036388595.1). Lineage (GTDB taxonomy): Bacteria > Chloroflexota > Chloroflexia > QHBQ01 > JADMIH01 > JADMIH01. The sequence continues at coordinate 710 of DASVRN010000118.1, forward strand.
GCCTGGTCCAGCATGAGATTGGTGCCGAGAACGCCGGGGCCTTCGACCTGGAGGCCGCCTGCTCCGGCTTCGTCTACGGCCTGAGCGTAGGCAGCCAGTTCATCATGTCCGGCTCGTACAAGACGGTGCTCGTGGTGGCCGCCGAAGGGCTGTCGCGCTTCATGGACTGGCAGGACCGCACCACCTGCGTGCTCTTCGGTGACGGGGCGGGTGCCGTGGTGCTCGAAGCCTCCGACCGCAAGCAAGGACTGCTGTCGTTCGTGCTTAGCTCCCACGGGGTGGGCGGCGACCTGATAAGACTACCCGGCGGAGGTGCGGCCATCCCCGCCAGCCACGAGAGCATCGAGCGCCGCGACCACTACCTCAAGATGAACGGGCAGGAAGTCTACCGTTTCGCCGTCCGCATCATGGGAGACTCGGCGGTGGAGGCCCTGGAGAAGGCGAACCTCAGCACCGACGACATATCCCTCTTCATACCCCACCAGGCAAACACCCGCATCATCAATTCGATAGCGGACAGGCTGCACCTCGACCCGCAAAAGGTCGTAGTGAATATCGATAGGTACGGGAACACCTCGGCGGCCTCCATTCCACTAGCCCTTTGCGAAGCAGTGGACGCGGGCAGGGTCAAGGATGGTGACAACCTCCTGTTCGTCGCCTTCGGTTCGGGCCTGACCGCCGGTGCGTGCGTCGTGCGGTGGGGGCGGTAGCACGGTGAGCGACCCGGAGGCGGTTGCACCCCCCGGTGCCGGCCGGTCTTCAACTGCCTGGGTGTTCCCCGGCCAGGGTTCGCAAGCCGTGGGTATGGGCCAGGCCCTGTACGACATCTACCCGGAGGTCGCAGCCCTTTTCCGCACGGCAGACGGGGCACTGGGCTATTCTATCTCCGCCCTTTGCTTCAATGGCCCCGCCGACCTGCTTCAGCGCACCGACAACGCGCAGCCTGCGCTCCTGCTCACGGAAATCGCGCATCTTACAGCGTTGCGGCTGCGCTACCCAGGACTATACGACACCTGCGCCTTCGTAGCGGGGCACAGCCTCGGGGAATATGCAGCCCTGGTGGCCTCTGAGGTGCTGGACTTCGAGGACGCCCTCATGCTGGTGGCCGAACGCGGGCGGCTGATGAACGAAGTCGGTTCATCTCTGGACCAGCCTACAGGTATGGTGGCCGTGCTGGGACTGCCGGATGAGGCGGCGGAGTTGGTTTGCAAGGACGCCGGTGTGGACCTGGCGAACCTGAACGCACCGGGCCAGATTGTGTTGAGCGGCCCGCAGGCTGGTCTCGAGCGAGCTACTGAGCTTGCGAAAGCAGCCGGGGCCAAGCGCGTGATCCCTTTGCAGGTGAGCGCCGCCTTCCACTCGCGGTGGATGCATCCCATGTCCAAAGAGTTCGCTCGATACCTGGGCGACACTCCCTTTGCCGAGCCGAAGATACCAGTGGTCGCCAACGTCACCGCTCGCCCCGCTCCCGACGCACAGGACATACGCCACCTCCTGGAGATGCAGACCTACTCGCCTGTACGTTGGGTGGAGTCGGTACAATACATGGTGCAAGAGGGCGTGACGACGTTTGTCGAAGTTGGGCCGGGGAAGGTGCTCTCCGGGCTGGTCAGGAGGATCGCACCGGACGCGCAGGTTGTTAGCTCTGAGGAGCTACTAGCATAAAGCACGGCGAGGTATTGCCATATGGGCCGACCGCTAGTTATTTCCGATCCAGCCATCATGATGGGGAAACCTGTCATTGCGGGCACAAGATTGACAGTTGAGCTTATATTGGAGAAACTTGGGGCGGGCCAATCTATCGATGACCTGTTGCAGGACCATCCCAGGCTGACTCGTGAAGGCGTGCTCGCCGCCCTGACTTTCGCGGCTGATGTGCTTAGAAGTGACGTCGTCTATCCTACTTCTGACCTGGTGTCTTGAAGATTGTCGCTGACGAAAGTTCTCTCAAAAGGTAAAGTGGCAACATGGGCAAGGTAATTGCTGAAGTTTCGTTTTCTCCAATTGGCACGGGAACACCAAGTCTCAGCCGATATATTACCGCTGCTCTCGCGGTTTTGGGAGAACACCCGAACGTAAGATACCAGTTGAACCCTATGGGCACTGTGTTGGAGGGGGAACGTCAGGACGTAATTGACGCTGTCGAGGCGATGAACCAGGCTATCTTTGCTGCCGGGGCGCAACGCGTGGGAACAACCCTCAAGATTGACGAGCGCCGCGACCGTGATGCCTCAATGGAGCACAAGGTCGATACTGTTATGGAGGGGCTTAGGCGGGACGGTTAGAGAGGTACCTTTTCGAAGCCGTCTCGTAACTATCATGTTCAAACGGATACTGATTGCCAATAGAGGTGAAATAGCCCTTCGCGTCATCAGGGCGTGCCACGAGTTGGGCGTCGAGGCGGTGGTGGCCTACTCGGAGGCCGACCGCGAGACACTCCCGGTGCGCCTGGCGGACGAAGCTATCTGCATCGGCCCGGCGGCACCCGCGCGTTCATACCTGCACATCCCGGCCGTAATCAGCGCCGCCGAGATGGCAGGCTGCGACGCCATTCACCCAGGCTACGGCTTCCTTTCCGAAAACCCGTATATCGCCGAGATATGCGAGAAGGTAGGCATCACCTTTGTTGGGCCTAGCTCGGAAGCAATACAGGCGATGGCGAACAAGGTCGAGGCCCGCAAGCTGATGCGCGAGGCCGGACTTCCCATTATCCCCGGCACCGAGGAAGCCCTGTTGAACGCCGAAGAAGCTCGTGTTGTGGCCGAGGAGATAGGTTTCCCGCTGCTGCTCAAGGCTGCCGGGGGTGGTGGTGGTCGTGGCATGCGCGTCGCGAACACGATAGATGAGCTGGTGGAGGCGTACAATCTCGCCAGGAGCGAGGCATCTCTGGCCTTCGGCAACCCGGACGTGTACGTGGAGCGGTACCTATACCACCCACGCCATATCGAAGTACAGGTGCTTGCCGACACGTACGGCAACTGCATTCACCTGGGTACCCGCGACTGCTCCTTGCAGCGCCGCCATCAGAAGATACTTGAAGAGGCACCCGCTCCGGGGCTGACGGAGGAGCAATCGCGCTCGATTGGCGACGCGGCGGTGCGAGGCGCGAAGGCTATCGGCTACAGCACGGTGGGTACGTTTGAGTTCCTGCTAGACGAGACCGGCGAGTTCTACTTCATCGAGATGAACACCCGCATCCAGGTGGAGCACGGTATCACCGAGATGGTCACGGGTGTGGACCTGGTGAAGTGGCAGATTAGGACCGCCGCCGGGGAGACCTTGACGCTCAAGCAGAACGACATTACAATCACCGGGCACGCCATTGAGTGCAGGATCAACGCCGAGGACGTGGAGCGGGGCTTCCTTCCTGGAGGCGGGCCGGTCGAGTTGTACCTGCCCCCGGGCGGGCCTGGCATTCGAGTCGACTCGCATTTGTACTCCGGTTACCACGCGCCCACCAACTACGACTCGCTGCTTGGCAAGATCATGGCCTGGGGCGAGGACCGGGACGAGGCCATAAAGCGCGCCCGCCGTGCTCTCATCGAGTGCATCATTATCGGCCTGCCCACGACGATACCGTTCCACCAGAAGATACTCCACGACCCCCGCTTCGTTGAAGGCCACATTCACACGGGCCTTGTGACCGAATGGCTGGCCGAGCAACTCACCGAGAACCCGTCAAGCGCGCTGCCAAGCTCAACGGGCAGCCCCAACGGCCGGGTAACCTCTGGTAAGGCCCAATAGCAAACGAGGGAAAGCGCATGCAGGATACCAAGCTAGGCACAGTCAGGATAGCACCCAGTGTGCTCGCAATGATCGTGAGCCTCACGGCCAGCGCGATACGGGGTGTAGCGGGGATGAGCAATGTCTCGCGACCACCGGCGCGCGTGCTCCAGCGGCAGAATATGGGCAGCGCACCCGGTGTTTCCCTGCAAGTGCGTAACAATGCCATAGCCGCCGACGTTTATATCGTGGCGGAACCCGATACCAACCTCAAGCGTCTCGCCCAGACCATCCAGTCCCGCGTGCGAGAAGCCCTCGACCAGATGGTTGGCATGCCCGCCGAAGTAGTCAATGTCTATATAGAGGATGTGAGCGACTGAGTCTGAAACGTGAAACGTGAAACGTGATGCGGTAAGAGTTATTTGGTTCTGGTTTCAGTACCATCCCGCTCACATGTCATCACGTTTCACGTTTCACGTTTCAGAATCCCGTTTCACGTTTCAGAGTCATGTCAAGTAACGAACGCCGACAAGCCAGGATCACCGCGTTGCAGACGCTGTACGAGGTGGATACTACCGAGCACACCGCCGAAGAGGTGATGATTCGGCTGTTCAACGAGCCTATGTCGGAGAGCCAGCCGGAAGCCGACCCTCTGGTGGAGGACGTGCGCAGTTACGCGCGGGCGCTCGTGGAGGGGACTGTGGCGCGCCAGGGCGACCTGGACGAGATAATTGCGCGCTCGGCTCCCAACTGGCCCGTGGACCAGATGTCGCGCATAGACAAGAATATATTGAGGCTTGCAATTTTCGAAATTCTGTTTGATAATAGGGTGCCCCTGAAGGCCGCTATAAACGAAGCAGTCGAGCTAGGCAAGCGGTTTGGTAGCGATAGCTCCAGCCGCTTTATAAATGGGGTTCTTGGCACGGTAGCTGCTGAGCACCAGCAACTGCGCCGCAAGTACCACAAGGCCGAGCACGGCGCCGCCGCAGAGCCGGAATAAGAGAGGATTACCCCACGCCGCATGACTTCGCGCCAGGAACTACTCAGGAGGCTGCGCCCGCTGCTTGCCGAAGCCCTCGGGGCCGACGAGGAGGAGATTGACCTCGATACGAACGTCTACGACGACCTCAACGCGGACGTATTGGAGTTCCACGACGAGGTTATCCCGCTAATTGAGGAGAATTTCGGGGTTACGATAGACGATGACGAAGTACCCGAGCTTACCACAGTCCGTGAGCTGGTAGCATACTTGGCCGAGAATATTTAGGCCAGAATAGGTATGAAAGGAGACACACAGGAATGGCAAACGCTACGGAACACCTCAGAGAGGTCGCCGTCCAGCAGTATGGGGTAGAAGAGGCGGAGGTCGCTAACGCAGACGCGAGCGCCCTCACCGAACTGCTCCTGGGCAAGATCGCTATGGACAAGTACAAGGTCAGCGCCTCCGAGCTAGAGGGCCTCGACCGCCGTGGGGCGACCCAGTTGCTCCTTCAGAACATGGTGAGCGACCTGCTCAAGGTGGACAAGAGCAAGGTCAGCCCCGAAACTTCTTTCTCGGACCTCGGCGCCGACTCCCTCGACATGGTAGAGCTGCTCATGACCATCGAGGACGTATTTGAGCCGTTCGGCGAGATGAAGATCCCCGAAGAAGACGCCAATATAGGCACCGTGGGCGAGGCCGTAGACCGCATCGACAGCTACATCGAAAACTACGTCTCTGCGTCGTAATTTGGGAATTGGGATTTCGGATTTCGGATTTGTTGGATATCTACTAAATCCGAAA
>DASVRN010000119.1:0-16801 GCA_036388595.1 Chloroflexia bacterium
TCCTTCACCAACCCTGTATCACCTTTCCTACAGCCACACAGCACCGCAAGAAAATGGGAAAATCCTGGTAGAGGACGAGATTCTTCACTGCGTTCAGAATGACAAAAGGGAACTTGGGTGCTGCTATTCGATATTCTTATCTTGAAGATAGCTTCTAAGCAATTGCCATACATCTTTTCCTCATGAAGAAGGACACCATTCTGGCTACGGACACACCAATAGAAGCAGCAAATCAACCCACCGGTGGGCTTGGTAAGCAGGCGGCGCAAGGGGCAGCCTGGAACTACATGGCTTTTGTGGTGAGCAAGGGCCTGGTGTTCGTATCGACCCTCATCCTGGCGCAGATACTCTCGCCCGCCGAGTTCGGCCTGGTGGGCATGGCGCTGCTCGTTATCACCGTGCTCGACATCCTGCGCGACTTCGGGATTGGCTCGGCGGTCATCTACTACGGGCGCGAGGGTCCCGCAGCCGCCAACATGGCGTTTGCGCTGAGCAGCGGCATCGGCATCGTCCTATTCGCCGCCAACTGGCTGCTGGCACCCTACACGGCGCAGTTCTTCTACAGCGAGAATCCGCAGGACATCCCGACCGTCACCTACCTGGTGCAGGTGCTCGGCCTAAGCCTGCTGTTTGCATCGTTGGGCAGCACCCACGACGCCCTGTTGCAGAAGGAGATCAACTACCGGCGGCGCATGGTGCCCGAGGTGGGGCGGACGCTGCTCAAGGGCGTGCTCTCGGTGGCGCTGGCGTTCGCGGGGTTCGGGGTGTGGAGCCTGGTGTGGGGGCAGGTGCTGGGCGAGGCGTGCGCCACGGTGCTGCTGTGGGTGGTGACAAAGTGGCGGCCCGCCCGCTTCTTCCGCCGCGACCTGCTCCGCTCGATGCTCGGCTACAGCTTCCAGACGATGCTGGCGGGCGGCCTGGGCACGATGCTGGCGGACGTAGACTATTTCATCATAGGCGCGTTGCTCGGCCCCACGGCCCTAGGTATTTACACACTGGCCTTCCGCATACCCGACCTGCTGATAAGGAACATGGCCCAGGCAGTGGCGACTGTGGCCTTCGCGGTGGCGGCCAAGCTGCAATCGGACCTCGCGGCGCTAAGAGAGGCCTACCTGAAAATGCAGCGCTACATGCTGATAATACTGGCACCCCTGGGCTTCGGCCTGTTCGCGGTCACCCCGACGCTCATCCACACGCTTTTCAAGCCCGACTGGGCACCCGTCATCCCGGTGATGCAGATACTCTCGGTCTACATGGTGCTGGGCGGCATCAACTACTGGCCGGGGGTCATTTACAAGGCGGTAGGGCGGCCGGACGTGCTGAACTACATCAGCCTGGTGAAGCTGGTGATGCTCGTGCCCGCCCTCTGGTGGGGCGCGGCGAACTACGGCATCGAGGGGGTTGCGTGGGGGCAGTTGGGGGTGAGAGTGGTGGGCATCGTGATCGACATGGTGATAGTGGCCCGCTTCGTCAAGATCAGCTTGTTGGACCAGTTGGGAGTGATCTGGCCGCCCTTGCTCGCCGCCTGCCTCATGTCCGCCGCCGTGCGCCTGCTCTCCTTCGCAGTGGACCCGGCGGACCGTGGAGGGATACCGGTGCTCGCCCTATCGGCGTTGGTGGGCGCGGTGGTCTACGGGGGGGCCATCTGGCTGCTGGACCGCTCGGCGGTGGGCGGCATGCTGGAACTGGCACGCTCTATGTTGAAGCGCAAGCGGTTGGCACCGAAAGAAGCCTAATCTCCACTTGAAAGGGTGATATCCTGTAGGGGCAGGCCCCCGTGCCTGCCCTTGTTGGCAGGCGTGCCGTGTGCTAATCTCCACCCAGGGCAGGCACGGGGGCCTGCCCCTACAACCATTATCCTGATCGTCTGATGTTGCGTAGGCTTATGCGCTACTCGCGCGTACCCGTAGCCACCTTAAGCTGGTAGAGCACCAGCGACAGCGTGTCCCTCAGCACCCGGAAGTTGCGCTGGCCGGGGTCGCGCCAGAAGGGGCTATCAACTGCGGGCGAGGGGTAGACGTGCAGCCCGGCGTCCCTGGCTACCAGGCTGGCCCGCTTGATGTGGTACGGCTCGGTGACGAGGATGGCGGTGTCCCAGCCGTTCTGCTGCATTATCTCTTTGCTGTACCCGATATTCTGTATCGTGTTGTGGGCCTGCTCCTCCAGGACCACCGCCGATTCCGGCACTCCGGCCGCAGCGAGCACCCGCAGCATCACAGACGCCTCGGTGGGACCGTTCTCTATATGGCCGCCGGTGGCGATTATGAGAGGAGCGAGACCCTTATGGTAGAGCGCGGCGGCGTGCTGGCCCCGCGAACGAAGGCAGACGCTCGGCCCGCCACGAGGAGCGTAGGGATTGCAACCGAGCACGATTATCACGTCAGCCGGGGCGGCGTAGTCGGTCTCGGCCCCTATTACGACGTAGGCAAGGTCGCCCACAAGCCACACCGCCAGTATGGCGAACAAGAGAAGCACTACCCGCAACGGCCTGAGCAGCCTGCGGGAGACTTTTCTATCCTTCATTGTTGCGCGACCGTGTCCCTCGGAGTATGCCCTTTAACCTTCGGTAGACGCGACCCGCCGGGCTGAGCTTGATGGCAAAGTGGCGCAAGGACTCGCCTCCCTCGGCACCGATGCGGAACAGGCGATAGGGGTCGGTCTTGCCTGCTACGTTGAGGCCGGGCACGGTTGTAAAGGCCGCAGTCAGACCTACCTCCTTAACCGCGTCCATAGCGGTGCGGTTGACGGCATGCTCGCGCCCGTTGGGGTAGCAGAAGATGGGCAGTGGACGCTGCAAACGAGCCGTAAGGTCGCGCCAGGAGCCACGCGTCTCTGAGATGACACGGCCGGGTGCGGCTTGAGCGAGTATAGGGTGGTGGCGAGTGTGCGGTCCAATGGCTACACCCTCGGCTTCCAGCGTCCGCAGTTCGTCCCAGTCCAGCAGGTACCGCTCGTGGTTCGGCTCGACGCCACAGCTTTCCACAATCGAGCGCAGGAGGGCGGTAGCTTCCTCCTCGGCCAGCCTCTCGAAATGAGGCACGATCCGGGAGAAAGCCTCGGAACGCTCCTGTTTGTCGCCCAGGGGCAGCGTTCCGAGGCCCGCCACCTCTAATTGCTGCAACCCGGTGCCCCTGATTGCGCGGTACAGTTCGTCCCACCAGAAAAGACAGGCAGGCTCGCCCGCCATGTGCGTTGACACGAACAGCGTCACAGGCAGGCCGAGGCGCTTCAGCACCGGCATGGCCGTATCCATGAAGCAGCGATAGCCATCATCGAAGGTAATCACCAGGGCGCGGCGAGGCAGTTTGTAGCCCTCCCGGAAGGCACGCACCACGTCCCACGAAGAAACGACGTTGTAGTGCAAGGCTACGTGACGCATCTGCTCCTCGAAAGCGGCTGGCGAGGCATCAATGAGCGAGTCGGCCAGGTCAGGGCAGCCGGGTTCGGCTATGCGGTGGTAGGAAAGGACCGTGAAGCTTGAAGCGGGCATTAGCTTATCACTCCGTAGCGGTTGTTGTATAGCTGCAAGCCGATGGGCGTGAGTTGCACTTCGTAGCCGGTGCCCGCGCTGTGTGGGTGGTATTCGAAGCGGGCGCGCTCGAAGTATTGGACGTAGACCGACAGCCCGGTGGGCGAGGTGTCCAGTAGCACGGGGCTTACCGGGTAGCCGAACAGGTCAGCGCCCCCCGTCTGCCACGCCTCGTAGAAGACGCCCGGCACGGTGACCGCACTACTCTCGATATGCACCTGCTCCCCCTGTAGCGCGGGTGGCAGAAGGTCTGCGGGCTGACCTGTCACCTCTACCTCAAGTCCCACCTTGCCTATAACAACCTCATGCGAAGCCACATCCACCGGATGGCACTCCAGGCGAGCATACTCGTAATACTGGACCGGCACCGTACGGCCCCCGGTGCCTTGCTCATCGAAGACGGTGCTGACCGCCTTGCCAAATACATCCTCTCCACCCTGGGCCTCGTAGAACCTGCGGATCAACTCACCGGGGGTGTCTGGCCGCTGCACGACCACAGGCCGTAGGGGTCCCGAAGGGTGCCCCGTCGAGTCGGGAGGTTCTAGCCTATCCAACGGCACGGGCAGTAGGTAGGCCCTGGGAGCGGTAGGATCCGCGAAGGGCAGCACCGGTTCTTGCTCGTCTGGGGGCACACCAACAGGGGCGCGCTCCACCTCGGCGTTGCGTGAGATTTGACGCAGAGCCACCATGAGGGCTACTTGCAGCCACAGCATGTAGAGGAAGGCCCCGTGCAGGAAGACGCTGCTCACCAGGTAGCCTAGCAGACCTATGCCGAGCCACACCGCCAGTTCCGCGCCCTCCCTGTTCAGCACGGCCATGAAGCGCCGCCTGGCCTCTCGCAACGCCCTGACACAGGCCAGTATCAGCCCGCCGAACACCAGCAGGCCCACAATCCCGTGCTCCGTGGCAATCTCCAGGTAGAGGTCGTGCGGTGGGATCGCCTTGCGGTGCAGGGCGAGGCCGCTACCTTCCAGGTATTCAAGCTGGTGCAGGGGGTAGTTCTCCCGGCCCACGCCGAGCACCATGTGGTCTGCGAACATGTCTACGGCTGCACTCACGGCACCCACGCGGCCTCGAATGGAGGCCTCGGTCAATATGGCGCGTTGGTCGCCCGTGATGGTACCCGCCAGGGTGCTCATACGCTCTACATAGTTACTGGGTAAGGCCAGCAATACCAGCACACCGCCCACCAGGAGCATGATAAGGGCGGGGAGCTTCGGGCGCTTGAAGAGCATGACCGCGAACAGGGTAACGCCCAGGGCTACGGCGTCGCCGCGAGAGTAGGTGAAGACAATAGCTCCGATGATGACCGTGGTGGCTCCGAGCGCGATTAGTTTCACCAGCAGAGCGCGCGACTCGAACACGAAGTAGAGGCCAACCGGCACCACGATCAGCAGTAGCTGGCCGTAGTAGTTAGCGTCACCGATGGTACCGCCGGGCCTAGGGGCATCCGAGCCGCCGAAGATTTCGCTCACGCGGAACTGGGCGAGGCCGCCGAAGTCGGTGTCGGTGCTCCCGGTGGCGGTCTGGTAGATGGTCAGCAGGGAGAGCAGGGTGGCAATACCAAGTAGGCCCCACAGGGTCACCTTGAGCCGACCCAGGTTGGTCAGCGAGTTGATGATGATCAGGTAGGTGAGGAAGTTGCGGATGAACTCGACCAGGTTGGGCATGACGAGGTCGGGGTTTCTCGCGTACAGCAGCCCCAGCGCTATCACCGCGCCGTACGCGACCAGCCAGGGTGTGACCTCGTCCTTCTTCAGCCCCTCGCGCCGGTAAATCACCCGGTAACCGAGCACCGCACTGAGCATGATAGCCCCGGCGAAGCGCGCCAGCGGCGGGAAGTCGTGGTACTTGACCATGATGCTGAGCAAGTCGGCGTAGACCAGCACCACGTATACGGTCACGGCCCAGTGCGGGCGCGCGTAGATGAAGATGAGCAAGAAAGGGCTGAGCGACAGGGCAATCAGGAGATTCTGAGGCATGCCCAACCCCGCCGCGAAACCCACGAGCAACCCAACCAGCACCGTCACCAGTGCAAAGACCCTGGTGACCCCTGGGTCGAGTATAGCGGGCGGTGGCCGGAGAGTACGGACTTGCATGCGGATTTGGGAATTGGGAATTGGGAATTGGGATTTCGGATTTATTTCGCGGCCTTCAAATCCGCAATCCAAAATCCCAATTCCCAAATCACTTATTTACTTCCTGGTTGTAGTAGGGGTGGAGGGCGCGAAGCTCGCTTTGGACGCCCCTGGAGCCTACCAGGTAATCCAGGGCGATGGCTAGGAGGACGCCCAAGGCCAGGCCGAGGGCCACACCCAGCGGGATGTCGCGGGCGGGCACCGGAGAAGTAGGCTCGATGGGCGGGCTTGCCATTTCAAGCGGCTCAAGGTCTATGACGCTGTAGTACTGGTGGGCTTTGCTGACGGTGTTGCTTATAGTGGCGTTGAGGTAGAGGGCGAGGGCCTGGGGGTCGGGGCCGCTGGCGCTGACCGCGATTACCGAGGAGTCGGGGAGCACGTTGGCCTCCAGATCGTACTCTGGAGCCTCATCGGGGGTAAGCCCGGCTGCCTCGCGGGCGGCAGACTTTACGTCGGCGGAGGTGAACGTCTGTGCCAGGGTGCCGGTGACGTGGCGGGAGCCAAGCTGTCCCACGAGGTCCACAATCGTGACGGTGTTCGAGAGCACCGCCGCAGGTCGCGCGGCCACGCGGGCCTGGACGCTGTACCTGGGGGTGCGCACGGAATCGAGCAGGGCGGCCCCACCCCCAGCGGCCAGCATAGACAGCAATATCACCCACCAGTAGCGGGCAATTATACGCAGGTACGTACCGACTTCCATAGGTCTTTACCTCATGTGGGGATTCTGAAACGTGGTTCTGAAACGTGAAACGTGAAACGTGATGCGGCTTGCTCAGTTTGGTTCGCGGATGCCAGAATGTTGAACTTGCGGGACCAAAGCCTCCCCTTGTCATCCTGAGCGTAGCGAAGGATCAGTGGCCCGCTCTTGACTCTTGCTATTGGAGGACCAGTGTTCCTCCTGCCCATACCATACTGAACATTGAGGACTCTCGCCTACTCACCTGATCCTTCGCTGCGCTCAGGATGACAAGGGTGGGACTTTGTAACTGTTATGTCAATCTAGCGGCATTCACATACCCTGTTCCCTTTACCGCATCACGTTTCACGTTTCACGTTTCAGAATCACGTTTCAGCATCAATCGTTCGTATAAGTCCTCGATGTGGTCCACCATCTTGTCTATGGTGAAGTGGGCGTGCACCCTTGCCTGGCCGGATGAGCCGAGGCGTTGGGCTAAATCGCGGTCTGTTACCAGGCGGGCCAAGGCGTCCGTCAGGGCGGGCCGGTCGCCTGGCTCTACCAGCAGGCCCGTCGAGCCGTCTTGCACCACCTCCGGTACGCCGCCCACGCGCGTGGCTACCACGGGCAGGCACATCGACATGGCCTCAAGTACGGCGATGGGCAGCGCCTCCTTGTGCGAGGGCAGCACGAACACGTCCATCGCGTTCAGCAGGCGGGTTACGTCGTCGCGGGTGCCGGTAAATAGCGCGGCCCCTGAGTCGAGCATACCCAGTTCGCCAGCGTACTTCTCCAGCTCGGGGCGTAGCGGCCCGTCACCTATTATAAGCAGCCTTACGTGAGGGTGCGACTTCCGTAGTTCGTTCGCGGCCCAGAGGAGGTCGTCCTGGCCCCCCTTGTCGGCGCTCAGGCGGCCCACTGTGCCGATTACCACGTCCTCAGGTGCAAGGCCCAGTTCCCGGCGCACGGTCGCGGCCTCGGCCCCAGGCTTGAACCGCGAGATGTCTACCCCATTATAGGTCACGTCGAGGTACCGCGCGGGGATTCCCTCCATCTGCATGACCAGTTGCTTGCTGGCTTCGGAGGGCACCAGGATGCGGTCGGTGAAACGATAGAGGAGGCGGTCCACCCACACTTCGCGTTGCGCCTTGGACGACCAATGCTCGTGCGCTATTATCACCGGCACCCCGGCCAGCCTGCCGAGCACCCGGCCCCAGGTGTTCGCGCCGAAGAGGTGGGTGTGGAGGACGTGCACGGGTTGGCGGCGCATGAAGCGCACCAGGCCGAGCATCTTGTGGCTCTCCCAGCGGCTGTTGCGCTCCACCACAAGCGTGCGCACCCCGGCGGCATCTAGCAGAGGTTGGTAGTTGCCGGTGTGGCGGGTGACTACCACGGTGACGTTGAAGCGGGAGCGGTCCAGGCGCAGCGCGAGGTCAACCAGGGCCTTCTCGGCCCCGCCCCGCCCGGTCACGTCCGTCATTTGCACCACGTTCAGCTTCATATGCCTCGCTTCCGCTCGATTCGCAGCCGCGCAATAAGGAGGAGCCGTGCGGCCCGGCTCCTACCTGGATGATACCGGAAAATTGACGTTTCGTGCTATGACCCAAAGGTTTTGCCGCCGTGTAACAAAAGTACCGCTGGTTACGCGCTCCCGTACTTTTAGGCCATGCCGGGGAGCAGGCGCATGTTGTATGATTCTCGATAGATGAAATCACAGACTGTTAGGCCGCGCGCCTTACAAGCTATACGCACCGTAGACTCCCGGCAGACGGGCGGGCCGGAGGAATTGCTGCTGGCTAGCTCCCCCATCATGCGGGAGCGGGGGCAGTTCGAGACGGCGATACTTCTCCTGCGCAAGCCCAACCCCGCCGACCCCGAACGGGACTTCCACACGCGAGCGCGCAAACGCAACATCCCTGTCCTCGCTTTGCCGGAGATGCGTTGGCGACCACGCTGGCTGCGCACGCTGCCACGAAGGATGAACGTCGCCCTGGTGCACGTGCATGGGCAGCGCGCCAACTACTTCATTTGGCTTATGCGCAGGCTGTTCCCCGGCACGTGGGGGCGGCTGCCGCTGGTGGCTACGGTGCATGGCTGGGTGCAGGACAACTTCTTGCGAAAAGTCGTTACCAAGCTGGAACTGCTCACCCTCCGTGAGTGCGACCACATTATCACCGTTTCGGAGCTACAGCAACGCACGCTACTGGAGTTGGGGTTCAGCGCCGACAAGGTGACCGTAGTGCGACCCGGCATCCCGGAGTTCGCGGTGGGACGCAAGGCAATCCAGGAGGAGCGGCACAGTGCCCGCGCGCGGTGGGGCATCCCGCAGGATGCTTACGTGATCGCGGCCATCGGGCGGCTTTCTACCGAGAAGCGCTTCGACCTCTACCTGCAAGTGTGCGCCGCGCTGGCCGAGCGATTGCCTGATGCCGTGTTTCTGCTGGTGGGTGGGGGCAAGCAGGAAGCTAACTTGAAGGAGCAGACGGCTAGCCTGGGCCTGGGAGAACGCCTGGTATTCACCGGCCTGACGCGGGAGATGCCCAGCGTGTACGCAGCCACCGACCTTGTGATGATCACTTCAGACACCGAGGGCATACCCCACGTGTTGCTGGAAGCTATGGGCCAGGGCATCCCGGTGGTGTCTACGGCTGTTGGCGGCATACCGGAGATTGTGACCTCCGGCGAAAACGGCCTGCTGGTGCCCGCCGGCAGCCTGGACGACCTTGTGGAGGCAGCGATGCGCATCCACGACGAACCTGGGCTTGGGTGCCACCTGGCCGCGGGTGGCCGAGAGGTGGCCGGACAATTCACGGTGGAGCGCCTGGTTGCCGGTACGGAGCAAGTCTACAAGAAGGCGCTGGACCGGCGGGCCTCACCTAGCACACGAGCACGATAGCATGCGAATACTCTTTCTGACTCCACGATTCTGTTACCCCCTGCTCAAAGGCGATACTTCGCGTGTGTACCACCAACTGCGCGAGCTGTCACGCGAGCACGAAATCACGCTGCTGAGCATAGCCGAGAGGCCCGTAAGCCCTGACGAGTACGAGCAGGTTGCCAAGTACTGCAAGCGCGTTGTGGTCGTGCCACTGCCCCGGTGGCGAACTCTCTGGAACCTCGGCACGGGCCTGCTCTCAAAGCTGCCCTTGCAGGTCAACTACTACCGCATCCCCGCCGTGCAGCGGCACCTCATGAGGCTGCTATCCGAGGAGCAGTTCGACCTGCTGCACGTGACCCTGGTGAGGATGCTACCTTACGTCCGGGATGTCGAGCATCCGCCCGTCGTGGTTGACCTGATCGACTCCCTCACCCTGAACCTTGCCGACCGGCGCGAGCAAGTTAGTGGGCCGAAACGACTCGCGTACGAGATCGAGTACAGGAGGATGCGCGACTACGAGCAAGCAGTGGTGGAGCGTTACCCTGAGTTGCTCGTCACGTCTCCCGCCGACAAACTGGCGCTTGGTGGGCGATACGGCATCACGGTGCTGCCGATGGGCGTGGACCTGGATCGTTTCCAATTCCGTGGCGCCGAAGGGCGGGATGCGCAAACGATAATTTTCACAGGCAACATGGGCTACCACCCGAACGAAGAAGCAGTGCTCTGGTTCGCGGCCGAGGTATGGCCCACGCTGCGAGCCACGCACCCGCAGCTTGTCTGGCAGGTGGTCGGCACCAACCCGACAGAGAGGGTGCGCGCGCTGGCCGAGCCGGATAATGGGATAGAGGTACTGGGTTGGGTGCCGGACGTGAGCGACTACCTGGGCAGGGCAACGATTTCTATCTGCCCGCTACGCTCAGGCTCAGGCATCCAGATGAAGGTGCAGGAAGCGATGTCGGTAGGTGCGCCCGTGGTAGCGACCTCGATAGCGAACCGTGGCGTAGGCGGGGTGCCGGGCCGCGACCTGCTGGTAGCCGACACGGCTCCCGAATTCGCGGATGCCGTCACTCGCCTGCTGGACGACCCACAGGCCCGCGCATGCCTGGGACACGCAGGGCGGCAGTTCGTGGAGCAACAGTTCCAGTGGGAGCGACACGCGGAGCAACTAGTGGCAATCTACGAAAGGCTGTTAGGTGCCTAAGCTGGGGCGCACTTCGTTTTGCTACATTTTGCGAAGGCCGACGCCCGTCGATTGAGAGGGTGGCCCAGATCTGCTACATTTTGCGAAGGCCGACGCCCGTCGATTGAAATCGAGGGCTACACCTTGCAAAGTCTGCCCTGCGGCAGACTGGTCTATCTCAGAGCGTCTGAAAGAACCTTGAGAGATGTATTAGTCCCCGAAGGGGACTTCGCAAGGTGTAGCCCTCGATTTCAATCGACGGGCGTCACGAGGCGACCAAAGCTGCCGATAGCGGAATGGCTGCTGAACGGCTGCTATATACCCGCGAATGTGAACTACCGGGCGGGTGCGTGACGTGTGCTTGGCGCGAACATAGCACACCCGCTCAGTAGTCTGCTTCCATGATATGGGCCGCGGGGCCGGTTGCCTATTACCCCATCGGGTGAAGCGGCAGGAACTAAAGTACTTACAGATGATCGGAATGTTACCTGAAGAAGTATAGATTGGTAGAGCTATCTCACTTCCAGGGCTTGGCACAACTCTTGCCCGAATGTAGCCAATTCATCATAGTAAATGCGGGCAGATGTACTAGATACGCTTCCCAAGCTGGGAAATTCTGCTATACTACTGCAATAGATTTGCGACACGCGTTGAGTGGGGTTCATGCTCCGAGTTACGCACGAGCCGCAACACGACCCTAGAAATCGGAGCAGATACATGCCATTCGCGAACGGGCTACCTCTTATCGGCATTTCGACGATGGACGACAACGATGCGGCGGGCGTTCACGCACCTCGCTTCAGCATCAACCAGAGCTACTGCAAGGCGGTAGAAGCGGCGGGCGGCGTGCCCATCATGATCCCGCACCAGGAAGATGCCGGTGCCCTGCGCAGCATCTATGAAGTGCTGGATGGACTGCTGGTGCCCGGCGGGCTGGACATTCACCCCAAGCACTACGGGCAGGAGCCTCACCCCGCCCTCGACCCCACCGACCACGGCATGGACTTCCTGGAGACCACCGTGCTGCCCTGGGCCATCGAAGACGACATGCCGATCCTGGGTATCTGTCGAGGCGAGCAGGTGCTGAACGTGATTATGGGCGGCACGCTGATCCAGGATATCTACTCCGAGTACCCCACCACCATCGACCACCGCGAGTCCTTCAAGCGTAGGATCCGCGATTTCCTAGCGCACGATATCTCAATTGAGCCTGGTACGCGTTTGCACGCCCTCGCAGGCAAGGACCGCGTGTGGGTAAACACCTCGCACCACCAGTCTATCGACAAGATCGGCAACGGCCTGGTAGCTACCGCGTGGTCGCCCGACGGCATCGTGGAAGCCATAGAGCACCCGGATGCTCACTACCTCGTGGCCGTGCAGTGCCACCCCGAGGAACTATGGCGCAAGCACGCGTGGGCGCGCAAGCTGTTCAAGTCGTTCGTGGATGCCGCAGTGGAGTCGAAGAGGGGCGTGCGCCGCACCCCGGCCTCTATCTCCTTGCCTCAGAGCCAGCCCCAGGTCACCGCGGTAGGCGCATAGACTCTTAGTAGAACGCAAGGCGGGCGGCACGGGAGATGTTCAGCGTCTCCAGAGCCGCCCGCCGTTGTTATTCCAATACAACCATGCCACAGACACCGGCCACACTGATAATCCACTCGGCGGCACAACTTGTCACGTGCCACAGCGATAGCTCGCCGGAAGGTCCGCGCGCCGGGGCTTTGCAGGCAGACGCAGGTATCATCTCCAACGGCGCGGTGGCGGTGCGGGACGGCCACATCCTGGCAGCAGGACCCAACGACGAGGTACTCCATCGCTACCGGGGCGACGATACCGACCTGATTGACGCCACGGGCAAGACGGTCACCCCTGGCCTCGTGGACGCGCACACGCACTTGGTCTGGAGCGGCTACCGTGACGAAGAATACGAGATGCGGCTGCGCGGGGCCACCTACCTCGAGATCATGGCGGCTGGCGGGGGCATCATGTCCACGGTACGGGCGACGCGCATAGCCCATGAGAACGAACTGAAGAGCAGGACGGCCGAGCGATTGCGCCGGATGCTAGAGCACGGCACCACCACGGTCGAAATCAAGAGCGGCTACGGCCTCTCGGTGGAAGACGAGTTGAAGTGCCTGTGGGCGGTACGTGACCTCAACCACGAGTTGCAGATGGCGGGCACCGGACCTCGTATAGCCGCCACTTTCCTGGGCGCGCATGCCATACCCGAAGAGTACGCGGGCGACCCTGAGGGCTACGTCAGGCTGGTGATAGAGGAGATGCTGCCCACGGTGGCGGACCAGGGGCTTGCGGAGTGGTGCGACGTCTTCTGCGACGTGGGAGCTTTCACGGCAGACCAGACCCGGCGCATCCTGCAAGCTGCTAAAGACCTGGGCCTGGGCACCCGTCTGCACGCCAACGAGTTCGAACGCGTGGGGGCCGTGCAGGTGGCCGCCGAGATGCGTTGCTCGTCAGCCGACCACCTGCTGGTGATGGAGCCTGAGGACATAGAGGCGCTCAGGGAGGCAGGCACGGTGGCGGTGCTGCTGCCGGGCACGCCGCTGGGCCTGGGACTGGGCAGGTACGCCCCGGCACGTGCCCTTATCGAAGCGGGGGTGCCCGTGGCCCTCGCCACCGACTGCAACCCCGGCACCTGCCCCTCCGAGAACCTGACGCTGATGATCGCCCTCGCCTGCTCGCAGATGAAGATGTCGCCCGCCGAAGCGATTGTAGCGGCCACCATCAACAGCGCCCACGCCCTCGACCGGGGACACATACTGGGCAGCCTTGGGCCGGGCATGCTGGCCGACATAGTCATCTGGAATGCCCCCAACCACCGGCACCTTGCCTACCACTTCGGCGTCAACCTTGCCGAGCAGGTGTTCGTGGGCGGTCTGCGGGTATAAGTGGACAGGAGGCGGAACCGCCAAGGTACGAAGTACGCCAAGAATATTATTCACCGCAGAGGTTACGCTGAGTAAGGTAAGGGTTTGGCGTCTCCACTCGACTGCTCAGTATACCATCCCACCCTGTCATCCTGAGCGTAGCGAAGGATCTAAGATGCTGATTATCTTACTGTGTTGAACGCTCCCCACCTCTGTTCCTATTAGTTCAACAGCATTCCTACTCACCTTCTTGAGATCCTTCGCTACGCTCAGGATGACAGAGGGAGGGTTGGTTCTGAGTAACGGAGCATAGGTGCCCGGCGCTGCTTCCTCCACACCTTCACCAACTCTGCGTAATTCGCGCCCACTGCGTCTCTGCGGTGCAACCATTCTTCTCTTGGCGCTATTCTTGGCGTCATTGGCGTCTTGGCGGTTCCGTCTAATTACGTTGTTTACCCGTCCGCCACAGATAGCGTAAAAGCGGGGCGGACCATGCCCACCACATCACCGGGGCGGTTGCGTATCTCTTCCACCCAGTACATCTCCAGCTTGTTCAGGGCATCCTCGGTGAGCATGCCGGTTTGCCGGAGGCCCTCGGTCACGGAGGGGTTGCGGGCGCGAAGGGAGTTGTCGCCGTCGAGCACCTTGAGCGCGAAGCCCACGGCAGGACGGTCTTCCGCGCTCACCGTGGCGGCGCAGAACACCCCTTCCGCGCCCACCTTGCTAATCAGGGTGCCACCGGCGGCCCGCATGAGGTCGGTATCGAAGCGTTGCTGGCGGGCGGCCACGTACTCGGGGTACGCGAGCATGGCCTCGGTGATGCGGCGTACCGCGCTACGGCGAGGCTCCGGCCAGTAATCAGCCTGCGCCAGGCGGGCGAATGATACGGCCATAGCATGTACGGACATACCAAAAGTCAGCACTCCGCAGCCGTCCACACCGACGTGCACCTCCTGGGGATCGAGACCCGCGAACTCGGCCACGACCTTGTGCATGGCCTGTTGCACCGGGTGGGGGCCATTCTCGTAGCCGCTGATAGGCCAGCCATGAAAGCGCGCCAGGGCCAGCATGCCGGCGTGCTTACCGGAGCAGTTGTTATGCAGTACCGTAGGCGCTTCACGACGATCTTCAAGGGCGCGAGCGGCCGCCTTGTCGTAGGGCGCGTGCACCCCGCAGGCGAGTGCGTCCGGCCCCAGGCCAATCTTAGCGAGGATGCTCAATACGGCTTCGGCGTGTATGTCCTCTCCGCCGTGGGAGCCGCAACATATAGCGATCTCTTGCTGGGTCAGCCCGAAATGATCTGCGGCCCCGCTTTCCACGATGGGCACGGCCTGTATCGGCTTGGAGGACGAGCGATAGTAGCTCACCACGCCGGGATTACCCAGCCACGCCAGCAGGCTACCCTCCGCGTCCGCCACCGAAATCACCCCATGATGCACCGACTCCACAATCGGCCCGCGCGTAACCTCCACCAGCACCGCCGCACTATGTGTAGGGTCATGCTTTGGATCGACCATAGTTCCTCCATTTCGGATTTGGGATTTCGGAATTAGTAGATATCCGAGTAAATCCGAAATCCCAAATCCCAATTCCCAAATCACACCTTCACGCTCATGCTCAGCCCATCGCGAATAGGGATGATAGTGCTGGTTAGCCTGGGGTGGTTGAAGATTGCCTGGTTGAAGGCTGCTATGCCCTGGGTGGAGGGGCTGTGGTCCTGCGGCTGGAGTACCTGGCCGGAGCGTAGGGCGTTGTCGGAGAGGAGCACGCCACCGGGGCGCAAACGCCGCACGCATAGGTCCAGCAACTCCAGGGCGGTGTCAGCGCGGTCGAACTGGGTGAGCACATCCAGGAAGATGAGGTCGAAACTCTCCTCCATGCCACGCATCAGCACGAGCGCGTCTCCCCGCCGCACCGCGCACACGCCGGAAAGCCCCGCCTGGCGCATGTAAGCCTCGGCCCACACCGCCCGGTTATTGTCGCGCTCGAGCGTAACCACGCGCCCACCGACCTTTTCTGCCGCCATACTTAGCCACATGGCTGAGTAACCAATAGCAGTACCCACCTCAAGAATATCTTTCGGTTTAGCCGCCAGTAGCAGTGTATATAGGAATTGCCCTTGCATGGGGCCGATTATGCCCAGGCCTTCCCGCTCGGCGTGAGCCTCCATGTCGGCAAGCACCTCTGCCCCTGTGGGAAGCAGAGACTGCATATAATCTTCCAGCCTGGGGTCCGTGATGCCGAAGTGCTTCATTGCTCTCGACCTGGGAAGAAGGGGCTGTTTTGAGCAAGGGGTTTCGGGGCCTCCGACTCGTGTAGCACGGTGGCGTCTTCACCTACGAGGCCATAAACCACCGGCGCTACAACCTGCGGGTCGCCGCTCGTGTAGACCGTGAGCCTCCCCACATGTGCGTCGCCGCGGAGCAGGTGCCTTGTTTCCAGCACCCGGCGGGTCTGCATGGCTACACCGGCGCTAGAGTCGATTAGCCGCACGTCGTCTCCAGCTATCCTGTGCAGGACCGAGTTCAGGAACGGATAGTGAGTGCAGCCTAGCACGATGCAGTCCGCGCCAGCCGCGAGCATGGGTGCGACTGCCGCCTCTACAGCTTCCTCCGTCTCAAGGGTGTCAAGCTCGCCCCGCTCCACCGCTTCCACCATACCTACGGGTGCTGTGGTGACGACCCGCACGCCCGCCGGAGTGGCGAACCGCTCAATTACGTCGGCCAGTAAACGCCCTCTGAGCGCGGCTGGTGTGGCAAGCACGCCTACCGTGCCGGTCCGGGTCATGGCGACGGCGGGCTTGACGGCGGGCACCAGGCCCACAATGGGCGCGGTGTAGCGGGCGCGCAGGTGTTCCAGCCCGGCGGCAGAGGCGGTGTTACACGCCACCACAAGCGTCTTTGCGCCCTGGCCGAAGACAAATTCAGCGACCTCCAGCGCCCGGTTGCGCAGCCACTCGTCCGAACGCCCACCGTAGGGGCAGAAGGCGCTGTCGGCATAGAAGACGACGTCCTCCTGGGGCAGCAAGCGCCTTATCTCGGCTACGATGGAGAGGCCGCCCAGCCCGGAGTCGTACGCGCCGATGGGGCAGAGGGAAGCCAGGTTGGAAAAGGGGCCGGGCAGTTGCTCTACCGGGCTGGAGCCTACCGCGTTCCGAATGGAAGACGGCAGGGGCGCGTTCTGCTCCACCTGTCCCTGGACGTTTCGAGGGGGAGTCGCACCCGGCGCCGGGCTAGACATCATTGTGCTCCTGGGGTGTCATGCGCTAGCTAGTATCGCGCGCCGCGTAGGAGGTTGTCAAGCGATTCTGAAACGTGAAACGTGAAACGTGATGTGGCTTGCTCAATAGGGTACGTGACAGTCACGTACTTTGTCTTACAGGACCAAAGCCCCAGTCTGTCATCCTGAGCGTAGCGAAGGATCTCAGCTGCTTCTTCTGCCCGTGTGTTGAATCCTCGGGACCATGATTGTTAACGTTCAACACTATCTCGCTGCCCCTTTCTTGAGATCCTTCGCTA
>DASVRN010000120.1:0-1959 GCA_036388595.1 Chloroflexia bacterium
CGACCCAGGAGGACAACACTCAGTCGCACCGCCTGTACAGGTCCTTCGGCTTCAAGCAACAGACCGATACCATGACGTTCTATGGGCGACACATGGGGAGTGGAGAGTTGCTGCAACCTAGCCGTAACGCGTAACACGTAACACGTAACTTTTACTCACCACTAACCACTAACCACTAACCACTAACCACTAACCACTAACCGCTCATCACTCACCAATCCTACCAGGGAGCATGTATGAAAGTCCTGATGCTGTCGTGGGAGTACGCACCGCACATCGTCGGTGGCATGGGCAAGCACGTGGTCGAGCTTGTGCCGGAGCTTCTGGCAGATGGGGTCGAGATCCACCTGGTAGTACCGAAGCTGGACGGGGGCGAAATCAGCGAGCCGCTGAGGCTCCCGGATGGCAGCCCCGCCGGCAATGGCAGCCGCGTCTACCGGGTGGAGTCTCCCACCGAGCAGGGAGACTTTTTCGCGAAGACCTATCACGCTAATCTTCCCATCCGCGAGTTTGCCACACAATTGGTCGAGGAACAGGGCGGCTTCGACCTCATCCACAACCACGACTGGCTGAGTAGCTTCTCCGCTATCAACCTGAAAGATGCGTTTCGCCTGCCGCTCCTCACGACGGTCCATGCCACCGAGATGGGCCGAAACCACGGCAACCTCTACGGCAGCTTGCAGCAGGCAATCCACCAGGCCGAGTGGCGCGCCATTTACGAGTCGTGGCGGGTGATCGCTTGCAGCAACTACATGTCCTGGGAAGTACAGACCTACTTCGGAGTCCCGGCGGAGAAGATAGACGTCATCCCCAACGGCATAGACCCGCGCCGCTTCGACGCCCTGAATGGCAAGGACCTGTCGAAGTTTCGCCTGGAGTTCGCCCGGCCTGACCAGCCGATTGTCTACTACGTGGGCCGCATCGTGCCCGAGAAGGGGCTTTCCGTACTTGTCGATTCGGTGCCGCAGGTGCTCCGCGAATGGCCGGACGCGAAGTTCGTAGTCGCCGGTGGTGGATATGTTGAGGAGCTGCGTGCAAAAGCCCGCGCGCTGGGCGTCTCGGACAATATAATCTTCCCCGGACGCGTTTCCGACGAGGTACGCGACGGGCTGTTCAAGGTAGCTAACGTGGCGGTCTTCCCCAGCCTGTACGAACCGTTCGGTATTGTGGCTCTGGAGGCCATGTCGGCGGGCACGCCCGTGGTAGTCACAGAGGTTGGCGGGCTGCCGGAAGTGGTAGAACTGCACCGCACCGGCCTCACCGTGAAGCCGAACGACCCGGTCTCACTGGCCTGGGGCATTCTGCACACGCTGGCGAACCCGGAATGGTCGGCCACTCGCGCCTCGAACGCGGGCCACGTCGCTCGTGCCGAGTTCAATTGGGCGCGCATCGCTGACCAGACCACCAGGGTCTACCGGCGAGTAGCTGACGAAGCGTGCGCCAGCGACTGGGCGTACAAGGTGCCGCAGGAGGCCACCGCGACATAAAACCCCGATCTGATAGCAGAAAGAAGGTCGGGGCAACAGGAATGTGAGGAGCAAGAAGATGCTGCTATCAGACAAGAAAATCATGGACGCAATGGAGCAAGGAGATATCGTCATCGAGCCGTTCGAGCCTCGGCAGCTTGGCACCAACTCTTACGACGTGAGGCTCGGCCCCTACTACTTCATCCCCAACCACAACATGGTCACCGTTAACTTCACCGAGGAGGAGGACGCCAAGTCCTTCTGGTTAGGTCCTTACCTGGCCGAAGATGGCCTTATCCGCATCCGCCCCGGCGACACGATACTGGCGCACACTGAGGAAGTGGTCGGTGGCCGCAACGGCTTCACTACTTCCATGCGCTCCCGGTCGAGCATTGGGCGGTCGTGCCTCTCGGTGTGCAAGTGCGCGGGGGTGGGCGATGTGGGTTACATCTCCCGGTGGACGATGGAAATCACCAACCACAGCCACGCTATG
>DASVRN010000121.1:0-2923 GCA_036388595.1 Chloroflexia bacterium
CCCGGCGGGGGCGTTAGCACCTACCATCCGGCAGGCCAAAGAACTTGCGTCGAACGAGGGGCGCACGCTGCCTGTAGTGGTGCATATCTGCGGCACCGAGGGCGATCCCCAGGGCCTTGAGAAGCAACGGCGGACGCTGCTAGAAGCCGGGGCTATAATCGCCCCTAGCAACGCCGCCGCTGCTCAACTGGCCGCGCGAATAGTTACCAGGCATGGAGATTGAAGTAGCTTCATTTCTCAACGAGATCATGGGAAGAGGTCGTAGGGGCAGGCCCCGTGCCTGCCCTGGGTGGCAGGCGTACAATGTTGCAAAACTCCGACAAGGGCAGGCACGGGGGCCTGCCCCTACGACCCTTGCCTATTTGTTATTTGGATATCTCTCAACCGGAAGCCGAGTGGAGTACAGCCCTATGTCCGACACCAAGATAGCCGACCTGCTAGGTAGCAGCCCCATAGTCCTCAACATAGGCGTCAAGACGTTTGCCGAGACGTTGGAGCAAGTGGGCGCGCGGCACCTGCACGTCGATTGGCAGCCCCCGGCGCAGGGTGACCCTCAGCTAGTCGCGTTGCTCGGCAGGCTGGCAGACGACGATACACCCGGCAGCGTGGGCGCGCGCATCAAGGCGGCCAACGAGGAGGCGCTACAACGCATACTCGCCGCCGACCCGGTGTGGGAGGACGTGCGCCCGGCCCGCGACATATGGCCCCACATGGACGACCGCGTGCTCTATCACTCCGGCCCTCCCATCGAATGGAGCTGGATGTGCGGCCCGATGCAGGGCGCGGTGATTGGCTCAATCATGCTGGAGGGCTGGGCTGAGGACGAGCATAGCGCCCGGAGC
Organism: Chloroflexia bacterium; assembly: GCA_036388595.1. Lineage (GTDB taxonomy): Bacteria > Chloroflexota > Chloroflexia > QHBQ01 > JADMIH01 > JADMIH01. The sequence goes on from DASVRN010000121.1 coordinate 843, forward strand.
ATGGCGGAGGCAGGGGATGTGCGGTTCGAGCCGTGCCACCATCACGGCGCTGTCGGGCCGATGGCGGGCTTGGTGTCGCCCTCCATGCCGATGTTCGTGGTGCGCAACGCCGACAGGGGCAACTACGCTTATTCGTCCCTCAACGAGGGCATGGGCAAGGTGCTGCGCTATGGTGCCTACGCGCCAGAAGTGCTGGCCCGGCTGCGCTGGATGTGCGACGTGCTGGGGCCGACTTTGCAGGTGGGTATCAGGGCGTTGGGTAGCGTGCCTCTCAAGCCGCTGATGGCCCAGGCGCTGCAAATGGGCGACGAGCTGCACAACCGCCACGTCGCGGCCACCTCCCTCCTATTCAAGACGCTGGCCCCAGCCCTCATCCGCGCGCTGGACGACCGCGAAAGGGCAGCCTCCGCGCTCGACCCCATCGCCGCCAACAACTACTTCTTCCTCAACCTTGCCATGGCAGCCTGCAAAGCCATGCTCGACAGCGCCCACAATATCGCCTATTCGACAGTCGTAGTTACAATGGCTCGCAACGGTGTAGACTTCGGCATCCGTGTGGCCGGTACGGGCGACAGGTGGTTCACAGGCCCCGCGGCGGTCCCTGACGGTGTCTACTTACCAGGCTTCAGCGAGGCGGACGCGGCGGGTGACATAGGCGACAGCGCGATTACCGAGACGGCGGGGCTGGGCGGCTTCGCTATGGGTGGCGCGCCCGCGGTGGTGAAGGTGGTCGGCGGTACCCCCGACGACGCCCTCAACTTCACCCGCTCGATGCACACCATTACCCTCGCCCAGAACCAGAATTGGACCATGCCCGCACTCGGCTTCGCGGGCACCCCCACCGGCATAGACGTGCGCAAAGTCCTCGACACCAACACGCTGCCGATCATCAATACCGGCATCGCCCACAAAGAAGCAGGCGTCGGCCAGGTGGGTGCGGGCCTGGTGCGCCCTCCCATGCAGTGCTTCACTGAGGCCCTGAAAGCTCTGGCCGAGACAATACTGTAGGGACGCGATGTTTGGTGCCCAGGGGTGATCCTATGCAGCATTTCACGGCTATATCAGCCGGGCCAGAACTAGCGCAACTCGCGGGGAAACACGGGCAGGTGTTGGCTGTGTTGAGCAATGCCGTCTATCTACGCTGTGACGGAGGCCAAATCGTTGGCATTACCGGCCAAGCTGCGGAAGATGGGCCTTTTACGCTTCGCGTCCTCGATATTGACGCGCTCATCCGCTTGTTGAGAGGCCAGGAGAGTCTCACCTTCGCCTGCACGGGGGCGCTTCTCGAATTCGAAGGCGTTGCAACGCTCGACCTATCAAGCGCGCGACAGTGGCACCCTGGAATGCCGGGTGAGATTGCGGATGTTACCGGGCGTGTGAGGTCCGTAAGGACACTTCTCAGCATATTGGAGGGGAGTTGGTGCGGCGGGGAAGTTTGCGGTCTGGCGGCTTACCTTTTTGGCGCTCACCGCAGCCTCCCGGTACCAAGTGAAGTGCCCCGGCTCAGGACCCACGCTACGGCGGGCGACAGGCTCTTGCGCGGACTCGCAGAGAGGGTGACAAGCTTCCAGGTCGCGGCAACCGAATTGGACGTGCAACCCGCGTCACAGGCGTTGGTCGGTCTGCTCGGCCTGGGTGTTGGACTTACGCCCTCAGGCGATGATATTGTGGCCGGTATACTGGCGACACTTGTGTGGCAGGCCGAGTTGGGTACCATACCGGCCCACTTTGCCCGTTACCAGGTGGCGGCTATAAGGAACATGGCACCCGCTAAGACGAATGACATCAGCGTTCGCCTCCTGTGGCACGCGGGAGATGGCCTGCTGTACGCCCCCGCGATGGAGCTTGGCGCGGCCTTGCTCGCGGGCGACGTAGACTTGATCGCAGCCCCTGCCCATCGACTGCTGACCATCGGCTACAGTTCGGGCCCGGACATGGCGACGGGGCTGTTGGTGGGCATGGTGGCAGGCATAGAGATCACATCGAGAAGCAAGGTGCCGAGCTACTGATGACCTATAGCTCTTTTGCCCAGGACAACGGCTCGCAGGAGATCGCCTGGCGGCCCACGCCCGAGTACATCG
>DASVRN010000122.1:0-6154 GCA_036388595.1 Chloroflexia bacterium
ACCCGTTCGTGCGCTGCCTCGCGTGCCAGCACATCCTCGGCGGCTATCCGTGCGGCGGCCCTGGTGAGCCGTGCGGCGCGACCGGCGACCCCTACTACAGGCCCAACAACAACATCACCCGCGGGCAGATCTCCAAGATCGTGTCCAACTCGGCGGGCTACAACGAGGACCCCGGCGCTCAGATATACGCTGACGTGAAACCGGGCGACCCGTTCTACGTGTGGGTCAACCGGTTGTCCCGCAGGCACCACATGGGCGGCTATCCGTGTGGAGGCCCCGGTGAGCCGTGCGATGGCAGCAACCGCCCGTACTTCAGGCCTGCCGCCAACGCGACTCGCGGCCAACTGTCGAAGATCGTGTCCAACACCGCGGGCTTCAACGATGCGCCGCAGGGACAGACCTACACCGACGTACCGCCCAGCGCGAGCGAATCGTCGTTCTACCAGTACATCGAACGGCTGTCTTCCAGGCAGGTTATGGGCGGCTACCCCTGTGGCAGCCCCGGCGAGACCTGCGACAATCAGAACAGGCCGTACTTCCGGCCCCACAACCTCGTAACCCGAGCACAGTCGGCCAAGATCGTGTCCAACACCTTCTTCCCCAACTGCACGATCAGCGGGGGTACGCAGAACCAGGCACCTGTGAAGAAGTAAAGTTCAGAGGTGCAAAGCGAAGGGAGGCCCGGTTGGGCCTCCCTTTTGTTTGTGCAGGGGCGTTTAGCTTACGGTTATAGCTCTATCTATCCTCGTTGCCTTCCCGCGACTGGCTCTTGCCGGGCACCTGTGCCGGGACCCACATCGTCCGCATAACAGGCTCTGGCTGTGTTGAAAGAGTCTCCGCGTGGTGGGTGGGCAGGGGAGTCTTGCCGTAGGGTGGATTGGCCTTACTGTAGGCTATCGGCTCTCCGGTGGCTTCGTTGTAAAGGTCGTCTGTATCATTCATGAAGGTATTAGAAGTCATCGTCGTCTCCTTTGGTGGTCGTCCGGGTGGGCAAGCCATACTTATACCGCTAAGTAACCTGACCCGCGTGCTCCACCGGCCTTGGAGCCAGAACCGCGGATACCAGACCTACGGTGCTAGCCTCTACATCAAGGTAGTTCCACTGGTCGATGAGCATCCTGAAGATGTCCGACTCGGTGATTACGCCCACCACAGTGCCCTCGGCGTTGACCACCGGCAAGCCGCCTACCTTGCGGTGGAGCATGACGCGGGCGGCATCCTGGATAGAGGTGGTTGGCTGGACCGAATAGGGATTGTGGGTCATTACCTGGCCTACCGTCAGCTTGGTCAGCAGGTAGTTCAGCTCGTAGATGCTGAGGCTGGTGGCGGGGGAGGGGCGAGCCTCTCGCAGGTCGCCTATCGTCACTATTCCCACGAGGTGGTCGCGCTGCACCACGGGCAGGCGGCGGATGCCCCTCTGCATCATCATGTTGTAGGCGTCGGCCACGGGAGTGTCGGGCGTTACCACCTCCACAGGTGACGACATCCACTCACCGACCAAAAGCTGCTGTCTAACCATTTTCTTCTCCCTCGCGTACCCTCATTCGCACGCGCTGCTTCCGCATGTTTGTCTGGTGCCATCCTGAATACGTCCGGTGCGTCACACTGCATTTCGCTCAATCTACCGCGGGCGTTACCCTGCGGTAATGGTTAATGCGATGCATCGCACTGTTGCTTCTAACTCTATCCTACCGGGCGCAGGTTGCACCTTGAGTGCATGCAGGTAAACGCTTGGTGAAAATTGTGGGGCTAAGGCGTGTCTCTTTTGCTGAAGGAGGGTCTGCCCCGTAGTGCGCAACCACTTGCTCCTGCTATTCTGTTGCTCAGGCTGGGGCAACACCGGATAGGTGAACACTGCCCCGACCTTGTCATTCTGAACGCAGTGAAGAATCTAAGATGCTCCTCTTGCCCCTCCGCTGAACCTCCTACACTATGACCCACATGTTCAGCACCATCCCTACTCACCTTCTTCAGATTCTTCACTGCGTTCAGAATGACAAGGGCGGGGCCTGGTCCCTGTTGCCCTAGCTTGTTACAGCAAGTTACCACAGGCCGCCGTCGAAGCTATGACCAGACCCGTATGGTATAATTCCCATGATACAGTGGGATGAATATGCGCGATTTTACGCGCAAATACGCCTGGGACAAGCTTACCGGATGAAATTCCTTATCGTAGACGATGACAAAGCTATAGTCGAGGCCGTGACCATAGGGCTGCAATTCCAGTGGCAGGACGCGGACGTGCACAGCGCGCCCGACGGAGAGCACGGCCTGCACATGTTCTTAGACGTGGCCCCGGACGTGACCCTGCTCGACGTGAACATGCCGGTTATGAGCGGCTTCGAGTTGTTGCAGCGCATCCGCGAGGTGTCGGACGCTCCGGTGCTGATGCTTACCGCTCGTGGAGACGAGATGAGCAAGGTGCGCGGCCTGGAACTGGGGGCCGACGACTACCTGGTCAAGCCATTCAGCCACCTGGAGCTATTCGCCCGCATCAAGGCCATCCTGCGCCGCTCGGAGCTACCCGCCCCCATCAGCGCTGCTCCCTCCTTCGTATCGGGCGATATTACCATGAACTTCGACAGCCGCGAGCTTACGGTGAAGGGCCAGCCGGTCAAGCTCACGCCCACCGAGTACAAGCTGCTCTACCAGCTTGTGCGCAACGCCGGGCGCGTGCTGCCGTTCGACATGCTGCTCAGCAAGGTATGGGGCGACGAGTACCGGGGCGACATGGACTACCTCAAGACCTACATCAGCCGCCTCCGCAAGAAACTGGGCGACGACTCCGAGAACCCCCATTACATACTGACCGAGCGCTCGGTGGGCTACCGCTTCGCACGCATAGGCGCTTGACATTTTGGATTTTGGATTGTGTAAGCATCCTCCTGAATCCAAAATCCAAAACCTAAAATCCAAAATCGATGAACACCGATATTCAGTCCGGACAAGAGAATAGGGAAGGCTCTAACGTAGACGTGCGGGTGAGGCAGTTGCTGGCGCTCAACCGGGCCGCGATTTCGATTACCAGCGAGCTTGAGCTTGAGAAGCTGTTGCAGCGCATCGTGGACGCGGCGCGCGAGCTGGTGCATTGCAAGTACTCGGCGCTGGGGGTGTTGGGCGACGACGGGTACATAGCTCGCTTTCCTACTTCGGGTATCTCCGAGGTTGATAAGGAGAAGATAGGCGACCCCCCGCGCGGGCACGGGCTGTTGGGAGTCATGTTGAGGGCCGGGCGCACCCTGCGCATCCCGGAGATTGCTAAAGACCCCCGCAGAGTGGGCTTCCCCCGGCACCACCCGCCGATGAGTAGTCTGCTGGGCGTGCCGATATGGGTGCAGGGCAACCTGGCGGGTACCCTCTACCTGACAGAGAAGATCGAGCGGCCGGAGTTCTCCGAGGAGGACGAGTGGCTGGTGCAGCTACTCGCTACCCATGCCGCTACCGCGCTCACCAACTCGCAATTGCACGCGGAGAACCTGGACGCGTTGGAGCGAGTAAGCCGGGAGCGGGCGCGTTCCACGGCCCTGTTCCGGGTGACGCAGGCGATCAACCGCTCGGTGCACCTGGACGAGGTTATACAGATCATCCTGCAATCTACGGTGGAGTTGCTGGACGCGGCGGCGGCGGCTATCCACATGCTCGACCAGCCGAGCGGCCCGGAGGAGCGGGAAGCTGGCCGGGAGCCGACCCACTTCACCGCCCGTTACGCCGTCGGCCTGGAGGAAACGCTTACCACCGAGTCGACCAAGCTGCCTCTCGACTGGAGTATCGCGGGGCGCGCCCTACGCACCGGGGTGACGCAAGCTGTAGCCGACGTAGCGGAAGAGCAAGATATCGTCTTTCCTCGGTTGGCGGGCAAGACCCTCCGTTCGCTGGTGGGCGTGCCGTTGCGGGCGGGCGGGCAGGTGACGGGCGTGCTGAGTTGCTACTTCGACCAGATTGATGTTTGTGATGCAGAGTCGGTGCAGTTGCTAGAGGCTTTCGGGGCCGTTGCCAGCGCCGCACTCAACAACGCGGGCCTGTACGAGCAGGCAGAGCGGGGCCGGGAAGCCGCCGAGCGGGAGCAGCAGCGTCTACGCGAGCTTGAGCAGATGAAGGACGAGTTTCTCTCCACCGCCGCCCACGAATTGCGCACGCCGCTCACTTCTATACGCATGTCGGCGGGCATCGTGCACGAGCAGATGAAAATATTGGCCGAGCAGCCCGGCAACGATGGTGCGGCCCGCCTGGACCCACGCCTGGTGGACCTCGTCGGCCTCGTGCTGGAGGGCAGCCAGCGCATGCATTCGCTGGTGAACGACCTGCTCGACCTCACGCGTCTGGAGCAGGGGCGGGCCAGCCTCGTCACGGACCGCCTGGATATGCGCGACGTGGTGAAAGCAGCCGTGAGCATGACCCAGGCGCTTTTCGAGAGCAAGGGCCAAACGCTGCTGGTCAGCATGCCCGAAAGCCACTTCCCGGTGCAGGGGGATGCCGCCCGGCTGGAGCAGGTGCTTACCAACCTGCTGTCCAACTCCCATAAGTACACCCCCGAAGGCTCCACCACGCAGGTGCGTGTGTTCCGCTCCGGCGAGGAGTGCGTGGTCACGGTGAAGGATAACGGGCCAGGCGTGCCGGATGGAGAGCACGAGCTAATCTTCGGCCGCTTCTTCAGGAGCAGCGCGCACCGCTCCGACCGCACCGCCTCCACCGGCCTGGGCCTCCCCATCGCCCGCAAGATCGCTGAGATGCACAAGGGCCACCTCACCGCCGAACCCGCGCCCGGCGGAGGCACGGTCTTTATGCTGGCGCTGCCGATGGTCGGCCGATAAGAGACGGAGACGAATTCTAAACGCCAAGACGCCAAGACGCCAAGGACCACGCCAAGGGAAATAAAGAATTCACCGCAGAGACGCAGAGGACGCGGAGATTACGCGGAGATTAGTTGAGGATGTTCTTATTGGAGCAACACTGTGCACCAAGATGTTGCTCCTTCCGGCTTCTAACAATAACAATCTCTGCGTACCCTCTGCGTCCTCTGCGTCTCTGCGGTGAATAATCCTTATCTACTTGGCGTGGTCCTTGGCGTCTTGGCGTCTTGGCGTTTAGAATTCCTCTCCTACTGTCTATCTCGATAAATCGTCGGTGATGACGAGGTTGTTCTCCAGGGCCGCTTGAATCTCTTGTGAAGTGGCGGGGCTGGTGGGGGTGATGTTCAGCCAGACGGTGAGGTAGGGCGGGGTGTTGCCCATTAGGGTTTCCAGCGCCTGTACCAGTTCCCAACGCTCGTGCTCGCCGTAGCCAAGGATGTTTTCTATCTCGTCCAGCCACAGCCAGACCCGGCGGTGGTCCGACAGGTTGGCTTCGGGCGCGAGACCTGAGATGCATGCCAGTATTACCCGTAGCACCTCGTAGCGGTCTTCGAGGGACAGGTTGCGGGGGATGCCCATGCGGCGAAGCTCTATGTGGGTGGCGGTGTCCGTCAGGTAGGCGCGCAGCATGGCTATCTCGTCTTTGTCCATGCGCGAACTTGCCTCCCACAGCAGGTAGAGCAGGTCGGCCACGAAGTCGCTTTCGTCCTGCGGCAGGCGGGCCAGTATCTCCTTGTAGCGGCCCGGCTCGGTAATCGCGGCCTGGCTCACCGCCTTGTTGATGCTCCCCAGCACGCTCGGCATGCCTACGCTCTCCAACAGCCTCATGTATAGGGTGGCTGCCGGAGAATGCGACCAGGGGAGGCGGGCGCTCTTCACCACCACGTTGCTAACCGAGGGCCGCTCGTGTCTGCGGGCGGAGCGGCGCGTCCAGGCGGCATCGAGGTCGCGGCGTACCTGCCCCAACTGCGCCTTGTTTAGCTTGCTCGCCACCAGCATAAAGCGGTCCGAGTAGATGGCGTCCTCTATAAGATCGTGCACCGCTCCCGGTATGTCGATGCGAGGCTCAGGGGCGGGCGACCCCGGCTCCGCTGGGGCAGGCTCGCGGAAGGGTATAATCTGGCCCAGTTGTACCGTGCGCAGGTTGGCGTTGGTGTCGCGGTCCTCCAGGTTGCCCGTAGCTTTGTCGGTGGGGACCGGCACCGGCTCAGGCTCGTCAAGGCTGCCTATCCACGCCTTCAGCTCGTCCAGCGCCGCGGTCGCCTCATTCCCGGCCCAGGTCGCCGCCAGTCTGCGTATTCGTT
>DASVRN010000123.1:0-1972 GCA_036388595.1 Chloroflexia bacterium
ATCGCAGCATATCGAACGACCTTTCGGTGAGGGTCTCTCCCAGGGCCACTCACTCTAGCCTGTGTGGGTCCAGGGCGCTCCTGAGCGCCTCGCCCACGTAGTTGATAGAGAGCACGGTAATGAGGATCATGACGCTGGGCAGCAGGAACAGGTAACCCCTGACGTTCTCGAACGGGTTGAGGCTGGTGATGTTCAGGGCCAGCCCCTGGAACAGGGCCAGCATGTTGCCCCAGGTGGGGAAAGGCGGGTCGGTGATGCCGTGGGTGAAGTAGCTCAGGATGGCTTCAAGGATGATGAAGTCGCCCACCGCGAAAGTGGCGGCCACCACGATGGGGGCCACCGAGTTGGGCAGCAGGTGCCTGAAGATGATGCGCCGGTGGCTGGCCCCGAGCGCCCTCGCCGCCTCCACGAACTCTAGGGAGCGCAAGGTGAGCACGGAGCCTCGAACGATCCTCGCCAGGCTCATCCAGCCGAACAGGGTGAACACTGACATGACCAGCCCCAGGTTGAGCCACGAATTGACGTCGGGATTGTTCCACCAGGGCCGCAAGAAGTCCGCCCCCCGGAGCAAGCGCAACGCGAACAGGTATACCGGCAGGAGCGGTATCGCCAGCATCAGGTCGGTGAAGCGCATAAGCAGGCTGTCCACCCAACCGCCGTAGTAGCCCGCCGTGGCCCCGATAAGCGACCCGAGCAGCACGATCAGCAGGGCCGAGCCGAACGCCACGAACATCGAAACGCGCCCCGCCGTGAAGAGCCTCACCATTTCATCCCTGCCGAACGTGTCGGTGCCGAGCCAGTGGACCTCATGCTTGATAACGTCCATCGTACCGAAGGGAGCGTATTGTTGCAGCCCGTTTGCCTCGTATAGAGTGAATGGCGAGACCATGGGGATGATTATGACCGAGAGGGACAACAGCGCCAGCGTCAGGAGACCGGCCACGCCGGCGCGGTGCCTGCGGAAGCGCTGCCGGATGAGAGCGGACTGGCTGACCTGGGCAGGCGCGGTTATCCGTTCCGCCTGTTCGACGGTAGCCATACACTGTCTCCTGAAAAGAGTCACCGTGGCGGTGGACATGCGCGAGGTTGGACCAACATCTATATGCGGCCCGGCTAACACGATTATCGGCTGCCCTGCGCGAAAAGTAACAGGGGCCACGCTGGCCGGGCACGGCAAGGGGGTTGTACGAAGGTGGTAAACTGTTGTGGCTGGCGAGGTGGTGACATGATAACGGCGTCTACAGGGTCCAAGACCTGGAACTTCATACTCGACCTGCTCTACCCGCCCCGCTGCGGAGGCTGCGACAGGCGGGGCGAGTGGTTCTGCGCCGGGTGTCGCGAGTCGATAGCCCCACCCAAGGACGAGGGGCACAGCATCATGGGCGTGCGCGGCCTGGTGTGCGCGGGCGACTTTGACGGGCCGCTCCGGCAGGCGGTCCACAACCTCAAGTACGAAAACGACACTCCGCTAGCCCGTCCGCTCGCTGAGCTAGTACACGCCGCGCTGGAACACAGCCCCGACTGGCCCGACCTGCAACGTCTCGCGCCCGCTATAGTGCCGGTGCCCCTGCACAGGGAGAGGGAGCGTGCCCGGGGCTACAACCAGGCGCACCTGCTCGGCCTGGAGCTTGCCCGGCGCACCGGCTGGCCCCTCTCGCGCAACCTGAAGCGGCTGAAGCACACCCGCTCGCAGGTAGGACTCGACGCCCAGGAGCGTGCCGAGAACGTGCGCGACGCCTTCACCTGGGAAGGAGACGCAACTTACCCCGCAGTCCTGCTCCTGGACGACGTACTCACCACCGGCTCCACCCTGGGAGAGTGCGTGGCCGTGGTGCGCGCCACAGGTGCCCGGCGCATCTATATAGCGACGGTGGCGCGGGCGAGGGGGTAAGTAATTACGAATTACCATTCCTAGACGCTATCTCAAGAACCACAGTGGAGGATGAGAGCACCCAAGCCCCACCCTTGTCAT
>DASVRN010000124.1:0-15385 GCA_036388595.1 Chloroflexia bacterium
GCGCCACACCCAACTTGACTATGGCGTTGTCGCTGTGGGGGCGGGAGGCATGGCCGGGGGAGCCGTGGGCGCGCAACCGGAAGCGGCAGGCACCCTTCTCGGCCACGCGACACGGGAAGAACGAGCGGCCGCGCACCTGCATCTCCCCACCGCCACCCTCGCTCAAGCCGTACTCCCCATCCAGCCAATCGGGCATGTGCTCAGCAATCCAGCGCATACCCTTGTACGAGCCGTCTTCCTCGTCGGCCGTGCATAGCAGCACCACGTTGCGCTTGAGGGGCACGCCACGCCGGGCGAGGTCGAGGAAGATGGTCAGGTGCCAGGCAACCCACTGCTTCATATCGACCGCACCCCGGCCCCATAAATAACCCCCGTCAATGTCGCCGGAGAAGGGGTCGTGGGTCCAGAACTCAGGCTCGACGGGCACCACGTCGGTGTGTGACATGAGCAGCAAGGGCCGCTCCGAACCGTCACCCTTAAGCACAGCCCGCAGGTTGGCCCGGCCCGGCTCCGACTCCACCACCTCCGCATCCACCCCAGCCTCCGATAATTGCTGCCGGATGTACTCCACGGCCAGTATTTCGTTGCCCGGCGGGTTGCTGGTGTCGAGGCGGATGAGGGCTTGCAGGTGCCGCACGCACTCGTCCTCTAGTTCGGCCATGATATTGTCGTCGGTACGGGTAAGCATGTGGGCCTCCATTTTTAGCCATTATACGGCCAGGAGACAAAGAGGAGGGTTGGAGAATTTGACAGCCAATATTTTAGCTAGTATATTGTACAAAATATTTATCAGGTGAGACGGAGGCCGAGACTAGATTAGGGGGATGTTATCATGGCAAGAACTGTTTCATCTACCGATGCTAAGAACAAGTTTGGCTCGTTAGTGAACTGGGTTGTAGAAAACGGTGAGGAAATAATTGTAGAAAATCATGGCGAACCTGCCATAGTGCTATTGTCGATAGCCGAGTACGAGAGTTACAAGTCCTACAGGGAGGTGGAGAGACGTAAGCGGCTATTGGCCGAGCTTCACGAACTACGGGATAAGGTAAGAAAGTACAACCAGGACATTACAACTGAAGAGCAGGCCCAGAAGATAGCCGGCGAAATCGTGCGAGATGCTATTGATGGTTTGGTCGCCAAGGGTAAAATCCACAGTAGGACTGAGCAGTCTGAATGATCAAGGCCCTGCTCGATACAAATATCTTCATCAGCTGTTTGCTTAGTCCGCAAATAACGGGCACCATAGCCCAGGTAGTGGACGCGGGGATAGCAGGTCTGTACGTTCCACTACTCCCCGGAGAGCTTCTTCAGGAGATGTTCGAGGCCATAACCAGAAAGGAGGCACTATCGCTACGTGTCAAGCCTGAGGATATGGAGAGATTGGCTTCCCTGCTACTGCACTCAGGAGAGACAATAGCACCTATCAATGAAGAAATACCCGACGTCTCGCGCGACAGTAAGGACAACTATCTACTGGCATATGCAGTCATAGGCGAGGCCGATTATCTGGTTACCGGCGATATGGACTTACTAGTGCTTGAACGGGTCGGCCAAGTCCAGGTAGTAAGTCCTGCTGACTTCCTTGCTGTACTGAAAAAGCACCAGCTGTTCTAGGCCACCCTGACCAGGACCGAGCACGTGTAGATGCGCCAGCGGGGCACCGTGGCCTGTGTGGAGCGCTTGACACCATTAGCGCCAGTAGCTATAATTTAGTGTCGCGGGCGGTTAGCTCAGTTGGTTAGAGCGCTACGTTGACATCGTAGAGGTCATTGGTTCGAGTCCATTACCGCCCACAAAGAAATAGGCACGAAAACAGCCCGGAAGTTGTACTTCCGGGCTGTTTTATTTGGTGCTGGCGTTGAGGCCTGTAGCTACTTCCTGGCTGGTGCCTGTGTCTGGCAGTTAGGGAAGAATGTGTTAGCCATAATCTTGGCTGCCTGCCCTCTCGTCACCTCATTGAGAGGTCTGAAGTAGGGCCTGCTCTGGCCTTCGCAGGGTCCGCTCCTTGGATCCGGGGTGCCGCAGGCGTACCCGCCCATGACACCCCTGCCGGTCAGGCGCATGATCCAGGTGTAGAACTGGCTCCCCTCTCCTGTGGGCGGCACGTCTGCATAATACTGCCCGCTCACCGCTTCGTCGAAGTACGCCGCGTTGGAGACAATCTTCGCCATCTGCCCGCGTGTGGCTTTCTGCTCGGGCCGGAACACGCTAGGGTTCTCAGGCGTGCATTCGTTATCACCACCCGGTCGCTGAGGGCACGGGTACCCCGCCACTATGCCTCTGTTGGTCAACCTGTTGATGTAGTCGTAGAAGGGTGAGCCTGGCGGCACATCTGAGTAGATCTGCTCACCTGGGTCTTCCTTGAAGCCGCCTGCGTTTGACACTATCTTGGCTATCTGCCCGCGAGTGATGTTGGCGCCAGGCCGGAATGTGCCGTCCGAGAACCCTCCTATTACACTGTGGCAGGCTAGACAATCTATGTACTCGTAGAATGTGTCTCCTGGGTTCGCGTCCGGGAACTGCCCGCAGCTCTCCGCCGCCTGGCTGGTCGGTGAAGCTGTAGCTTTAGCTGTGGGCGTGAACGTGGCCCTGCTTGTCTCAAAAGCGGTAGCAGTGGGTATATGTGTGCTGGTGCGAGTAGGCGTGTTGGTGCTGGCCGTGGTCGCCGTCCCAGCATGGGTCGCTGTCTGAATAGCAGTTGCAGTTGGGGTGCTAGTCGGAGCCGTACTGGGCGTGCTGGTGCTGGTGGGCGTTCCGGTAGGTGTGCTCGTCGCAGTATTCGTCGCAGCGTTGGTAGCCGTTGGGGTCGAGGTATTAGAGGCGGTGCTGCTGGCAGTTCCGGTCGATGTGCTGGTGGCTGTATTAGTGTGCGCCGGGGTGTTTGTGGATGTTGAGGTACGCGATGGGGTATTGGTCGCTGTACTCGAAGACGTGGGTGTGCTAGTTAGGGTACTTGTACGCGTGGGGGTGCTGGTGCCGGTGCTGGTAAGTGTAGGAGTATTGGTCGGTGTGTTAGTGGCAGTGTTAGTCCTGGTTGCTGTATTGGTAAAGGTTGCGCTCGGGGTGTTCGTGCGCGACGGGGTACTGGTCGCGGTCTGTGTATGAGTCGGTGTATTGGTAGCCGTGTTAGTAGTGGTGTTGGTGCGGGTAGCGGTGTTACTTGGTGTGTTGGTCCAGGTTGGAGTGTTTGACGGAGTACTGGTGCGCGTGGAGGTATTCGTGAATGTGTTGGTGCTTGTAGGCGTGGCGGTACTGGTAGGCGTGGCGGGTAGGTTACACGAGTCAACATAGTGTACGAACAGTGTCTGTGCGCCGCTAGTGCTGTCATTGCTATAGTAGCCGGCCGCCCATACATCATTGGCGCTCACCGCCGCCACCCCGTAGAGTTCGTTGCTGTAGGCCCCCGGCTTGGGGCTGGCAGCGACACTCCAACTGGTGCCATTCCAGTGCTCGACCAGCGTGGCGCCTCCGCTGGCGCTGCCAACAACCCAGACGTCGGCGGCGGCCACAGCGTCCACCCCCATGAGAAGGCCATTGCCCGGACTGGAGATGGTACTCCAACTGGTGCCGTCCCAACGCTCAATCAGGCCACGGAACGTACCGTTATTGTCGATGTAGTAGCCCACGGCCCAAACATCGTTGGTGCTCACCGCCGCCACTCCCTGTAGAGTGTTCAGGTTGGTGCTCGGATTGGGGCTGGGGATGATGCTCCAACTGCTGCCATCCCAGTGCAGGGTGAGGGTCTGGTAGGCAGAGACACTCTCGTTGAAGTATTGGCCGACGGCCCAGACATCGCTGGCGCTCACCGCCGCCACCCCGTTGAGGAAGTTGTTGCGGGTCCCCTGGTTGGGGCTGGGGACGACGCTCCAACTGGTGCCGTCCCAGTGCATGGTCAGCGTCTGGGGGGTGCCGGTACCGTTGAAGTATTGACCCACAGCCCAGACATCGTTGGCGCTCACCGCTACCACATCGAAGAGAAAGCCAAAGTTCGTGGCAACGACGCTCCAACTGCTGCCATCCCAGTGCAGGATTTGCGAGCCGACAGCCCACACATCGTTGGTGGACACAGCGGCCACCCCCCTGAGATTGCCGCTGCCAGGTCTGGAGATGGTACTCCAACTGCTGCCGTCCCAGTGCATGATTTTCGAGCCGACGGCCCAGATATCATTGCCGCTCACTACGCTGAGATCCTCGATACTTCCGGCGCTCGGGCTGAGGACATTCCAAACCGCGCAGGGAGTGGAGGTTGGCGTGGGCGAGAGGGTAGGGGTGCCGGTGTTGGTGGGCGTTCCCGTATTGGTGGCGGTATGGGTCCTGGTGGGGGTCGGAGTCGGCGTGAAGGTGGCGCAGGCCGTGCATTGGGTGGTTACGCTGAGGCTGTAGCTATCACAGCCGAACGTGGGCCTATATTCGTCCACTACAACCACGTAATGGGCGTTGGCAGGGACGTTGAAGGAGTAGGAGCCGTTGCCGGGGCCGTTCTCGCCGCCGAGGATGTTGGTGCAGAGATTCGCCGGGTCGTAGCTGCCGAGATAGGCATAGCTAGCGACCCCATCACCACAGTTCGCGCCGACGTTTACGGTAACCTGGCGTGGAGCCGGGTCGGGGTTGGTGAAAGGATAGAGGTCATAGTGGAAGGGCTGTTGGAACTGATCAACAAACACCTGGCAACTTGGCGGCCCGCCACAGACTCCGCTTGCGTTAATGTAGTTGGTGTGGCTCGGATCGCTGTTGGTGATCGACCCGTTGTAGTTCTGCGGCACACCGCAGGCTGCGGGCGTGCTGGTCGGGGTGGCGGTCGGAGTGCGCGTGGGGGTCTTGGTCGACGTGGAGGTCGCGCAGGCCGTGCACTGGGTGGTCACGGTGATGGTGTAGCTAGCACAGCCGGCGTTGTTATTAATTTCCCCAACGTCGATCACGAACGTGCCGTTGGCCGGGACATTGAAGGTATAAGAGCCGCTGGGGGGGCCGTTGAAGACGGGCTGGATGCTACCGCCGAGGATGTTGGTGCAGAGATTCGCCGGGTCGTAGCTGCCCAGGTAGGCATTGCTACTGATCCTGGCATTTGTACCACAGTTCAGGGTGACATCTACGGTAACCTGGCGGGGCAGCGCGTCCGGGTTGGTGAAAGTATACACGTCATAGCGGGAAAGCAAGGCATTGTGCTGCTCAGAACAATTCACCGGCCCGCCACACACGTTACTGACCACAACCCAATCGGTGTGTCCGGGGTCGCTGCTGGTGATCGACCCAGTGACGGTCTGTGGCACACCGCAAGCAAGTAGCGGTAGCGCGTCGGGGGCGGAGTCACCCCGGCTCGCCAGGGGAGTGCCCGTGGGAGTGCTCGCGCCCTTACGGGTACCCATAGCGGTGCCCGTACCGGTGGCCGTGGTCGTCCCGCTCATTACCTGGGAAGTGAGTGCCGCGCTCACGGTGGGCGAGTCGGCCTGCATAAGCAACGCCACTCCCAACAGCACCAGTCCTAACAGGGCCAACTGCACAACAATCAGGTTTCCGCGCTTCATGACGTAAGCTCTCCTCCGGCGGTGATGCAGTTGCCCGCGGCAAACAGCGCCCCGCCGCTGCTCACCGCAAGCGCGTTCACTTGATTGGCAACCCCGCTGCCTACGGCAGACACAAATTTGAGGGCTGCATAACCTCTCCCATCCCTCTCATGTCTGGAGTCAACCAACACCGGAAGATGCTCTGGAAGAGGTTTCCGAGCGTCAGTTCCATAGTACGAAGGCACGAAAAGGAAGGCGAGTGCAGAATCTAACCTACTCGCCTGCATAAATTGCACTGTTTGGGTGAGAACGGGTCAGTGAGGGGGCTTCTGCTCCGGCACCAGGGGTACGTCTCTTAGATAAGAGGGGTGGCTCGTCCTGATGGCGGCAAAAAGCGTAGCCTCCTCGCAATCCTTGGGTAGCCACGCACGTGCACCCGAGCGGCGGGCCCGTTCTAGCGTCTCGTCATCCCAGGCAAAAGCAAGCAGAATAGTGACCAGTTCCGGCTGCGCTGCCAGCAACAGGCGCATGGTTTCTGCCCCATCCACTTCGGCCAGGTGCATATCCACCAGGGCCACATCGGGGCGTAGTTGCGACGCGAGCGCCAGCACCTCGGCGGCTGTGGTAGCTTCCGCGACCACACTGAAACCACCGTTTGTCTCGCACAACTGGCGCAGGCTGCGCCGAAAGAGGTCGTGCTTGTCGGCAATCAGAACAGTTATCACAGGCGTGAGAGGCTCCTACTCAGGAGAAAGTGAAACGTGAAACGTGAAACGTGAAACGTGATGCGGCGGGTGTTACTAGATGTGTGAGTGCGACCTTGTTACTCTTGCAGAATCAACTCCCATCTTGTCATCCTGAGTACATCACCAACAAAGTTATTATCAGTAAGGTGCAGTGCCCGAAGGGGCACTTTGTAAAGGTAGCCCGCGGTTTCAACTGCACGGGCAAAGAGACTAAACTTTGTTGGTACAGTACTGAGCGTAGCGAAGGATCAGGTGGGGAGATAAGGGTCTGCAATATTGGGGATGAGGGTGGTAAGGGGAACATTGTTGCCCCAATAGTAAGTGTCAAGCACGGGCTACTGATCCTTCGCTACGCTCAGGATGACAAGGCCGGAGCTTTGGTCCCGTAAAGTGAACAAGCCTGTATTCACGTACCAACCATAGCAAGCCGCATCACGTTTCACGTTTGGGGTAGTGGTCCTGAGTATAGCGGGGAAGATAAAGGGGCAACAGTGCAAATTACAACCCTTCGCTTACAGAAATTGCACTGTTTTGCGAGTTGGACCCGGTGAGTGGGTCACGCGGGGGACCCGGCTACTCGTCGAGGGAGGCCCAGCCGACTCTCAGCGCATACAGTGCCGCCTCAGTGCGATTAGTCACGCCCAGCTTGTCATAGAGGGTGCGCAGGCGGTTTGCGACGGTGCCGGGTGTGATATTGAGACGTTCGGCGATCTGCTTGTTGTCATCACCGTGTGCCACCCTTATGAGGACGGCCATTTCTCCCTCGGTAAGCTCGTCCGGTCCATGAGTAGACTTCAGACGCTCCAGGAGCGGTCCCATCATGGCCGGGTCAACGGGGGCCTCCCCGCGCGCCGCGGCCCGGATGGCGGCAAAGAGGGTCTCTTCGTCACAGTTCTTGAGCAGGTAGCCACGCGCGCCCGCTGCCAGCGCCTCAGTCAGGTGGCGGTCCTGGCGGTACATGGTGAGCATGATAATCGCCGTTTGCGGCTGGTCGGCCAGTATCTGTCGGCACGCTTCGACTCCGTCGATACCAGGCATCCTGATATCCATCAGAATCACGTCGGGCCGGTGCTCGCGTGCCAGCGCCACCGCTGCACGGCCAGTATCCGCTTCCGCGACGACCTTGAACCCCCCGGCCACCTCGCACAACTGGCGCAGCCCTTTACGAAAGAGCTGATGGTCGTCGGCTATCAGCAATCGAATCATTGTCTTACGGCTCCTGCACGGTCGGTACTGTGACGGTTACGCGGGTACCGCTGCCTGGTTGGCTTACAAGTGAGAAAGTCCCTCCAAGCAGTGTCACTCGCTCGCGCAAGTGGCGCAACCCCAGGTGTTCCCCGGTGGCAAAATTGTTCAGTGGACCAGGGTCGAAGCCCTGACCGTCATCCCTCACCTCCAACGTGACCTGCCCAGGCTGCCGCTGTAACACCAGCCAGATCTCCCCGGCTTGCGAGTGACGAGCCGCGTTAGAAAGCAACTCGCTGGCAATATGGAAGAGATTCAACTCCAGCCCCGGACCTAACGCGTCCTCAGTAGCCGGGAGATCGGTATGTACCGGCACCTGGTATTGGCGGGAGATTGTTTTGGCCGCTTCTTCCAGCGCGGGTACCAGACCCATTTCCTCCAGACCAGCCGGCCGTAGAGCGAAGATAGAGCGGCGCACGTCTTGAATGCTTTCGTCGAGAATGGTCCCCAGTTCGTCCAATTCCTCCTCTAGCTGAGCGGGCTGCTGCGCCAGCAGTGTTTTCCAGACGCGTGCCCGGAAGCGCAAACCGGCCAGTGTCTGCGCCAGCCCATCGTGTAGCTCGCGGGCAATGCGCTCCCGTTCTGCCTCTTTCATACCGTCTATAAGTTGCAGCCGCTCGCGCAAACGTCGCTCATGAGCCAGAGCACGCCTGTGAACACGAGTGCGAAGCTCAACCAACCCCGCTAGCAGCAACAGCGACATGACGCCATAGCTGAGGTAGGCCCACCAGCTTTGCCACCACGGGGCAGCAATTACCAGTTGGACAGATGTGCCTTGCTGGTTCCAGATGCCATCATTGTTGCTGGCGATCACCTGGAACGTGTACGTGCCGGGATTGAGATTGGTGAATGTGGCAAGACGCCGCTCGCCCGCATCAACCCACTCGTCGTCAAAACCTCGCAGCCGGTAGGCATACTGGTTCTGGCTCGGATTGAGGTAGTTAAGGGCGGCATACTCAAAGGATACGGAATTCTGTTCGTGCTCCAGCTGGATCGTATCGCTCTGCTCGATTGGCTCTTGCAACGGACCTGTGCTGCCTGGGCCAACGGGCTGGTTGAAGAGGTAAAATCCCGTCAATGCAACAGGAGGCACGTACTCGTTGACCGGTATCTCCAGCGGCTGGAAATGGACAATCCCCTTCGTGTTGCCAAACCAGAGCGACCCATCCGCCCGCTGCAACACGGCTGCCTGCGCAAAGTCATTGTGGGGCAACCCATCGGCGGTGGTAAAGGTCTCGAACTGCTCCTGCGCCGGGTCAAAACGACTCAACCCACGCGGCGTGCTCAACCACAAGCTGCCCGCTTTGTCCTCAGCAAGGGCCAGCACCACGTTATCGACAAGGCCATCGCTTCGCTGGTAGCAACGCGACTTGTCGCT
The DNA here is from genome assembly GCA_036388595.1 of Chloroflexia bacterium. Lineage (GTDB taxonomy): Bacteria > Chloroflexota > Chloroflexia > QHBQ01 > JADMIH01 > JADMIH01. The sequence continues at coordinate 8,874 of DASVRN010000124.1, forward strand.
GTTCGGATCGAAGTGGATCAGGCCGCCACCCCAGGAGGCCAGCCACAGGGTGCCATTCAGGCCGGGGTGAACCGCGGTGAGGAAGTTATGGCAGAGGCTGCTGTTAGTCGTGTCATATATCCGGGCGTCGCCCCTACGAGGGTCGAGGCTCGCCAGCCCGTCTGCACCGGCAGCCCACAAGCGGCCCTGCTCATCCTCATTCAGAGCGAACACCGACTCGAACGACGCCGGTGCGACATCTCCACCGATGGGGAAACGCTTGAAGCGCTTACTTGCCGCGTCAAAACGGTTCAGCCCCGCCAGGGTTCCTACCCACAGCGCCCCCTGCTGGTCGTGAAAGAGCACCCTAACCTGGTCGTAGTTGAGGGTCGTACTATCAGCTGGATCGTGGCGAAAGTGAACGAATTGATCGCCGCCCGGAGGTAGATAGTCAAGGCCACTGAGGGTTCCCACCCAAAGCCCTCCGTCAGCTTCCGAGAGAAGGGCAAAAATAACGTCGCTGCTCAGGCTTTGCGGGTCGGCCGGGTCGTGCTGATAGGTATCCAGCACCTCCCCCGCAGAGCTAACTCGCAACAGCCCATCATCAAAGGTGCCGACCCATGTCGAGTCTCCGGGTGCCGGAGCAAAGGACAAGGGCACGCTCAGAGGAAGGTGGCGCGGGAACTTCCGCAGCACTAACAGGCTAATTCCCTCGGTCCAGGTGCCGGCCCACAGAATACCCCCTCTGCTTTGATAGAGACTGAGGACGTAATCACTCGAAATCGTCTGCTCATCATCTTGGTCGTGACTGTAGTGCTGGATGACCGCACCATCCGAGTCGAGTAGGTAGAGGCCGGAACTGCGAGTACCAGCCCAGACCTGACCCGCACCGCCGTCCAGGAGTGGTTCGACGGTGGTGCCGGGTGGCAGGCCGTCAACGCGGGTCCAAGTTTCCTCCAGCACCCACAGACCGTCGTCGGTGCCGACCCACAGCCGTTCGGACTGGTCGTAAAGCAAGCCGAATACGTTGTGAGCCTCTTCAGGAAGGGCGTAGGTTGCGAGCTTTCCGCCGCTGAGTGTGTACGTTGTTACCTGTGCTCTTTCGCCAACCCAGAGCCGCCCACCGCCAGACGTGAGGACGCTGGCTCCATCGGTGGAGAGCTTGCGAAAATGGGTCGTCGTTGGATCGAAGTGTACGAGGCCACCGGCGGTAGCGAGCCATAGACCACCGAGGTCATCCCAGGCGAGTGCGGAGATGGAGTCATAGTCAGATTGAAGCGGATCACCGGAGCTTGGGCGATAATGAGAGAGCGCACCCGTAGCAGCATCCAGCCGGTTCAATCCTCCGCTGGCGGTCCCTATCCAGATGGTGCCGGCGCCGTCCTGTAGGAGAGCCCGGATGTTGGCATCGCTCAGTCCGCCCGGTTCGACGCCGATATCATAATTCTTGAAGTTGTACCCATCGTAACGGTTCAACCCTTGCTGCGTCCCAAACCACATGAAACCATGCCGGTCTTCGAGAATAGCTTCGACAGCACCCCCGACAAGGCCGTCCTCTGTCGAGAGGTGGTCAAACGAGCGGAAGGGGACGTCCGCCGGCGCGCTGTGTGCGGATGCAGGCTGCAATAACATGAGACACAGCACGAAGAGCAAACAGTATTTCATAATGCAAAGACGCGGCGGCGTATTACCAAAAACCCGCGCATAACAATGTAAGCCCGCGATGTAGAGTGCAAGCTTGAACCCATTATACCTGCGCTGTCAACGCTTGGCGCCAGTACTGCTAACTCGGTCAATAGATGCGATAAAAAGGAGAACCCCTAAGCGGACCCTCCCTTTTCTGAGCGTGCTAGTTTCTATCGAATTAGTCTGTTGAGCGACTGCTCTACGTCGTTGTCCGGGCATATCCGCTAGCATACAGTATTGGTTCGAGGCCATTACCGCCCAGTCGCAACTTAGGCACCAAAAAGGGTCTGGCAGCTAATGATAGACCTTTCTCTTTGAGCGTGTGTAGCCAAATGATCTAATGTGCTCCCAGGAGCATACAACCGTGCCTGTGTCAGCTAGTTCCAGAACCCGATCACTCTTTGCTGCCAGAGACTCAACAATTGGTGGCAGCTAGACTTCCAGGCTATTCGCGCCAAGCTCCAAAAAGTCTTCAAGCACGACATCTCTATCAAAGAACACCACGAGTAAGAAGAATGACTTGTCGAGCAGTGCCAAGAACATGTGCGACTGTGGAACCGTCCCAAATGCAAGAGCATCGCTGTTATAGGCAGCGATGCTCTTCTTGAATCAGTTTCTTACCTGCTTTATGTGACTAGCGTGTGCCCGTGCCCGTCGTGCGGTCCACGCGCTCGACTTCGTGGCGGTGCGGGCGCAGTCCCGCGAGACCGGCGAGACCCAGCAAGCCCAACAGACCCCAGGGGAAGCCGTCGTCGTCATTGTCGTTTTGCTGAGCCGTTACGGTTGTCACGCCCGTGGTAGCAGTTGCCTCCTGGGCGAACGTCGCTTGAGAACCACCTACCAACAAGGCAAACGCCAGCATGATACCGGCAGCCCATCGCTTCAAGACCTGAGTTTCGTTTTTCATGGTTTATTCTTACTCCTTCATCCTCTTCGCGTTTCTCTTCGTGGTTGTCGCCCTTAGATAATGGCCCACAAGGCCACTTTGCTCCTTTAGGGCACTTTCCGTACCAGATAACCGGGACCGGATATAGATACTACTAATATTCACATATGTTCACGCCAGTTGGAGAGTCAATCACTTTGCCAGGGTAATGGACAGGGACGATGCCCGAATTACAAGTGGCTAATAGCGAACATTAGTGACCCACTCCCGAGTTGTAGAGGCCAGCCGAAGGTCGCGGCGTCTGCACGATATGGCATGCTACTTGCCTCCTTATCTGCTTACTCGACAAAGTGAAAGGGCGCACCGGTCGAACTATCGGCCAAAGTTCAGCGCCTCAACCGAGGCGGAAGGATAGCCAGATTATGGATAACAGCACAACTAATTCGGATAACTCGGGAGCAACAAGCCAGGGCAGCATGTCCGGCAACTCAGGGACATCAGCACGTTACGGGTGGCTGGATGATTACCAGTCCGGCAATTACGACAACTTGCCGCACGAGGAAATCTATAGAGGCTATCGTGACTGGAGCCGTAGCGCCAACCCCGACGAACTGTACGAGGGGACCTATCACGGTTACCAGGGCCTGCAAGAGGACCAGTTGCGCGGCGTGGCGTCCGACCTGTACAGCTACACACAGGAGAGGGGCCTGGACCTGAGCGATCTTGAGCTTTCCAACACCGACTACCAGCAGTGGAGCGCCCAGGACCTTGCGCGTGTGACCGGGCGGGCCTACGGCTATTCCGGCACCCAGGAGCAGGAGCAAGACCAACCTGAGAAGAAGGAAGAAGACAAGGAGTCAGGCGGCATACCTAAGCCCCTGGTAGGCCTGGCGTTGGCCGGCGCGCTTGCGTTTGCTGCTTCCCGTGTCCTGGGCGGCAAAAGCGATAAAGAAGACAACGAAGACAGGGAGTCCACCAGCTACCAGGCGAGTGCTCAAAGCTCGGTGCCAGTCAGGGACTACAGTGTGGACACGACGCAGGACTATACCAGCAGCGCTAGCATGAGCACAGCGGCAGACTACGGCACCAGCACCGCATCCGACTTCGGCGCTGACATTACCTTCGATGACACCACAGGCGTGGTGACCGACCAATCAACCGGCCTCACGTCTGACTACTCCGAGGACACCATGTTGGCGGACGATCAGACATCGGGAGGTCTGTCGGGCAGGGCGTAAGGTAGTCCTCGCAATGCAGCCTTAGGTTTGGTGTTGAAGAACTACAGCACCGCAGGTAAGTAGTCACCTTAGGACGAGAGTCGCCCGAATTCGGGCGGCTCTTTTCTTAGTTGAACGCACGTTTCCGCATGTGAGTTCCTGATTCGCCTCCGCGCCCTATCACTGCAAGCCTTGTGCTACAATAACCCAGGCCCGGAAACGCCGCCGGTCTCACCTTGCGTGAATCTACAATGTGTAAGGGCTTCTACCCAGCATGAACTTGCTTTTCATCGGGGATATAGTGGGACCGGAGGCAGTCTCCTACCTGGTAGGACGTTTACCCTCTCTACGCCGCGACTACAGCGTAGACCTGGTCGTCGCGAACGCCGAAAACGCAGCCATTACAGCCACCACTCCATGGAAAGGCTTCGGTATGATGCTGCGCATTGTGGACGACTTACTCAACGCGGGGGTAGGTACAGCTTCGACACCCACCTCTTAGAGAACCTCTAGCTGCGTCCTGCTCCACGTAGCGTTGTGCTCCGGACCGGTTGCTGAAGTGTAGCCCACGGTCTCAATCTTGCTTGCACCCCGCGGACAGCCAGACCTATTGACACGCACAAGGCAGGAGGATATGAAGTCTTTCTCGTTCCCCATCCCGCGATGGTCCATTGCCGCATTCTTCCTGGTGGCGCTGGCCCTGGCGGCAGTCAGTTGCACAGCACCCGGCCAGGAACCAGCCCCCACGCCGACCAGCCAGGCACCCACCTCCACCGCCACACCGCTCCCCAGGCCCACTACCGTGCCAGGACCGCGCACCGTCTTCGTCCACCTCTTTGAGTGGAAGTGGACCGACGTCGCGCAGGAGTGCGAGAGCTTCCTGGGGCCGAAGGGTTACGCCGCAGCCCAGATTTCGCCGCCCCAGGAGCACATTGTCGCCCCGAACCACCCCTGGTGGCAGCGCTACCAGCCGGTCAGCTACAAGCTCGAAAGTCGCAGCGGCACACGGGCCGAGTTCGCGGATATGGTCAGCCGTTGCAAGGCGGCGGGCGTGGACGTCTATGCCGACGCCGTGATAAACCACATGTCGGGGATGGACGGCGGCACCGGCATAGCGGGCACCACCTTTACCCACTACAGCTACCCCGGCCTTTACGAGTTCGATGACTTCCACCACTGTGGTCTGAGCGGCAAGAGCGACGACATCTTCAGCTACCGCAACCGCGAGGAGGTGCAGACCTGCGAGTTAGTCAACCTGGCCGACCTCGACACGTCTTCCCCCAAGGTGCAGGACCGCATCGCCGCGTACCTGAACGACATGATCGGCCTGGGCGTGGCAGGCTTTCGCATCGACGCGGGCAAGCACATAGATACCAACGAACTGAAGGCCATCCTGGACAAAGTTGATGATACTACCGATGGCAAGCGGCCCTACGTATACCAGGAGGTGATCGAGGGTGCGGGCGAGCCTATCACCGCAAAGGAATATTTGCAGAACGGCGACGTTAGCGAGTTCAAGTACAGCGGGCGAATCGGCCCCAACTTCCGCAACGGGCAGCTAGCGGGCCTGAAGGAGTTCGGGCTGACCCAGGCATTCATACCCAGCGAGTCGGCGGTTATCTTCACCGATAACCACGATAACCAGCGCGGTCATGGGTCCGGCGGCAACGTCGTCACCTTCAAGGAAGGCAGGCTCTACGCCCTGACGAACGTCTACATGCTCGGCTGGCCCTACGGCTACCCGCAAGTTATGTCGAGCTACCAGTTCGACAACCCGGACCAGGGGCCGCCCTCCAACCCCGACGGGAGCACCCTGCCGGTATACACTGACGGCGCGCCCGACTGCGGCAAGGGACGGTGGGTATGCGAGCATCGCTGGCCGGAGATCGCGGGGATGGTGGGCTTCCGCAACTTCACAGCGCCCCGCTTCGAGGTAACCGACTGGTGGACCAACGGTGCAAAGGCGCTCGCGTTCGGGCGCGGAGACCTGGGGTTTGTCATTATCAACCTGGAAGACACCGAGCTAAGCAACACCTTCCAGACGAGCCTGCCCGCCGGTACTTACTGCGACGTGACGAAAGGCGAATTGGCGGCGGACGGACGTAGCTGCACCGGCCCGACCGTGACCGTGAGCGACACAGGCCAGGTCGCAGCCTCCGTGCCGAGGATGAATGCGGTGGCTATTCATGGTGGGGCCAAGGTCGCCGGGCCATGATAGGCTGAGTCACGCCCAAAGTTGTTATTACAAAGGCGCTGGAAAGTCATTCCAGCGCCTTTGTTTTCTCCCCGCCGGGTTATAGCAACATCAGCATTGAAGGCCGTTTCACCTCCACGAGGCCATGTGCGACCTTGCGGACCTGGGATTGAAAACCAGAGAAGCGAACATTTAAGGGCAGTTTAGAGTATGTAATGTAGCGGACACTGCGCCTGCCTGCAACCAGTCTTTCCGCGTTGGCAACCTCCAGCAAGGCAGGCGCAGTGTCCTACCCGCACAACCGTTAGCTGATTAGTTCGTTAACCTCCATGTACCAGAAGGGCGTGCGCTGGATGCCGTGTGCGTCACGAGTAAGTGGAGTGGCTGCCGGTAGCAGTGATGATCAATCCACTAAGAGCGCCTTTCAAAACCGTCGTAGCAGGTGATTGAGGCAGATGAGGACACAACCAAGATGCAGGAAAGCTAGGTGAATATCGTCACGACGCTCGTAGCGGATGGTGAGGCGTCGCTTGCGGTCGAGCCAGGAGAG
>DASVRN010000125.1:0-14672 GCA_036388595.1 Chloroflexia bacterium
GAGTCAGGGCGAGCGCCACCACGCTACCCAGGGCGAAGGTCGCGATACGGGACCGCACCGCTACTGATATGAGGCCGTATGCGCCCATGAGCGAGCACAACAGGAACACAGTCGCGAGATAGCGGATGCTGGCGCGGGAGAAGTAGAACAGCGACACCACCCACACGAAGGTCGCGGCATAGAGCGCCAGGCGCAACGGAGGCTTCCACCGGGCGAGGGGCAGGGCAAATAGAGCGGTCAGCAGCAGGGGGCCGACATTCACGACATATGTATGGTTGTCTATGGGTAGTGGCTGGCGTCCCAGCGTAGCGTTGTACTGGTATGCCAGGCCCGACGGTATGCTCTCCCACCTGAGTCCCGGTATGGTGCCAAGCAACACCTCCGGGTCGGCGGCGGGCGACCAGTAGCTGCCGCCCAGGATGTTGCCCAGTGCGGGCCACACCGGGTTGCCCGACTCTATGAAGTTGCGCAATAGCCACACCCCGCCTATCGCCAGGATTGGCACCCCGTAAGCCAGCACATTCCGCAGTGCGCTACCGGCTATGTGCTCCCGTTCGGTGGAGTTGCCCTTTCGCCAATGGGTGAAGATTATAGCCAGCAGGGCGAGGCCAAGCGCGCCGGGCAGTAGAATGCCGTAGTATTTGACCGAAAAAGAGATGCCACCGCAGATGCCGGACAGCATCAGCAGACGGTTGTCGATTTGTGGGCGAGCAGCCACTGCCAGGTAGAAGGCGTAGATTGTCAGCATCTCGGCGCTGGCCTGGGCGAAGTCGGTGTTGGCGGCGCGCATGACGAAGTTGTGCAGCGGGGCGCCCAGGAAGATAGCGGCCACCAGCAAGGGGAGAGCCTGCCAGAGCGGGTGTCCGTCGCGCTCGGCAAGCACTCGTTTGGCGAACAGGGCGGCTGCGGCGGTGGCGAGCAGGCCCGTGCTGAAGGCGAACAGGATAGCGATGCGGTCACTGCCGAGGAGCAGGCCCACCGTGTAGAGCATCTCCATGATTTGCGGGAAGAGGCTGTAGTTGCTGTCCGGGTAGAAGTTGATGGCGTGCTGCTCGATGTAGCGCCGGGGCAGCGCGAAATGGTACATCAGGTCGTCCTGCGTGGCCGGGGGCACCAATGCCTTCACCAGTGCAGCGGCGACGGACAGCGCAACGATTATTGCCAGGAAGAGGTTAGGCGGGTAACGGAGGCTGTTGAGTGCATTGCGGAAGGCGGGCGCGGCTTCCCGCAACGTAGCTAAAAGCGGGACGGCACCCACTGCCGCCAATATCGCAAGTACGCCCAGCACGACAGGTGTGTACAGCAGTCTCAGCAGGCCGGCCGCCAGCACCAGCATGGACATAGTGCTATAGCCCAACAAAGTGCCGAATAGTAGTCTCTCACCGGTGCTGAGCAAAGGTGCTACGCGCAGCAGCCGCAAGACAACTAACCCGGCCCCGGCGGCAATGCCTACAAGCAGAATGATTGTCAGCAGCTCCGCGATATGGGCGAGCAGCGGTGGGAGGCCGAACATGCTAGCCGAACAGCCGCCCCAGGTCGGGCAGGTTCTTCCACTGGAAGGCGTACTGGTACAGCATGAAGAGCATGAAGAGGGCTAGGAGGAGGCTGTAGATGGTGGTGAGGGTGGTTTTCATGGTTGCTGAAACGTGGCTCTGAAACGTGAAACGTGAAACGTGATGCGGTTTGCTCTTGTTGGTTCGTGAATACAACTTAGCCGGTGTTGCGGAACCAACTCCCCCTCTGTCATCCTGAGCGCAGCGAAGGATCTCAGATGCTCCTCTTGCCCCTGTGTTGAACTATTAGCACCATGACCGTGTTGCTGATAGTTCAACAGCATCCATGTACCACCTTCTTGAGATCCTTCGCTGCGCTCAGGATGACAGAGGGGGAGATGGTCCTGCTGTCGGGCGGGGGTTTCATGTCTGCTCTTACCTATTTGGTGGCTTTCAGGGTGAACATGAGCGGTATCGACTCCTGGCCTTCGGGCATGCGCCAGTAGCCTTGGTCGTCTTTTACCATCCAAGGGAAGTTCTTCCAGGTGAGGAACGGGTATTCGTTGAATTGCTGGATAGTGAGGCCCGCTTTGATGAGGCCGTTGATGTAGTCGGATAGGGTGTGGTTCCAGCCGTATTCCACCCCCCGGTAGTCTTCCGCGCTGGCGTAGGAGCCTACCGTCTCGAACCTCAGCGGCTCCTTGTGGAAGTAGGAGAACTGGCGCACAAGCGTATCGGCGTGGTCGGGGTCCCATATCCAGACGACAGGGTGGACTTCCGCGATGTAGAACGTACCGCCCGGCTTGAGGAAGTGGGCCACCACCTGCGCCCAACGGTCTATGTCGGGCAGCCAACCCAGCACGCCGTGGGAGGTGAAGACTATATTGAACTGGCCTTCCAGCACATCCGGCAGGTCGTAGATGTTAGAGCGGACGAACGTTGCCGGGATGCCGGTCTCTTCGCTTAGCTTCCGGGCCAGGGCAATGGCCTTGTCGGAGAAATCCACGCCCGTGACGATTGCGCCCAGGTTGGCCCAGGAGAGGGTGTCGAGGCCGAAGTGGCACTGTAGGTGGAGCAGTGTTTTGCCCCGTACGTCGCCCACCTCCTGCTTGTCGACGGAATTCAGCCGGAACTTGCCCTTCTTGAAGCCTTCTACGTCGTAGCCAGGCGACCTTTCGTGCAGGTCGGTCCAGGCATTCCACAGGTCGCGGTTCGCTTCTAGATATTGGTCCATAAACTCCTCAGCCATGCAAGGGAGTAAGCAACAGCCCTTTGCCTTATTTGCCGTTCTGATTTATCCTGCATATTACAGTGTGTCGCACGGGTGACCGCATCCGCCGCGTGCGGCGCATGAGGGCCACGGCACACATTATAGCGCACTCTCTGGATGAAGGCATGACTGCTGCTGTAGATTCTCCCGCGCGGGACTATTACAGTGTCATGCGAGGTACTTTTTCGTTATATAAAGTGGCCCGGTTTAGATGTATGCTTTCGATGTAGCTTATGCGTGAGGCCCCTCAACAACCTGCGCACAGAAACGCCCCGCGTCGCCTCCCCAGGTCCGCCCGCGCGCTTGTGGCCGTTCGCGACAGGGTTACCGGCAGGCTCACCGAGCCTCTACCTTCGGCTTCAAATCGAACTGTCTCCCTGAACACCGGCTTTCTGCGTGCCGCGAATAGCAACGGCTCGAAGGCGCGCGTCCAAGCCCCAGGAGAGGAAGGGGTGAAGGTCCGGGTGGCCTCGGCTGTGGGTAACTCGGAGAAAGGCCCGCTGCCGGTGGCGTGGACGCGCCCGTTGCCGAAGCGGCACCCTAAAGGCACCGGCGCCCATAGCAGGCGGCCCCTCTTTATTCTCCGCACAACCCAGCGACGTAAGGCAAAGCTTGAGGGGGCGCGGGGTGGTTATTACGCACGACTGCCCAAGCGGCGGTCGGTGCCGGGCTTCGTCAAGTGGTTCATGGCGGCCTCCAGCAGCCTGATGCTCTTTGCGCTCTTCTTCGTGGTGGTTACGCTGGGGAGCATGGGCGGGGCCTATCTTTGGATCACCAACGACCTGCCCTCGGTGGACGATGTTCACGCGGGCGGCATCCAGTTCGAGACGAGCCGCATCTACGACAGGTACGGCAACCTGCTCTACGAGTTGTACGACACCGAAATGGGCAAGCGCACCTACGTCACCGTAGACAAGATGCCCAAGCAATTGATTGACGCCACTATAGCAGTGGAGGACTCGTCGTTCCAGGAGAACAACGGGGTCGATCCACTGGGCATTGTGCGCGCCGCCTACATCAACTACACCAACCAGGGCACGGCGGGTGGCTCTACCATCACGCAGCAGGTGGTGAGGCGCATATTGCTGCCTGAGAAGGACGAGCGCACCTTCTTTCGTAAGATACGAGAGGCCATCCTTGCCGTGCGGATGACCGAGAAGTACCCGAAAGAGAAGATCCTCGAGATCTACATGAACGATATCTACTATGGGTCGCTCTCTTACGGTGTGGCGGCGGCGGCCGATACGTACTGGGGCAAGCCGTTACACGATTTGACCCTGGCGCAATCCGCGATGCTGGCGGGCCTCCCCCAGGCCCCCGGCGACTACGACCTGAACGTCAACTTCGACCTTGCCAAGGACCGACAGAAGATCGTGCTCGACCTCATGGTGAAGAATAACTTCATCGACCAGGAGCAGGCGGACCTGGCCTACGCCGAGGACATCCGCCCGCGAGTGCTCCCGCCCCACATCCCCACGAAGGCCCCGCATTTCGTGGAATACGCCCGGCAGGTGCTCATAGAAAAGTACGGCCCTGAAATGGCGCTCAGGGGCGGCCTGCGGGTGGTCACCACGATTGACCTGGACTGGCAGGCCGAGGCGGAGAAGATCGCCGCCGCGCAAATACAGAACCTCCGGCGGCAGGGCGCGAGCAACGCGGGCCTGGTGGCGATCAACCCGCGCACGGGCGAGATCATGGCGATGGTCGGGTCGGTGGACTACTCGAACGCGGTGTTCGGGCAGGTGAACGTGGCTACCTCGCTGCGGCAGCCGGGGTCTTCCATCAAGCCGATTACGTACGCGGCGGCCCTGGAGCGTGGCGACTACAACCCTTATACGATCCTGCCCGACCTGCCTGTCAAGTATGCCGATGGCTCTTCGCTGGTGTACGCGCCGCGCAACTACGACGGACGCTTCCATGGCCCGGTCACTATGAAGTCGGCGCTGGCGAACTCGTTCAACATCCCGGCCGTGAAGGTGCTTGAGGACGTTGGCCTGCCGGGCATGCTCGACCTGGCCCACCGGCTGGGCATTACCACGCTGAACGACCCTGAGCGCTACGGGCTGTCGCTGACTCTGGGCGGGGGCGAGGTAAAGCTGGTGGACATGACGGCGGCCTTCGCCACCTTCGCCAACTACGGCTACCGGGTGCCCGCCACGCCGTTCCTCAAGGTCGTAGATGGCGATGGCAAGGTGCTGGAAGAGGTTGACCTGGAGCGCCCGCAGGGCAAGCAGGTGCTCGATCCAGGCGTGGCCTACCAGGTAAGCTCCATGCTGTCGGACAACCAGGCCCGCACGCCAATTTTCGGCGCTAACTCGCCCCTGCACATACCCGGCATAGATGCTGCGGTGAAGACCGGCACCACCGACGACTCGAAGGACGCCTGGACGATGGGCTACACGCCCGCGCTGGCAGTCGGGGTGTGGGTGGGCAACAACGACGGCAGGCGCATGGGCAACGTGGCCGGGGCTATCGGCGCGGCCCCTATCTGGCACAACTTCATCAAGACGGTGTACGGCGACCCCAAGCTGAAGTCGCGGCTGTATGCCCCCGGCAGGGACTCGGTGGAAGAGCATTTCGTGCCGCCCACAGGCATGATAAGGGCTGCCGTGTGCGCCGTGTCGGGCAAGGCACCTACCAGCGCCTGCACCCACCTACGGCACGAGTACTTCACGGCTGAGAACCTGCCCACTGAAGAGTGCGACTGGCACCACTGGGTGCCGGTGACGCTGCACGACGGTGGCGCTCACCTGGCCGGGGAGGGCGTGCCACAAGAGGACGTAATCGAGCGCATATACACCACCCCGCCGAAAGAATACCGCAACTGGATCGGGGGCGGCCCACCCGGCCAGACGCTGGTGATTACCGAAACGGCACAGGCACCAGTGGCGGTCCTGCCTACGCCTGTGGCTGAAGCGCCCCTATCCATCGCCGCCATGCTGACGCCCATGCCGAGTCAAGCGCGTGGACAGGCGGGCGGCCCGGCAGGGCTGGCGTACGAGGAGTATCCCGAGCCGATACCTGGCCTGCAACTGGCTATCTCCTCGCCCGGCACGGGGCAGACGGTAAGCGGGTTGGTGCTCGTGAACGGGCAGGCCACCGCAGACGACTTAGCCCGCTACAGGCTTGAGTATGGCTTCGGTTCGGGTGACGCGGGGATGGCGACCATAGTAGAGGCTACCGAGCCGCCGATGCTGGGCACGCTTGGCCTGTGGAACACCGAAGGTTTGCAGCCTGGGCCGTACACATTACGGCTGACCGTCGAGACGTTGAGCGGCGGCGTGGTGCGGCGGGACGTGAGGGTGCGGGTCGGCACTGCCTCGCCATCGGTGGCGCTCCTTTCACCGGCTGATGGGCAGGGCGTGTACGACGGTGAGGTGCTGGAGATACTGGTGGCACCGGACGGCGGCGGGGCGCAGGTCGCGGGCGTGGAGATCTACATGGACGGGCGGCACATCGACTCGCTGACCTCCGAGCCGTGGGTTGCGCGGTGGGTGGCCGAGCCGGGAGAGCACTACGTCGAGGCGATTGTGTACACGGCGCTGGGCGAGCAGGCGCGTTCGATGGGGGCGCGTATCAACTCCCAGGGCGTGCGGCCCACTCCCACGGCCACCAGGGCACCGATTATGTGGATTAGCCGCCCGACGCTGTACCAGGAGATGCGTCCGGGCGAGCACGACATCTGGATAGATGTGACGGAAGGCTCGCGGGTGCATCACGTTGACATTTACATCGACGGCCTACCGGGTGGGTACGCCACCGGCCCCGGCTACAGGGTGAACCCACTCTGGACCCCCACGCCCGTGCCCACTGACACGCCGATGCCGCCCACGCCCACCAACACGCTCACCGTGGACGAGATAGGCACGGCAACTGTGGTCGCGGCCACGCAGGAGGTGGAGTCCACCAGGGTAGCGGCGGCCACACAGACACGCACCGCCCGCCAGCAGGCCACCGCCACCGCGCGGAAAGAGGCTGAGAACCAGGCTGCTACCGCTACCGCGCAATCGGCAGCTGCTACGGCCAGCGTGGAATTGCTGACGAGCACCGCCACCCCCATCCCGCCCACGAGCACGCCTTCGCCCACGCCCACCGCCACCTTCGTCGTATACGAAAAGCTACTCGACCCGATGCTGGGCGATTACATAGCGCGTATCAGGCTCACTCCGGGCCGCCACCGTGTCACGGCGATAGGCTACGACGCCGACAACAGGGAGATAGACAGGGACGAGACCTGGGTGGTAGTGCGCTAGGAACTCGATGCGTTGTGTCCCAGCCTGTTAGGCCATTTTGTAGGAACGAGATTTCTCACGGAGTTTACCCTGAGCGTAGCTGAAGGGTTCGAAATGACAAGGACCAACTGCATTGCTTATTCCGGTACCGCTGTTTTTGAGACAGCTTCCTGTTACTTGCCCAGCATGTGGCGCACGGTCTGTATGTGGCCCCGGTGCTCGGCTTCGTGCTGAATAAGGTGGTGCAACACCCATTCTGGCGTGACGTTTTCCTCCGGCAAGTAGCGCATGCGGCGGAAGTCCTCAATGCTCATGCCGCGGAACTCCTCCATAAGGGTGGCGCGCACCTTTTCCAGGCGCTGTAGATACTCTTGCAGCGACGTTCCCCGTAAGTGAGTGAGTTGCTCCTGCTCGTCAACGGGGTCGGCAGGAAACAACGCCCCAAACCCCGCCGGGAAGGGCTTCTTGCCCTCCAGCACCTGGAAGTACAGCCAGCCAACCTCCACGATAGCGATGTGGTAGAGCAGCGCTCCTATCGTGTTATCTGCACCCGCCGGCAGGGTGTCCAGGTCTTCGCCTGTGAGGCCATCCAGGCTCTTGAGCGTGTCACGCCGCGCGTCCTCCAACGCCCACAGCCACCGGCCGATTTCCGGGTGGTAGCCTGGCAGGGCTATTACACTCAGGTCTTCAATCGCGTTGTTCAAGGTTAAGTTCCTTTATGTTGGTGATAGCCGATTTTAGGTTTGCACCGCAGAGACTCGCTGGCGCAGCAACGGCTCTCGAATCGCCTTCGCATCCACCGTGCTCGCGCCGAGAAAAGTCAAGAAGCGCTCAAACCCTCGGGCCAAAGCCTCCGCGAATGCCTCATCTTTGCCGATGGTCTCATCTTCCAACCACAAGCCCAGGATAACGAACGTGCTGGTCGTGCGGTCAAGCTTGCTGTCGAACCGCGCCACGAGCTTATCGCCCCACAAGACCGGCAGCGTGTAGTAGCCGAACCTGCGCTGGTGCACAGGCTTGTATACCTCCCACACGTAGTCGAAGCCGAATAAGACTTTGGCTCGCCCCCGCGCACTGACTGGATCGAGCGGCGCGAGAAAGACTACCTCTTCACTCGTGCTCGTCTCCAGCGGCTTCCACGCTTCCGGCACGCGCCCCGCGCTCAAATCGCCTAGTACCTCGGCGTCGCTGCCGAGCGCGTAGTGTACCGCCTTCCAGCCTTCAACCCGCACCTCGATGATGTCGCCCTCGGCCAACATCTCCCCTAGCATCTTCTTCGCTGCGCGGTCCGGCTCGCCACGTAGAAAGGCATCGCTGGTACGGCTCAGCCGCGCCAGACCGGAGAAGCCGACTTCCTTTTTTATCAGGAAGCGGTCAGCCTCGGCCTCGCCGCTTTCGCGAATGAGATGCGCGGGCGCGACCGCTTCAGTGAGTGCGTACACGCGCTCGAAGTTCTCACGGTGGTGCGTCATGACCTCGCCTGTGTGCCACAAATAATACAAAGCTAACGCGCTGTCCTTGCGCCCGCGATAACTCTGCGTGCGGGTCCGCGTCGCCGTCGCGAAGTCACGGTTGCTCACGGTGCCGCGCTCGTGCAAAATGGCCCGCATCTCAGCGATAGCACCGGCATGGTCGCGGGCCACCTGGCGAATGCGCGAGTCGCCATAGTCGCTATCGCGGTCGCGGCGCATGACCACGCGCCAGTGCGGCAGCTCGTCCATCGGCCGGGCGGCCAGCCAGCCTCCCCAATCAAAGAACTTGCGCTGCTGGTAGGTCATGTCCTCCCACATGCCGGGCCTGTAATCAATTACACGGCTGTGCAGCATGATGTCATGGCTGCGAGCGACTATTTGCAGCGGGTCGAGTTGCAGATACTCGATCTCGCGCATCGCCTGCTCCGTGCCTTCGAGGCCGCGCCAGCGTCGCCCCGGCCACAGGCCTTGCTTGCCGAGGATAAAGCGGCGGGCGGTATCGATGTTGATGGTCAGCATGATGACCTCATGGGGAGACGCGCCGCCGGGTCAGACGCCTCTATTCATGGCCCTGGCGACCCAGCTACCGCTTTCAACTAGGGCCTATCTGCAAACTGCTGCGTGTGCAGGACCATACTCCCCTTTGTCATTCTGAGCGCAGCGAAGAATCTCGTCCTTCAGCACCCAAATACCCCCTTTCCTTATGCCAACAGCGTCCTATGGTGCTACACTGCCGCACTGCCGCACTGCCGCACTGCTGTAAGGGTGCTATGGTGCAATAGAAAGGGGTAACATCTCGGTGGAGGACGAGATTCTTCGCTACGCTCAGAATGACAAGGTCCACCTTTAGCCCCTTGTTCCTACACTTTGCACATAGCCCCTAGCACGGGTGGTTACAGATGCAGGAAAAATCCATCTACGGGTGGTCGTAGACGTAGAAGATGTAATCTTGAGACCTTGTCTTGACTCCCAGGTCATTCAGTAACCTGAGCAGTTGCGCGCGATGGTCCGTGCCGTGGTTAACCACATGGACAAGCACCTGCCACACGATGAGGTCCCTGTCTTCGTCCGGTTCTTTTATCGGCTTATCGAACAACATATCGTCCCGCAATTCCGCAAGGTACGCGCGCACGCTTTGCTCGATGCCGTCCCAGCGCGCGCGAATAATCTCACGGTCGTCAAAGTCGGCGGGAGGAAACGGTTCCGAGGGTTCGACACCTCGCAGTTCGTTGAACCATATTTCATCCACGCTCATGAGATGAACGACTTGATCGCGAACTGATCCATGAGAGTAGCCCACAGCTTGCGTGAACTGCTCATGGGATAGTTGAGCGACATAGTTATCCCATATCTTGCGGTTTTCCGAGAAGTGATAGTCGTAGAA
Organism: Chloroflexia bacterium; assembly: GCA_036388595.1. Lineage (GTDB taxonomy): Bacteria > Chloroflexota > Chloroflexia > QHBQ01 > JADMIH01 > JADMIH01. The sequence continues at coordinate 9,852 of DASVRN010000125.1, forward strand.
ATGGCGAAAGGCCTGTGCATTCATGTAGTAACGTACTCCTCCATTTGTGGCAGACGCATTATAGCACAGGTGTTCGCATAGGGCCAAGGCAAAAATGTTATGCACTTTACTCTTAGCCGCATGCACAAGCGGCTGTCGTTCCTACATCTGCACCGTTTTCACAATGCGCTCGATCTGCTTGACGTGCGGCCGTTCATGGGTTGCAAGCCACTGCGCATAAGAAAGTACCGTCCGCACGAGAGGCTTTCCCGCCCTTGTAACCCTCGCCGCACGCGACCAATCTTCGGGCACTAGCGGTTCCAACACCACCAGTAGCTCGCTGCGTTGCGCGGCAAAGGCGTGCAACGAGGACTGAAATTCCTGTTCGAGATAGTCCGTCCCGTTGATCCATGTAGTGGGATTGACGGCCCGTATCGTTGGCGCGTCCTGGGCAAGGATCGCAGCCATGCAATCGCCCCAAACGTCAGCACACGAGCGCAGATGGGCAAGCACATCATTCGCGGACCACTCACCAGCATTAGGGGCGGTATGCAATTGAGCCGCTGCCAGACCGGCGGTAAGCGCGGCGAGACGCGGCGGCGTTTCTGCAAGCAGGGCCAGAACCTGCTCAATGGTGAGTGGTTTACCGGACACGTAACGTCATCCTTTCACACAGGTCAGGAGATGCATGCTATGTAGGTAACCGACCGCACAGCCATGAAGGTGACGTGTTGCGCTGGCCGTACCCTACAGTACCCCGGTTATTCCCGCAGGCTCTTATTACCCCCGATGCTTACTGGACAGGTGTATTGAGGCAAAGAGCAGGCACGACGTTGCGTACCTGCTCTTTGCCTTGGATAAAGTTCTCTTGGACCTGGGCGATATAACTGGCGTTCTTCGCGTGATGTGCTCCCGCCTCCCTTAATACCCCACTTCTACCGCGGTCCGGCCTAGCTTGTCGAGCCAGATGCGGACGCCTTCTTGCAACACGCCCGCGTAGAACCACATTGTGCGCTCTTCTTTGAGGACTTGTATCTTCCCGCCGGTGACGGCAGTCTCGCCCGGCATGAGGGTCTTGCCGAAGCCCCAGCGGAAGGGGTAGCGATAGGGCGCGCCGCCCGTGTTGGCATCCCAGTCCACGCCGGCGCGCCACAAACCCGCCTTGTTGTCCAACGTGCCGCCCTCGATGGAGGCGTAGCTGTCGCGGGTGGTGTAGGTATAGCCTGGGTCGGGACCCTGCGTGCGTAGCGGCACGTTGCTCACGTTCTTCACCGTTATGGTCACATTGAGCGTGTCACCCAGCATCAACTGCTCAGGGGATATGTCCACGCTCAATACCGCTATTGCGGGCTTGCCGCCTCCCTCTACCTTGAGCGGCCGCTGGGCCAGCACCACGTTCCCCAGTTCGTCCTGCACGCGCAACGTCACCGTGTAACTCCCATTGGGCAATACCTCGCCAAGCAAGTCCTCTCCGCTGACCACGATGTGCTGCTCGCCGGGGCCTTCCTCGATGGGCGCTTGCACGGGGATGCGCGCACCCTCCGGCGTCAACAGGTCCACCGACAGCGTGGCGCTCTGGCTGGTGCGGAAAGTAAGTTCTGCCACGTCGTCAAGCGCATCGCTGTTGGGCGAAATGGTCTCGGGCCGCAATACCATGTTGGTAATCGCAGGAGGCTCGGCACGCGTCCCTCCTACCCTGAAGCCAACGCTCTCGCTGCTGCCGTTCGCCGTCACCCTGATGGAATAGTCGCCCGGCGGCACCACCTCTCGCGTCACTACATACTCCACCCCGCTGGTCAGCACCCCTGTTGTCGAGACGACGCCGTTGAAACGCACCACGTGGTGGCCCGCTCGTTGGTGTTGCGCGTGCAACAGGCCGCTCCCCGAAGGCAAACCCTCAAGCTCCACCCTCACGTCCGCCTCGTGCCCCAGGGTATAACGGACCTCCACCACCCCCGGCGGCCGTCCGACCCCCACCGACCCCGGCACCATCTCCGCAGCCGACACCCGCACATCCGAAAGCGCCACCCCCGAACCCCCACAAGCCGCCAGCCCCAAACTCGCCCCCAGCAAAGCCAGCAGCACCAAAGCCCGCCGCTCAGTTACGCTCAGCGCCCGCCTTAAATCCAAAATCCAAAATCCAAAATCCAAAATCATCACCTGACCGCCGCGTGCAACTCATCCGGCAGCACCACCGCGTTGCCCCACTTGCGCACGACCACGCCCGCGCCGTAGTTCGCCAGCCTGGCCGCGTCGAACAGATCCGTGCCGGAGGCCACGGCCATCGTGGAGATGGCGATGACCGTGTCTCCCGCGCCCGTCACGTCGAATACCTCCGAGGTATTGGTCACTAGGATGTGGCAGTAGTCGCCGCCCTGCCGCATCACCGATACCCCTTCGGCGCTCCGGGTAACGATCACCGCCTGCGCTTCCAGCATCTCCAGCAACTCGGCCAGACCTTCCCGGAAACTCTCCTCCGTGTCTAGCGGCCTGCGCAGCGTCTCCTCGGCCTCCGCCTGGTTCACTTTCACGATGCCGAAGCCGTGGAACATAGCCAGGTCGCCCTGCGAGTCGACCGCCAGCACTTTGCCCGCCGCAGTGGCCGCATGACGAGCGCACTCTACGACGCGCCTGGTCAGCGTGCCGCTCTTGTAGTTGCTCAACAACACCGCGTCACACCGCGACACGCGCTCCTCGATGACCGCAATCAGCGCGTCTTCCACCTGCCCGCTGATGGGCGTGCGGTCTATGTGGTCGATGCGGGCCACCTGCTGCAACAGCGAGGGCGTGACCTGGGCCACAATGCGCTTCTTGGTAATCGTGGGCCGAGCCGTATCAATCACGATGCCGCTGGTATCGACCCCGTACTCCTCCAGTTCCGTCACCAACTCGCGCCCCGATTCGTCCTGCCCCACCACCCCCGCCAACAGCGCGTGGCCGCCTAGCGAGGCTACCGTACACGCGGGGCTGGTGCCGCCACCGGGCATCATCTGGTCGCGCTGGTACTCCAACACTGCTATGGGAGCTTCTCGAGACAGGCGGGCCGGTTTGCCAATCGTGTACTTGTCCAGTATCAGGTCGCCCACCACCAGCACGCTAACGCCAGGGAAGCGAGTTATAGCTTCCTGTAAACGACGCCTCGTATCGCTGTCTATAGCTGCATGATCGGACATAGGGTATAAGTGGGACGAGTGGAAGGCCGGTGTGGTTGTCGGTTCTCCGGGTTGTCCTTTTACTGGAGTCGCTTGTAAGTTAGGAAGACCGCGAGCAGCATCCACAGCACCGTGTACTGGGTGAGATAAAAGGGCAGTGTGTCGAAGAGCCCTATACCACTGAGAAATTGAAGATTGATGCCACCCAGGGGAATGAGGTCCGGCCACTGGAGCGACACAAATCGGCTGAGGATAAAACCAAACGCCAGGCAACCTATGCCCACCATCTGTAGCCCCGGCCCGCGCTTCTGGTTCGAGGCACGCGCCACCGCCTCGGGCACGGTAATACCCATCAGCAGCGCGGCCCAGAACTCGAACGCCGGGAACAGCCCCAGGAGCACACCCGTCAGCCCTGCCGCTACCAACCCGAACAGCGCCGCCTTCAGGTACACCGAGGAGTCGAGCGCGTAGGTCGGCAGCACCTGCAAATTGGCACACTCGAAGCACCTGAACCCCACGGGCGTGCTCACCCTACAACGGGCGCAAATCGGCCTCTCGCACTTCCCACACCGCAGGTAAGTCGGCTCGTTAGGGTGGTTGTAGCAGTATAACGGCGGCTCGTCGGTTAAATTGTCAGTATCGTACAAAGTGGACATTGTATTCTGAAACGTGAAACGTGAAACGTGATGGCGGCTTAAGGAATATGGTTCGCCATATGCCGTTGCGGTACCTATAGTACCATCACGTTTCACGTTTCACGTTTCAGCCTCCTCACCCGTCTCCTTATCACTTCGACCCACACCAGCGCTCCGAAGACAAATACCCTCAATATCCGCCGCCAGCGCCAGGGCTGCGTTACCAGCCGGTACAGCCATTCCATCCCTATGCGCCGCACGAAGAGTGGGGCCAGCGGGGCCTTGCCGGACAGGTAGTCGTACACCCCGCCCACGCCCATCGCCACTTTAACAGACGGCGGCAGCTCGCGACTGTGCCTGTCAATCCACAGGTCCTGCTTCGGCGCGCCGTAGGCTACCAGCAGCACGTCAGGGTGGGCCTGCTCCAGACGGGCGCTAATCTCCGGCCAATCCTCGTCCCTGGGCGAACCCGCGAAAGTGCCCGCTATACGCACCTCGCCGTGACGCTGCTTGAGCACCACCGCCGCCGCCTCAGCCACCCCCGGCTGCGCTCCCAACAGAAAGAGCGAGTAGCCGTCGCGTGCCGAAATCCGGGCTATATGCTCCACGAGTTGCACGCCCGTGGCCCTGCCCCTCACCGGCTTACCGAGCAAGCGAGCCGCGGCCACAATCCCCGCTCCGTCGGGCGTCGCCAGGTCCACCCTGTTGAGTAGCTCGCGGAACGGCCTGTTACGTCGGGCCTCCATCACGAACTCCGGGTTGACGGTGCACACCTGGTGCAGCCTCGACGGGCGCTCCCGCAGGAACCCCTCAATCGCGGCGACCGCCCCCCGCTCGTCGCAGTTATGCACCCCCACGCCGAGGATGCCCACCCTCTCGCTACTCAATGCCACACCGGAAGTATATAACACGGGCGCGCGGCGGGCAAACGTGGCTCAGAAACGTGAAACGTGAAACGTGAAACGTGAAACGTGAAACGTGAAACGTGAAACGTGAAACGTGAAACGTGAAACGTGAAACGTGAAACGTGAAACGTGAAACGTGAAACGTGAAAC
>DASVRN010000126.1:0-15434 GCA_036388595.1 Chloroflexia bacterium
GGGGCGTCGCCTGGCACCTTATGTAGCTTCATGTAGCTTCTCACACGCATGGTGCCCTATTTGCTGACTTTCCTTCATTAGCATGGTACTGAGGGTAGCGAAGAACCTCGTCCTCTATGTAGGTGTTACCCATTTCCTATGAGAGGGTAAGGGCATGTAGAAATAGGCTATTTGGGTGCTGAGGGGCGAGATTCTTCGCTACCCTCAGAATGACAAAGGGGGACTTGGTACGCCACAGGGGAACAACAAGGTAAGCATACCAGGGCAGGATGCGTCCTACCTCTATAACTCCGAGGCCCTATGGCACAAGTGAGTTACCATCATACCGCTCACGCGAAGTGGTATACTATTGCGAACGAATTAGCCCAAAATCCGCATTCCGCAGGAACATGAAGCTACTCATAGCCATCCCCGCCCTCGACGAGGAAGAGAGCATCCAGAGCATCATCGAACGCTCTCTAGCCGCCCGCGCGCACATCATCGAGCACACCCCCGTTACCGCCGTGGATATCGCGGTGGTCAGCGACGGCTCGACCGACCGCACGGTGGAGATCGCCTCCCGCTACACCGACCGCATCAAGCTGATCGTGTTCGAGCGCAACAGGGGCTACGGCGCGGCCATCAAGGAGGCATGGGAGCAGTCCGACGCCGAACTGCTCAGCTTCCTCGACGCCGACGGCACCTGCGACCCCCTCTTCTTCACGCAGCTTTGCAACACCCTGTTGGAGGAGAAAGCCGACGTGGTGCTGGGCAGCCGCATGGGCCCCGAAAGCAAGATGCCCGCCGTGCGCCGCCTGGGCAACATGATTTTCGCCTCCATGCTGACGGTGCTCTCTTCAAAGAGCGTGCGGGACTCGGCCAGCGGCATGCGCGTGGTGCACCGGGCCAGCCTCCCCAAGCTGATGCCCCTGCCCGACGGCCTCCACTTTACGCCCGCCATGAGTGCCCGCGCCATCCTGAGTGACGACGTGAAGATTGTCGAAATCCCCATGCCCTACCACGAGCGCGAGGGCGAGTCGAAGCTGCGAATCGGTAAGGACGGGGTGCGCTTCCTCAAGTCTATCTTGAACGCGGCTTTCCTCTACCGCCCCTCACGGCCGCTTGGGTTGCTGGGCGTGCTGCTTTTGCTAATCGCCGCCGGGCTGATGCTGATGCCTACCCTCTTCTACATAGAGAACCGCTTCCTGCTGGAGTGGATGATCTACCGCTTCCTGGTGAGCCACCTGCTTGGCGCGATGGGCTTCCTCCTGCTGTGCGCCAGCTACCTGAGCCGTAAGATCGTGGATATAACACTGGCGACCCGCCCCAGCGCGAGCCTTCGGCATGGCATCATCTCCGACTTCTTCGCCTCTCACCTGTTCTGGCTGGTGCCGCTCGGCCTGTTTATAGCGGGTGGCGTGCTGGTGCTGCCTAGTTTCTTCCAACTGGTCACCACCTCCCACACGACCGAGCACTGGTCGCGCTTCATCGTGATGTCGTTCATGTTCGAGATCGCCATTATCTTGATCGTGACCAAAGCTGTAGATTTCATCATCGGCCTCATCGCCAACCAGCTAGCCTACCTCAAAGCCCAGCGCGCCGGACCCATCGCCCGTGCTGCCGCACCCACGCCACAACCTGTGAGCGCAACGAGGAATTTCGTCCCTTAGCACCCCGGTAGCCCGTTCTCCAGGGCAGGACTGCTCACATTAGAAGTGCTCTCCTAAATAGCAGCCCGATTACTGGCGACAAAGTCGGCCCTTGTCATTCTGAACGCAGTGAAGAATCTCGTCCCTCACCAACCAAATAGCCCCTTTTCTCATACCAACATCGTGCGATCATGGTGCTGCTATGGTGCAATAGAAAGGGGTAACATCTCGGTGGAGGACGAGATTCTTCGCTACGCTCAGTGCTGTACCAACAAAGTTATTGAACAATAGGGTAGAGGCGACGGAGCTTGATACGAGCATCAGAGGTCGTGAAATGCCAGTTGATGGTGACCTGCTCATGATTGCGCTCAAGGCACCAAGCGTCACATTCTTGAGCAAGAGTTTGTACGTTTTGTACGTCAGGTATGCGCCTGTCCAGGCACTGCCTACCTAAAGCCGAAAGCTCCAGTTCCGCCATGTTGAGCCAACTTTCATGCTCAGGTGTGTAGTGCCACTCCAACTTATCTGCTATACGTCTGGCCTCCCCAGGAGCAAAGGCTTCATACAAGGACCACGCCCCATGTATGTTCAGGTTGTCCGTAACCAGCACTACCCGCTCAGCATCAGGGAAGTCCTCATCCACGAGCTTGCGGAGTTGATGGGCAAAGCTGAGGGCAGTGCGCTCGAATGTAACGGCAGTTCGTCTCCAGCCCCTCAGCGGCTCACAAGCCAAGAAGATGTTGGCAGAGCCTTCCCGTTTGTACTCGTAGTCCTGTAGAACCCCAAGAGCTTGCCCGCCTTGTATGCCTGGCTTGGGAGGCAGTGGCGCTCTCTCGGAAGTGTGAGACTGCAACTCCTTGCCTTTCTCGTCCAAACAGATCACCGGCCTCAGAGGCTCGTATCGCCTCTCATATACAGAGAGTACATCTTCCATCTTGGCGATGAAGCGGGTGCTTACTTTAGGTATGCACCAACTCTTGATCCGCCAGGGTCTGAGCTTGTTTTTTTTAGCCGCTTCATCACCCAGGTATCTGATATGTGGGACACATACCCAAGCTCTACCATTCGGTCTGCTAACAACTGCAATGTCCATCGGCTCCTTCCCTCTGGAGGTGACGAGCACGCCAGCATCACCAATTTGGCTTCGGCTTCTCCATCTACGACAGGTGGTCTGCCCCTTCTAGGCTTATCGTACAAGGCAGCTGCTAGTCCTCCTGCTACGTATTGCTGCCTCACTCTGGACACTGTTCTGCCACATAGTTGCAGAACTTCGGCTATGGCCTGGTTGGAGTTGGTCTTGCGTGTATCTGTGCCGCGGCTCCCTACGCTCCTTTCTGCTGCCATCAACAAGATACGTGCTCGCGTTTGTACCCGTGCCGGGCTGCTACCTGAGCTTACCAGCCTCTTGAGGGTGCCTCTTTCTTCGGTTGTCAGTTGGATTTCGGGGGCTGTTCTCATCCAAGTAGCTTATCATATTTACATCAACTTTGTTGGTACAGTACTCAGAATGACAAAGTGGAGTTTTGGGTGCTGTGGTAGGGACTATCAAGAAAGGGTGGCTGATTCTTCGCTACGCTCAGAATGACAAGGGCGGAGCTTTGGGTGCTCATCTCCTCATGCCCATTTGTGATATGGCTTCTAGTAATTTGTCTCCTGTACTTGGTAATATTGCGTACACCAGGCCGGAACTTGCAGATGAATAAGGTGAGGCACGGTGAGTTGCGCACTCAGGGTTGGGTGTATCACGGATGCGTATATAGTGTCTGAGTCGTGCCTCCGCTACGGCTTTTTATTGTCACGAGAGATGTGACAGAGTGGAAGGCCTTCGGTCCTAGCTATCGTTTTTGCATGGAGGGTCCATGACCGTTATGAAGAAGATGTTTGCTGAGGTGCCCCGGAGCGCGGTGTGGCGCGTGGGGCTGGCGTTGTGCGTCGCGCTGGTGACGTTTGTGGGTTACGGGGGTGGGGCGGCTACCCCGGTGCGGGCGGCTTCACACGAAGTGGCTATGCGCGAATTCAAGTACGAGCAGAACCCATTGAGGGTGGCCGCAGGTGACACGGTAAGCTGGGTGAACTACGACTCGGAGAGCCACAACATCGCCATCCTGGAGGGGCCGGAACTGAACGTGTCGCCGGAGCAGCGCAAGGGCGAGAAGTGGGCGATGACGTTCACCAAGCCGGGCCGCTACCACTACTACTGCGAGTTCCACCCCTGGATGGTGGCCGACGTGATTGTCGGTGGCAACCAGAGCACCGCGTCCACCGAGAGGGCTGCCCAGACCTTCAAGGAGACCGGCAAGTCGGTGCGGGGCAAGTTCCTGCAATACTGGCTGAAGAACGGCGGGCTTGCGCAGCAGGGCTACCCTATCTCGGAGGAGATGGTGGAGCGCAGCGAGACGGACGGTAAGTATTACACGGTACAGTATTTCGAGCGTGCCGTGTTCGAGATGCACCCTGAGGAGAAGCCGCCGTTTGACGTGCTGTTGTCGCTGCTCGGCACGTTCGAGTATGGCCGCAAGTACCCTAACGGCGCGCCGGGCCAGCAGCCGAACACCAGCGCAGGCTCGCAGTTGTTCAAGGAGACAGGCAAGCGGGTAGGTGGGCGGTTCTTGCAGTACTGGCAGCAGAACGGCGGGCTGGCGCAGCAGGGCTATCCCATCTCCGAGGAGTTCACGGAGAAGTCGGAGCTAGATGGCAAGACCTACCGCGTGCAGTACTTCGAGCGCGCGGTCTTCGAGATGCACCCTGAGAACAAGCCGCCGTTTGACGTGTTGCTGTCGCAGCTTGGCAAGTTCCGGCACGATAAGGTGGTGAAAGCAGGCGCGTCGAACGCGATGGGCATCCGGCAAACAGGCGTCTCGGCCAGCCCGCAGCACTACCCGCTGCTGGAGGGGCCTCACGCCGCGCCGGGCCTCAACGTCTACATCTACGACCAGGACCCCGCGCCCGTGGTGCAGTGGCTGGACGACTTGGGCACGAAGTGGGCGTTGCACCAGCTTTCGTGGTACCAGATCGAGACCGAGCCGGGCGTCTACAGGTGGGAGAAGATAGACAGGGCGGTGGACGCGCTGTACAAGGCGGGTATCAAGGTCGTGCTGCACCCGGTGCACTCGCCGCCTTGGGAGTGGACCGACGTGGGCAAGGTGGGCTACCCGAAGAATATCGACAACTTCAAGAAGTTCATGACGCTGGCGGCGCAACGCTACAAGGGCAAGGTGGCGGCCTACCAGATATGGAACGAGCCGAACCTGGCGATTGAGTCGGGCAAGTACGTGGTGGCGGCGCGCTACGCGGAGGTGCTGAAGGCGGGATATACGTCGGTGAAGGCGGTGGACCCCAACGCGATCATCGTGACGGCGGCGTTGACCCCCACGGGTGTGAACGACCCTAACAGGGCGGTGGACGACGTTATCTTCCTGCGCAGGCTGTACGCTTACAACAACGGCGAGTTGAAGGGTTACTTCGACGTGTTGGGGGCGCACCCCGGCTCGAACGCCAACCCGCCCGATACGCTGCACCCGGAGAAGCCGGGGCCGGGGCCGGGCTGGAATACCAACGCCAGCTTCTACTTCCGGCGCATCGAGCAGATACGGCAGGTGATGGTAGAGAACGGCGACGCTAGCAAGCAGATGTGGCTCACCGAGTTCGGCTGGGCTAGCACCGAGACACCGGCGGCGGGCTTCGAGTACGCGGCGCAGAACAGCGAGCAGGAGCAGGCCGACTACATAGGCAAGGCGTTCCGCATGGGCCGCGACAACTACCCCTGGATGGGGCCAATGCTCCTGTTCCAACTCAACTTCGCGCTGCCTAACGTGGCGACGGAGCCGACCGACGAGCGCATCGCCTGGGGCATCATTCGCCGGGACGGCAGCAAGCGGCCCTCCTACTTCGCGGTGCAGCAATACGCTAAGGAGTACAACGGTGGGAGATAGATAAGCAGGTCTAAACGCCAAGACGCAAAGACGCAAAGAACGCGCCAAGGTTGAGGATTGTTACTCAAGCAAGAGGACTGGAGTACGTAGTTTCGTACTCTGGTCCTTTTGCCATGCTGGTTAGCGGTCGTGCGTGGGAAGGGTGGAGGTCCGATGTGCAATACGGCGCACGGTAGTATAATAGTGGTGCCTGGTAGTATTGTTTACCATGTTGATCGGAGTGTGCAGTGGTTGGTATTCGGTTTAGTGTGAGGAGCTTGTTAATTAGCTCTCTTCTGTTGCTCGGCGCTGCGGGCGTGCTCGCCGGCTGCAACACGGTCCAGACCCCACCCGCGTTACCTACGCCCACCTCTTACAGCCTGGAGGTACCCCAGGTACCCAGCGCCGTAGCCAGCGTGCAGGCGCTGGGCGGCGAGAGCACGTTGCCTACCGCCACCGTAGTTACGTTCCAGCCGGTGGATGTACCCAGCGCTGCGGACCAGTCGGAGACGGCCCAGACCGTGCAGAATGCCCAGGCGACGGCGGGAGTGGTGCGTGCGGCGCTTCCTTACCCCATCCAGACCAATGAAGCTACTGTGGTGCCCGCGAGGAGTGTGTTGACTGACGCCTGGGGTTCCCTGGCGGTGGCAAAAGTGGTGCCGCTCGACGTGGATGGCGACCACCTGTTCATCCTGCACGGCGTGGACCCTGGAGCGCGCTTCGTGGTGGGGGCAATAGCTTCCAGGGTACTGGAGAGTCAGGAACCGGCCCGGTTAGTCACGGTGGGTACGGACGACGGGCATATTACCGAGATTGCCAGCTATGTAGGGCCTTCACCTGGGGAATTGGCTTTCGATGGGGGCCAGGCTCTTGGCGCTGATACGGATGGAGAATGGGTAGTCTGGAATGAGAGGTCCAGCGTGCGGGCGTACAACCTGACCTCGGGCGTGACCCGCCTGCTGGACGAAAGGGCGACTCGGAACGCACCCTACAGCTCGTTTGAAATTCCGCAGGTGGACCGCGGAGTCGCGATATGGCGCGAGACCCGTTCTAAAGCCGATCCCTTTAGTCCCGTGCGCGTTGTGCCCTCTGCCGTCAAGTGGGCGGACCTCTCCACCGGCGAAGTCACGACCTTGAGCGAGGTGGGCGCTTACCCGGCGCTATCGTGGCCTATCGCCGCGTGGCTGGAGTACCCCACCAATGGCGAGGGTGTCAATGACTATACGATTGACTTCCTGGGTAAGGTAACGTTCCGCAACCTGGAGAGCGGAGAGACCTGGGACCTACCTGGGCTGACCGGCTTGGCGGGGCTGGCGCTCGATGGCGATACACTATTCTTCTCGACTGTTTACGGCCAGGGCTTCCTGACCAACCTCCAGGGGGAAAGCCCGCGCCTGGTTGCCCCGGACTACTCAAGTCCCTACGTGAGCATGACCCTCAGCGAGCGGATTGCCACCTGGAAGCTCGGTGCGACGTCACCTGTGTACGACAGGGCGCTGGACCGCCTGGTATACCTGGCTGGACGCCCGCTTGGCTACCCTGTAATACGAGTCTCAAACGGGCGGGCGCTTGCCTGGGAAGAGGTCGTCAATATGGTCGAACTGGAAAGCAAGCCGCCAGGCTACGTATTCCCTGTTGATTACCGGGTATACGTGGTGGACACCTCACAATTGCCCAAATAGCTGCACTAAGGAGGGCAACCAACAAAGAAGGAGTGGCAATCATATGCCACTCCTTCTTTGTTGGTTGCTATCTTTCAGACATTAGCGGGCGGGGGTGCCTTTCAGCAGGACCGTGCCGTCCGGCGCGGTGATTTCGATTTCAGCTACCTTGCTGGGCGCGGAGAGCGTGGTGGGGCGGTCGGGGTAGGCGTTGAAGGTGGCGCGGGTGCTTGTGCCGTCTGGAGCGCGCAGGGTGAGGGTTGCGCCTTCGATGCGGCGGGTTGGCAGGATGCTCAGGCTTGTGCCATTAAGTGAGACGGTGCCCCAGGCGCTCGCGAGGCTCACCCCGCCGGTTTTGGCGACCGGCTGCCAGCGTTCGGTCCAGCCGAGGGCGCTGTTGGGAGGGAAGAGCGCGTTGTCCCAGAAGGTGGGCACGATGCCGCCCCACAGCTCGGCGTAGGACGACTGGTCGTCGGTGTAGTTGGCGGGGTTGAGGGAGGGGCCGAAGCCGAATATCTTGAGGCCGGGCATCTCCTTGCTCTTGAAGGTCTTGACCAGGCCCTCGTCGGCGTCGGGGTTGTAGACGGCGGCGAAGGTGCCCCGGTCGGCGGCGGGCATGGCGAAGGCCCCGAACCAGCCGTTCCAGGCGCTCATGTCGGCCAGGTCTTTGCCGTTGTGCTGGGGCCATGCGACTATGCCGTGCTCGGAGGGCAGGCTGCTGTCGTTGGTGCTGTGGACCACCATGCTGCTGGAGGGCACGATGAAGCGCGTGCGGGGTGACACTGTGTTGGTGCCGCCGGGGGCGAGCATGGCGTTGGACCAGAGCTGGCCCGTCGCCTGCGTGTTGGTGCGGTTCTCAAGGCGGCTCGACGTGGTGTAGGCAGCTTCTTCCGGGCTGAGAGAGACGGTGCTTACCACCGAGAGGCCCGTAAGCTTGTCGTTGGCGCTGAGGGTGACGGTCGCGCCGCCATCGCTGTTGCGCTGGATTGAGGCGTCCCACGGCAGGTACTCCATCATGCCGTGCTCCTGGGTAGGCGCGGCCCACTCCATACCGCCCGCCGCCAGCCACCAGCCACGCTCCCCGAAGCGCGAGGGCTTAATAACGGGGTTGCGGTAAAGCTCGTTGTGTCCGGTGGGCTTGTAGATGGCTTCGTAGAGGCGGCCGCCCACCTGGGGCAGGATGGTGAGCTTGATGTACCTGTTCTCCAGCACGATGAGGCGGTAGTTGCGCGGGGAGGGCGGGCCTACCTTGTCGAAATCGAGGCGAGGGTAGGGCGCGATAGGGTCGTTGGCGGGTGAGTAGAAGGCCTGCTCGTAGGCGTAGGTGGGGATGGCGACGGTAGTATTCTTCACCTGCACGCGTTGGGCCAGGAGGTCGCGGCCAAGGAGGCCAAGCTGCACTTCGTAGGGGGTGCCTGCCATCTCAGGGTGCAATTCAAAGCGGTTGCGCTCGAAGTACTGCACGGTGAGGCCGCCTTCCTGCAACGGCTCGGAGATAGGGTAGCCGAAGAGGGCCAGGCCGCCGTTGCCGCGCCAGTAGCGCAGGAAGGGGCCTGAGAGGGTGTGCCGGGTCTCGGGGAAGTACTGGGTGTCGGGTGCGCTTGCTTGCGGTACCGTGGGGAACTGCCGCCCGGCGGTGAGTATGCTGCCAAGGAGGCCGAGCTGCACTTCGTAGGGGGTATTTCGGTTCTGCGGGTGGTACTCTATGCGCGCGCGCTCCAGGTACTGCACCTTCACGCCGCCCTCGGTCTCAGGCTCGGTGAGGGGGTAGCCTAAGATGGGCACGCCGCCTCTGCCGTCGTAGAAGGCGAGGAACTCAGGGGCCAGGGTCTTGCCGGTCTGTGGGTAGAAGCGGCCCTGTGGCTGGGCGTGCGCGTCATTTGGCAGGGTGTGAGCGGCTGTGGCGAGGCCCGTTGCCAGGAGCATCGCTATGGCTAGGGCTTTCTGTATGCGGTTGCGGAATGCGCTGACGTCCATCTATCCCCGTTCGCGGGCAAAATTAAAGGCGGACTGACATCCGCCCCATGATAACATCTACCTGTAAGATGCTGCTCCGGTTGCACAATTGATGTGTCTGTACTTGTAACGAACGGCATTCGCGCTGGTTGCTTACCCGATTGCGACATAGTGCTCTGAGTAATTCGATAGAAACGAAAACGCCAAGACGCCAAGACGCCAAGGACGCGCCAAGGTTAAGGATTGTTCTTTCAAATCAAAGGAGCAGCGCACGTTATAATGTGCCCTGGTTCTCCTTGGGATATCTAAACCACCATTGCTTGGCGCGTCCTTGGCGTCTTGGCGTCTTGGCGTTTTCGTCTCTTATGGCTGATTACGCTTGCTCTCCCATTCCAGGTTCCAGGCTACGGTGCGGGGGATGCCTTCTTCGAGGGGCACCTGGGGGTTGTAGCCGAGGAGGTCGCGCGCTTTTGAGATGTCGGCTACGTAGTGGGTGACTTCGCCCAGGAGGGAGGGGGCGAGGGTGATCTTGGGGTCTTTGCCCAGGGCCTCAGCGATGAGTTGGGCCATCTTGACCAGGGTGTTGCCCCGGCCGTAGGCGAGGTTGATCGTCTGGTTCTTGACGCGGCCAGCTTGCAGGGCTTCCAGGCCGGCGATAATCCCGGATACGCAGTCGTCCACGTAGGTGAAGTCCAGCACTTTGCTTTCGCCGTAGATGGTTATGGGTTGGTCGTCGGCTATGCGGCGGATGAAGAGGGGGATGACGCGTTCCATGCGCTCGATGTCGTTGTCGAAGCGGCCGTAGACGTTGGAGAAGCGAAAGACGATGTAGGGTAGGGCGTAGCAGCGGGCGTAGGAGTAGATGAGGGCCTCGCCCGCGATCTTGGAGGCGGAGTAGGGCGACTCGGTGTAGGCGAAGTCGGAAGTGCCCTCGTGCATGGTGCTGGGGCGCTTGGTCTCGTCTTCGATGTAGCGGTGGATGTCGCCGTAGACCTCGCGGCTGCTGGAGAAGACGATGGGCAGGCGGGCCAGGCGGCAGAACTCCAGCACGTTGTAGGTCATGGTGATGTTTTCCATGGCCCGATGGGGGTGGCGCACCAACTCGTGTACTTTGGCGTGGGCGGCCAGGTGCACCACGATGTCCACCTCCGGGTACTCTACGCCGCCGATGCCCTTCTCGTAGGCGGGGTAATAGCTGGAGAGGTCTTGCAGGAGGTAGGGGAAGTCGTTGGTCCAGGTGTTGAGCCGCTTGTCTACGCCGAAGACGAAGTGGCCTTGCTGCTGGAGGCGCAGGGCGAGGTTGGTGCCGATTTGTCCGCTGGAGCCGGTGATTAGTACGCGCATGGGGTTCCTCTTCAGTTAATGACTTACCTTCCTTTAGTTGCCCGTATCTTGAATGCGCACCCTAAAGTGATACTCAAGACCGCTAAGGGTATCAACGCTGGCATACCTATCAGTTCTCCTGGGCGCTTGCCAGGACCGAGTATCTTTGTATCTGTGTCAATATCTCCAATACTGAAGATATTTACCCTAAGCTCGCTTCCAGTGCTAAAGTGGGCATAAATCAGATAGGTACCATCTACATAGAGCGCGTCTCCTGCGCCACAATCACCGCCTCCACGGCTTGTGACAACAGTAACTTGGGGCTCGTTCACACCCTTCCAGGTAGTAATGACCTCGAACGTAATCCTGTGTATTGGACCGGGATAGTTTGGGGTGTTGCTGAGTACCTTACCGACAAAAACGGCATCGGCTTCTCTCAGCTGATTTTTCACCTCGTCCTCTTTACTTATAGGCACCAACGGGACGGCTATGCTACACGCCAACGCTTTCACGGGAACTAAGAGCATATAGAGAAACGCCATGCTTAATAGGAGAACTGCCCAAGTGATGGGAGAAAGCCTGACTTTCACAAATGCGTCCCTCCTGAAAGTGACTATTGCTGAAGGCCCCGCAACGTCGTCTGCAACTCTTCCGGCAGGGGGCTGTCGAATTCGCGCCATTCGCCTGTTGAGGGGATTGTAAAGCCTAACTTCGTGGCGTGCAAGAACTGGCGCGTGAGGCCCAGGCGCTCGGCGTCTTTGAGGGTGGGCCTGCCGTAAGTGGCATCGCCCAGCAGGGGGTGCCCGGTCGAGGACATGTGGACGCGAATCTGGTGGGTGCGGCCTGTTTCGAGCACGCAGCGGAGGAGGGTGTAGCTGCCGTAGACTTGCTCGGTGGTGTAGTGGGTGCGTGCGGGGCGGCCTCCCCGTATGATCGCCATGCGCTGGCGGTCGTCGGGGTCGCGGGCTATCGGGCCTTCGATTACGGCTGCCGGGGGGTTGGGCTTGCCGCGTACGAGGGCCAGGTACTCCTTGCGCATGGTGCGGGCGGCCATCTGGCGCGAGAGGGCTTCGTGGGTGGCTCGGCGCTTGGCGACTACCATGAGGCCGCTGGTGTCCTTGTCGAGGCGGTGCACGATGCCGGGGCGGGCTTCGTCGCCCATGTCTAGCTCCAGTTCGGGCACGTGGGCGAGGAGGGCGTTTACCAGGGTGCCCCCAGCGTGGCCGGGCGACGGGTGTACTACCATTCCGGCGGGCTTGTCTATCACCAGCAGGTCGGCGTCTTCGTATACGATGCTGAGGGGGATGTCTTCGGCTTGTAGGCTGCTTGGCTCGGGGGCAGGTATGTCTACTGAGACCAGGTCACCTGCTTTGAGCTTGTGGTTGGATTTGGTGGCAGGTATGTCATTGACCGACACATGACCCCGCTCAATCAGGTTGGCGGCGTACGAGCGCGACACCTCTGGCATGCGGGCGGCTATGGCGCGGTCGAGGCGCTCTCCCGTGTTGGAGGGTTCGACTTGCCAATGGAGGGGAGGAGGCATTGGAATTACGAATTACTAATTTTGAGCTGCTGTAGTTAGCGAATACTGGTGGGTTGCCTGTCGTCGGCGGTGGGTATGTATTTTTCGTCGGGGTGGGGAGTGGTTGCGCTCTCCGGTTGGTCTGTGGTTACGGGTGGGGTTGGGTGGTCCGATTTGCCGAAGAGCATGGTGGTTACCAGGAGGACTACGCCCACGCTGATTGCGCTGTCGGCGGCGTTGAAGACGGGCCAGGTGTAGACGCTGTCGCCTATCTGCACGCGTGGGCCGTAGACTTCGATGAAGTCCACTACGTAGCCGAGGCGCAGGCGGTCTATCAGGTTGCCGAGCGCGCCGCCTACGATTAGGCCCATCGAGAGGACGGTCAGGCGGTTGTTGCTGCCCATGCGGGTGGCCGAGAAGATGATAGCGCCCACGATGGCGATGGCCGCCACGCTGAGCACGCCCGCGCCGCCCTGGAAGATGCCGAAGGCCGCGCCGGTGTTGCGGGTGAAGCGCAGCCGCAGGAAGTCCTCTATCAGCACCTGGGAGGGTACTTGCGATATGTTCTCGACTACCCACAGCTTGCTGAGCTGGTCCAGGAGGACCACCAGGCCGGCTGCGACGGCGACTATTATGATGGACTGGCGGTGAAATCTCATGCGCTGTGGCGGCAACCTGGGTCCGGCAGCACTATGCCGTGGGCGGCCCCTTAGTTAGAGCCTGCCGTTGTCGTCTAGCTGCTGGCAGTCGATGCAATAAATGGCCCAGGGCAGGGCATCCAGGCGGGCGGGAGCGATCTCCTTGCCGCAGTTGGCGCAGGTGCCGTAGGTGCCTTCATCCAGATGAGTTAGTGCCTGTCGCACGCGGTCAAGCTGGCGCTCGGCGGTCATCTGGAGGCTGAGCATCATCTCCTGCTCGACGGTCTCGTTGGCGTCGTCGGATACGTGGTTGGTGACGCCTCCGCGCTCCGGGTCCAGCTCGTCGCCACTCTCGGATATCTGCTCGGTCTTCACGGCGATGTCGTGCTCCAACTGGGTCTGGAGTGATAGCAGCCTCTCGCGTTGGATGTCGAGGTCTATGGTTACAGGCTCCTCTTGCTCGTCCTGCTCGTCCTGTAAATCGCGTACGTCGGCCATCGGCCTGCCTCCTGCGTCATTGCTTGGGGTAATAGGGGATTATAACATATCGGACGATGGACGATGGACGATGGACGATAGGAGACGGAAACGCCAAGACGCTAAGACGCCAAGAACGCGCCAAGTGGATGATGGTTGGGTAGAGTGCCTCCCTGTACTCAGTCCTCAGTCCTCATCACTCCTATCGTCTCAGTGGCAGGGGGAGATGTCCAGGCCGAGCAAGCCGAGCAGGATTTCGTACTGGGTGCCCGCGTATTCGGGGTGGAATTCGAGGCGGGCGCGCTCGGTGTACTGGACGCTGTAGGTCTTGCCGTCGATGCTGCTCTGTTCGAGGATAGGCTCGGTGACGGGGTAGCCTAGCCGGGTGAGACCGCCGTTACCCTGCCAGTACTTCAGGAAAGGCCCGCTCAGGCTGTGCCTGACCTCGGGGAAGTATAGGGTGTCGGGACCTGGCTGGAAATCGATGGCTTCGGGGAAGACACGGTTGCCTAGCGCCTGCACGCCCAGGAGGCCCAACAGCACTTCGTTGGGAGTGCCCGCGTATTCGGGGTGGTGCTCGAAGCGGTTGCGCTCAAAGTACTGGACCTTGTACGGCTTGCCATCGGTGGGCGAAACCTCGGTGAATTCCTCGGTCAGCGGGTACCCGAAGATGGGGAGGCCGCCGTTCTTCTGCCAGTACTGGAGGAATATGCCACCCAGGCTGTGCCCCGTGGCCTCGAAAAAGAGCTTGTTGGACGACGATTTGAAGGTGGCGATTGGCAGGCAGGCGGCGGGGCGGGTAGGAGTGGGTGTGGCGGTGGGTGGCGCGGGCGTGTAAGTAGGTGTGGGGGTGGAGGTGGCGACCGTGCGGCCCGTGGTTGGTGTGCTCGTAGGTGGTGTGGGTTGTGCCGGGAGGCGGTTGCCGTTGATGGCGGCCCAGATGCCGGGGTCTTCCTGTCCGAGCCGCCAGATGCCGAAGCCTGCCATGTTGTAGCGGGCTATGAGGTCCAGCTTGGCCTCGAAGCTGCGGCGGTCCTCGTACCAGGCTTCGCGGGTCTGGTCGGCTCGGGTGTAGCGAACGAAGGGGGACTGGGCTTCCACGTCGTAGCCGAAGGATGCGCCGGGCAGCCTGGTAATGGCCTGGGCCTGCTCGTGGGTCAGGTACTCGGCGCTGCCGGTGGACTTGCCCTCGGCATTGGTGGGCCAGTCGTAGCCGTAGACGCCCACGCCCCAGATGATCTTGTTGGCGGGTATGCGGGCAAGGGTATACGTCGCCGTCTCGTGCAGCCTGTACATGGGGGCAATAGGGCCTGGGTCGCCCCCTCGATAGTGGAAGTCGTAAGCCATGACCAGGATGTAGTCTGTGTACTGGGCTAGGGCAGCGTAGTCGTAAACGGCGGCCCAGCCTGTGGTGACGTCCCGCGTCTTGGGGGCTACCGCCATCGCTACCAGCTTGCCTTTGGCGTGCAGCCGCTCGTAGAGTTTGCCCATGAAGGCTGTCAGGTGCGGCTTGTCGGTGGGGTTGAGGCCCTCGAAGTCGATGGTGATGCCGTCGTAGTTGTTGGCGGTGACAATGTTGTCTATCTGGTTGACGAGCGAGTCGCGCTTGAGCGTGTCTGAGAGCACGGGGCTGAAGGCGTTGTACTGGGCCGTGTTCTGGACCATGGGCAGGTTTTTGGCCCCGGCACTGCGGATGAGGGTGCTGGCGTCTGCCCGGTCCCTGCCTGCGACGGTGCCGGTTATGTTGACCGTGTAGTAGAAGGGCGAGACGTAGTTTAGGTGCTGCACGTTCGCCCGAAGGGAGACCAGGGAGTTAGGGTTGTGCGTGACGTAAAAGGCCCAGCGCACTGCTGTCTGGCTCTGTGCTGCTTCGGCAGGGCGGCTGCTGTTGAGGGCCACCGCTATGAGGAGTGTGGCAAGTACGCCGCAGGCTATGTAGATGTTGCGTGTGTGAAGGCGCATGGTTTCTCCCGTGCGGAGGCGAGCTTGTCATAAAGTGTCGGGCCGATTATAGGTCGGGGTTACGGCGTTTGTCAAAATGAGGAAAAGTACCCCGATGCATAAGTTCGCCCTGTATGTAGGAGTAACGGATGTGGGGAAGTGTGGTTGTAGGGGCATGGTGCATGGTGCATGGTGCATGGTGCATCGTGCCCTGTTGCTGGTGGCTAGGGTTGATTATCCAGGACCAAGCGCCGCCTTTGTCATTCTGAGTACCATGCTAACGAAGGAAAGTCGGCTAATAGAGCCACATAAGGTGCCAGGCGACGCCCCACGATTGAAATCGGGGGCTACACTTTACCAAGTCCCACAAGGGGACT
>DASVRN010000127.1:0-45452 GCA_036388595.1 Chloroflexia bacterium
CCGGCACTTCATTGCCAAGTTCCTGCGCGCCATGATAGAAGAGCAGCCAAACGGCGCGCTGGCGAACCGCCTCAGCCGCGACAGCCACATGCTTATCCTGCGCACTATCTGGGAAACCCGCCCCGAAGACCTGCTCAGCAGCGTGCAGTGCCCCGCGTTGATTGTTACCGCGCTACCGGAGGCCAGGACGCCACAGCAGGAGTCGTACAATACCGCCAAGCTGCTGGGAGTGGCCCGCGCCGAGCGTTACCTTACCAACCACAAGTCGGTAATCATGCCCGATACCATACACGACGTGCCGCTCCATCGTCCCGCCGAACTGGCGAAGGAGATTTTGGACTACTTCGCGCCTGGCGATGGCGATTCTTAGATGGTGATAGAATAGTCTTACAGCAGTTAAGGAGTCACCCCTATGACCACTGGCCTGACACAGAAGTACTGCGTAGCCTGTGAAGCAGGCACACCACCCATGCCCCTGGAAGAAGCCGAGCGCATGATGGAGCAGGTGCCCGGCTGGGAACTAAAGCCCGACGAGAAGAAGCTGGTGCGTCGTTTCAAGCTCAGGGACTTCAAAGAGGCAATGAGCTTCGTCAACAAGGTGGCAGACCTTGCAGAGACAGAGGGCCACCACCCCGACATACATATCTCCTGGAACCGCGTGCGCCTGGACTTGACCACCCACGCTATCAAGGGGCTCTCGGAGAACGATTTCATCTTGGCCGCCAAAATAAGCGCCTCAGATGATAGACAATAGACGATAGACGATGGTAAGAGACGGAACCGCCAAGACGCCAAGGACGCCAAGAACAGCGCCAAGATAGGATTGTTAGGTACTAACCACTAACCACTAACCACTAACCACTAACCACTAACCACTACTCAGTCCTCATCACTCCCATCGTCTCTCGTCCCCACAGGAGCACACATGCCATCCGTTTATTGGGATAGCTTTTACGAGAGCTTTTTTGGCGACCCCTACATGGCCTGGCACGATGGCCTGGATATAAACTCGTTGCTGGCGTTGGAGGGGGAGGAGCGGGAGGAGGCCGAGCGGCTGTTGCTGGAGGGCCTCAGTACCAGCGATTCCCGGCCCGCCCGTGGGCTTGAGGCGTTGCGCTCTCAGCGGTCGGTTGCGCCTCTGAAGGAGCGGCTAAAGACCGCGCGCGGCACCGACCTGATAAACACAGCCGGTGCCCTCTGGGAGATCGAGCAGTACCCGCGTGCCGCCGAGGTGCTCATCACGGTGTTGCACGTGGCCTCATTCTGGGGGGAGCGCGTGGACGCTGCCATAGCCCTCAAGATGGTCAAGACCCCCGCGAGCATAGACGCGTTGTGGAAGGCGCTCGATGACCCGGAGGCCCTGGTGCGGCATCACGCCGTGGCCTCTCTACTGGAACTGCACGGCATCTACACGGAAGACTGGCGCGGGCACCCTCTTGCCACCGAGATTATGACCCCCGAAAGCCGCGAGACCGCGATAGCCGAATTGAAGAAACTGCTGGGGAAGGAAGGCGGGTGACGGACGATGGACGATGGACGATGGACGATGGACGATGGTAGGAGACGAAAACGCAAAGGCGCAAAGAACGCAAAGGACGCGCAAAGATTAGGATTGTTGTTGGCAGGCGTGCTAACCACTAACCACTAACCACTAACCACTAACCACTACTCAGTCCTCAGTCCTCAGTCCTCAGTCCTCATTACTGGACTTGCCTTGAGCGCGCTGTGTAGGAGGGTGACTTACCCATAGCAAATCTGAACGGGCACTTTCCTATGATACGTTCCGCTGCTCTGCTAGAATGGCTTGAAGATATAGAGCGGGAACGTCGATTCGCTGAGTGGGCCGCGGGGGACAACGCGCAGAGAAGTTAAGGGCCATAGGAGATAGGAGGCAGTAATGTCCTGGGAGCCGATAATAGCCATCCTGTTTATGCTAGCAATAGGCGGCGTATACCTATGGCTCAATCTTGAAAGCAAGCGGGCGCATGACCGGATAGAGAGGAAACGCCGCAAGCAGAAGCAAAGGCAGTAGCAGCAAAACAGCACTCCGCCGCCTTCGCCGGCAAGAGGCTGTAGTAGAAGGCAAATCGAGCCGGAATGGCACATGGCATGGGTCTATTGACTACTGCCCCACCAATCCTCTCTAGGGAGCAGACCAATCAGCACGAAGCTGGGGCAACCAATGGCTGTGCATACCCCAGTCAAGAGTGATATACTCTAGTGTTTTGTGTTCCCTGGCGACCAAGCTACAACGCTGTAGCCACACTCACTGAGGAGGAAGATAGATGCCGGAGACTATGCGCGCCCTCTGCAAGGCTCGCCCTGAGCCTGGCGCGGAACTGGTGGACGTGCCCATCCCCGAGGTTGGCCCTGACGACGTGCTGGTAAAGGTGCGCGCCACCACCATTTGCGGCACCGACCTGCATGTCTACAACTGGGATGCCTGGGCGCAGTCCCGCATCAAGACCCCCCTGGTGTTCGGGCACGAATGCTCCGGCGACGTGGTGGAGCGTGGCAGGAACGTCCGCGACGTCCGGGTGGGCGATTATGTGTCGCTGGAGACGCACATCACCTCCGAGGACTCCTACCAGACCAAGATTTGCCAGGCCAACGTGGACCCCAAGGTGAAGATACTCGGCATCGACCGCGACGGCTGCTACGCCGAGTACGTGAGCGTGCCCGCCAAAGTCGCCTGGAAGAACCCCTCCGACATGGCCCCCGAAATCGCCTCGATACAGGAGCCGTTCGGCAACGCGGTGTATACCGTGCTGAGCGCCCCCGTCACCGCTAAGACGGTGCTGGTCACAGGCTGCGGGCCGATTGGGCTGTGGGCGATTGGCATAGCGAGGGCGGCAGGCGCGAAGGCCGTGTACGCCACCGACATCAACCCCTTGCGGCTCGCCCTGGCCGAGAAGATGGGCGCTACCATAGCCATCAACAGCGCCGAGAGCGACCCGGTGGAGATTATCAAGCAGGAGACCGAGGGCATCGGGGTGGACGTGCTGTGCGAGATGTCGGGCAACTGGCGCGCTATCAAGCAGGGGTTCGATGCATTGCGGAACGGCGGCCGCGTGTCGATGCTGGGCATCCCGTCGCGGCCCATCGAGATCGACCTGGCGAACGATGTGGTCTTCAAGGGCGCGACCATCTATGGCATATCGGGCCGCCTCATCTGGGAGACCTGGTACCAGACCCAGGCCCTCATCATCACCGGCATGGTGGACCCCACCCCGGTAATCACCCACCGCTTCAAGCTGGACGAGTTTGCCCAGGCGTTCGATCTGATGAACAACGGCCAGGCGGCGAAGGTGGCGATGTTTCCGTAGGGACGATGGACGATGGACGATGGACGATTATCGCTGCCTGGATGTGTAATAGCGCTTGTTCTTATATCCTACTGCCTGGCTATTCGGCACATAAAAGGGGACGCCTCCGCGGCGTCCCCTTTTTTGCACTTTAACAGGTGTGTATTTATTCCCGCCCGTAATGGTAGCGTGCCTGTAAGAAGTCTATGCGATCGTTGCGCGCCAGATACACCAGCCGGTCTGTTTGATTTATGCGCCGTGACCACACATTAGCACCGAAGTGTTTGAGGTGCTCGGGCTTACCCGTACCTTCAAATGGTGTGCGCATTACTTCTTCTATAAGCTCCAGGACTCGCTGAGCCGTCCGCCACTCTGTCGCTATCCAATACTGAAGGTCCTCCAAGCACTCCAGCTGTAAGACAATGTCACGCTTTGGGTTGCTAGAATCAGCATTCCCTTCTGTTTTTGGTACCTTCGGACGTTTCGGCGGCATTGGCTAACTATGTTATTCCTGCGTGCTCTCATCTAGGCCCAGACGCGCTCTTAAGTCTTCTATAGAAGCAAAGCCCGCACCTTCGCCGGAGTGTGCCCTTTCTAAAGCCGCGAGCAAGCGACTTGCATTCTGAGGGGAACGGAGAAGATAAGCTGTCTCCTGCAAGCTCCGAAGATCATCGGCTGCAATTATGGCTGCATCAGCATTATTTTTGCGATGTACTATAACAATCTCGCGGTCCTGCACAGCCTTATCCAGGTATTCGGCCAGGTGGGCTCTAGCCTGCGTGTACGTGGTTTCAATGGGCATATTCGTAACTCCCTTTAGTAAGCATACCTGACAAGACTCTCCAGATATGTTGTACAGACTTCCTGTACAAACAATTATATGCGCAGTGTCGATATGTCGTCAATACCCACGTCTGAATTAGACTGCTCATGTGGGCCTCCCGGTGTAATTCTTAGCTGTAGCATCTGATATCTAAGCGTAATGGAGGAGTTAGCGGGAGTACTTTTCTCCTGATTTTGTACTAGGAGCATTCAAACCGAGCGACAGAACCGCTATTCTATACATGAATGCTTCCACAGCTTAGTAGCAACTAGGCTCAAGGCACCTTTGCCATTCCTGCCATCGTCCATCGTCCATCGTCCATCGTCCACAAGAGGGTCCATTATGTCTCTAGCAAGAGGTCACGCCCACGAACTATTGAGCAAAGGGTTGGCTGCGGCCCAGTCGGGTGACCGGCGCGATTGGTCGGAGGCCGAGCACTACCTGGAATGGGTTACGCTCACCGACGCCGATATGGACCAGCAGGCGCAGGCCTGGTACTGGCTCTCCCGCGTCACCGACGACCCCCAGCGTAAGGCCGAATGCCTGGAGAACGCGCTCTCGATGCAGCCGGGCCACGCCGACGCCCGCCGCGACAAGGCCATCCTGGACGGCAGGCTCGACCCTACCCGGATGCGGGCTAACGCTACACAGAACGCCGCGCCGACCTTGCAGCCCGAGCAGATAAGCAGCCTGGAGGGAAAGCGGTTCCCCTGCCCCAAGTGCGGGGCGGTCGCCAGGTACGACCCCATCGTGGGCGCGTTACGCTGCCAGTTCTGCGGCGCTAAACTCGATGCAAGCGGCCAGGTAGTGGACGATGCTGCCGGTGCGGTCGGTGGGGAGGTGAGTGACCAGGACTGGGTAGCCGCCATCTACACGGAGGAGGGCCACGCCTGGGTGTTGCCACAGCAGAGGTTGTTACAGTGCCGGGGCTGTGGTGCCGAGGTCACTTTCGCCCCGGCGCGCGTATCGGCCCGTTGCGCCTATTGTGGCTCGCCCTACGTCGTGGTTGAAGTTGTGGGAAGCAGGAACGACTTGCGCGAACCCGACGGCATAGTGCCTTTCACCTTCGACCCGCACTCGGCCCTTGGGTACGCCCGACACTGGCTTGGCGAGCAGGCGCGGCTGATGGGTGTGCCTGACGACCTGCCCCGCGTGGCTACGATGCACCTGCCCCAACCTGTGTACCTGCCCTTCTGGACGTTCGACATAGTGGGCGAGGTGCGCTGGAGCGGCTGGATACGCGCCGACCGGGACTTTCAAGAACTGGACAGCGTTGATATGGTGGCGGGCCTGGGCGGGGTGGCCTTGGGGATGGCTCTGGGTAGCTTCAGCATGGTTGCCGAGAGCGCCGCCGACACGGTAGCCCGGCGGCAGCAGAACAAGAACAACCTGGTCCATTCCACCGGCGCGGTGGGCACTATCGTGACGGATGTGCTGGTGCCCGCCAGCCAATCGCTGCCCGCCGAGATGTTCCGGGGCATACAGTACCATTTGCCTTATGCGCAGCGCTACAGCCCGGAGGTTCTGGTCAATTGGCCCGCCGAAATCTACTCGGTGTCCCTGGCTGACGCTTCAATAGTGGCCCGGCAGCGTGCGGTGGAAGAGAGCAATAAACAAGTGGCCCTCGAAACGGGCGTGGATATGGACGACTCCAGCCGCAACATAAGCGTGGACCGCACGGGCCTGTCGGTCCAGTCTTACAAGCTGCTGCTCCTACCCGTGTACACGACGGCCTATACATACTGCGACCGCACGTTCCGGCTGGTGGTCAACGGCCAGACAGGGCAGGTGCTAGGCGACGTGCCGGGTGGGAACAGCTTCGTGAGGAAGATGCTAGGCTCGTAAGGCAAATGTCGTTCGTTAGGCAGTGTTACTCATAAGGGGGAGCTTTGGTGTCATAGACTAAAGCTCCCCTCTGTCATCCTGAGCGTAGCGAAGGATCAGTCACCTGTGCTTGGCTGTATCTCTCAGGGCACCCAAAGCTTCTCTTTGTCATTCTGAACGCAGTGAAGAATCTCGTCCTTCAGCACCCAAATGCCACTCTTCCTACAGCCACACAGCACCGCAAGAAAGTAGAAACATCTCGGTGGAGGACGAGATTCTTCACTGCGTTCAGAATGACAAGGGGGTTTTGGGTGCTGAACAAGAGGTTGTCAGGAACGGGCTACTGATCCTTCGCTACGCTCAGGATGACAATAAGGAGGATAGTGCTGGTCTTGGCCCTGGTAGCAGTCGTGGCATTTCTGCGATACCCCTTCCTCATTTATAATGTGCCATGTCCCAAATCGCGCTGACTCTCGCTGTGCTGCCGGGCACATACGCGGTGTGCAGGCTGGGCGGTGACGGCGGTGTGCCGGGGTGGGCGGTGTCGGGTAGCTTCTTCTCGGTGACACGCACGGCTGACGAGCTTTCGGTGGTGTGCGAGCAGGGTGCCGTGCCACAGGGAGTGCTCTGTGAGGGAGGCTGGCGCTGCTTGAAGGTGCGAGGGCCGCTCGATTTTGGCCTAATGGGTATACTGGCCTCGCTGGCGGTGCCGCTGGCCGAAGCGGGTATCAGCATCTTCGCGGTATCTACGTACGACACCGACTATATCATGGTGAAAGCCGCGGACCTGGAAGGGGCCATCGCCGCCCTCTCTGGGTCGGGGCATACAATTACACAATGAGCCAGGAGGGGTAAGAGCATGCAAGAAGCCCTGCGTAGCCGTCTCGAAGGGGAGATAGACGCCCTCAAGCAGAAGCACCTGTTCCGCCGCTTGCGCATCGTGAACGGCGAGCAAAAGGCGGTGTGCAACATCGACGGCAAGGAGGTCATCAACCTGTCGTCGAACAACTACCTGGGGCTGACCACCCACCCGCGCCTTCGGGAAGCCGCACTACAGGCGGTGCGCGACCACGGCGTCGGTACGGCGGCGGTACGCACCATCATCGGCACGATGGACCTGCACGACGAGCTTGAGCGGCGCATGGCTACCTTCAAGCACACCGAGGCCTGCCTCACCTTCCAGTCGGGTTTTGCCTCCAACCAGGCGGTGCTCCAGTCCCTGCTCGTGGAGGGTGACGCCATCATATCCGATGAGCTGAACCACGCCTCGATCATCGACGGCATCCGGCTGTCGAAGGCTTCCCGGCACATCTACAAGCACCTCGACCTGAACGACCTGGAGGACAAGCTGAAGCAGGCCGAGGGCGCGCGCACCAAGATGGTCATCACCGACGGCGTGTTCAGCATGGACGGCGATATCGCGCCCCTGCCCGACATTGTAGCCCTCGCGGAGAGGTACGGCGCGGCTACTTACGTGGACGACGCCCACGCATCCGGGGTGCTGGGCCGCAACGGTCGGGGCAGCGTGGACCACTTTGATCTGAACGGCCGGGTGGACATACAGATAGGCACATTCTCCAAGGCGTTCGGCTCGCAGGGGGGCTACGTGGCGGGCATCCAGCACCTGCGCGACTACCTGATCCACAAGGCCCGCCCCTTCCTCTTCTCCAACGCCCTGCCTCCAAGCGTGGCCGCTAGCTGCCTGGCCGCCGTGGACGTGCTGGAAACGGAGCCGGAGCTGATAGACCGCCTGTGGGAGAACACCCGCTACTTCAAGGGCGCGCTGAAGAAGCTCGGCTTCGACATCGGCCAGAGCGAGACGCCTATCACCCCGGTAATCGCGGGCAGCGGCGAGAACGCCTACAAGCTGAGCGACCGCCTCTTCGAGGAGGGTGTGTTCGCGCAGGGCATCGGCTACCCCACAGTGCCCGAAGCCAAGAGTCGCGTGCGCACTATCATCACGGCCGCGCACACGCAGGAGCAGATGGACACCGCCATAGGTGCCTTTGAGAAGGTTGGGCGGGAACTGGCGCTGATTTAAGCCTTCATATGGTACTTTTTTGCTAGGGCGCAATGTCCCACGCCCGGCAATTCCGCTGTATAATAAGCGGCAATTACGCATATCCGTGCGTATGGGCGCTATCAATTGCTGCCCTTCGCCACGGTATAGGAGGCTTAAGGATGAGGAACAGACAGAGGGTCATATCGTACGTGACGCTGGCGGCGCTTGCCGTGCCCGCCCTCGCGGGGTCGGGGAGTGTTGCGGCATCTACGCTCCACGCTCCGGCTGCGGCCGCGGTGGAGAACTTCGCGCACCCGGCGTTCCAGCGCACCTGGGAGCGCACCGACAGGCCGGTGTCGTTCGGGCTGGTGCAGCGTTCGTGGTACTGGGGGCCTAACCCCAACACGGTCGGTCTTGTCGAGGACTACGCGGAAGGGCCGGGCGGCAAGCGCCTGGTGCAGTATTTCGACAAGAGCCGTATGGAGATCAACAATCCGGGCGGCGACCAGAGCAATCCCTTCTTCGTAACTAACGGCCTGCTCACCGTGGAGCTTATCTCCGGTAGGATGCAGGTGGGCAACCATGCTTACGTCAATCGTCCGGCCGCCAACATCCCTCTCGCCTCGGACACCGACGACCCCAACGCCCCCACCTACGTTAGCTTCCAGGGAGTGGCTAACACGACGCTGGGCGACCACCCCGCCGCGAACAGGACGGGGCAGTTTGCCACGGCCACTATCAACAAGGCCGGGCAGGTCGGTGAGGACCCTTCAAGGGCCAATCTCCCCGGTGCCAGGCTCGCCTTCTTCGAAGGCTCTACCAAGCACAACATCCCACAGGTCGTGTGGGACTTCCTGAACGTCAGCGGTCCGGTCCACAACTCGGCTACCGGGCAGACTGTCAATGGGCGGCTGTCCGACCCGTGGTTCTACACGACAGGTCTACCCATCTCCGAGCCGTACTGGGCCAAGGTGAAGATAGCCAACCAGCCTAACGTGGACGTGATGATCCAGGCGTTCGAGCGGCGGGTGGTCACCTACGTGCCTAACGCCCCGGCGGGCTTCCAGGTGCAGATGAGCAACATCGGCCAGCACTACTACGACTGGCGCTACGGTGGCGCGCCACCACCACCGACGGTGCCGCCTGCCGGTCCTACGGCGACTGCTGCTCCTCCCGCAGCGGCCACGGCTACCGCCACAACCGCTCCCGCTGCGCCCACGGCCACTGCCACAGCGCCTCCCGCGCCCACCGCGACCGCAACGGCAGTCCCGCCCCAGATATGGACCCACCCGGTCAATGTGTTGTCCAACCGCACTTACTATTACTTGCGGCTGACTGGACCGGGCCAGATCAGGGCAAGGGCCACCTGGAGCGGCTCTCAGGCTAACCTGGCGCTGATTATCAACGGCCCCGGCCAAACGGGCTTCTACGCCCGCCAGGACGGCGCTAGCACGCTGGAGGTGGCCTACACCGTCACCCCGGCCGACTTCGCCACGGGCGACACATGGCGTGTGGCGGTTGCCAGCTTTGGCGCGGGCGAGGCGGAGGGCAGCATCCAGATCACCTACCCCAGTGGCTCTCCCACCAGCCCGCTTCAGACCAACTTCGTCGTGTCGCCGAACAGCGGCTCGGCCGTGAGCGTGGTCGTCCTGAGGGGACCGGGGCCTCTTGCCGCCCAGACGAACTGGACCGGCACGCCCGCTAACCTGGCGCTGATCATCAACGGCCCCGGCCAAACGGGCTTCTACGCCCGCCAGGACGGCCCCAGCACGCTGAGCGCCAACTACGTGGTCACCCCGGCTGATTTCGCCGCCGGGGCTAACTGGCTAGTGCGGGTGGTGAGCTTCAGCGCCGGTACGGACACCAGCGGCCACATCCAAATGGCTATTCCATAGTCGTCATGGCCTCTGCGGACGGCAGGGGATAAGGGTTAGTGAATGTGGGGGTGAGCAGACAAATGCTCGCCCCACATTGTCTTCTGGGCGGTTTGTGTTTTCTTGTGGGAGAGCTGTGCATGGTGCGGTCTTTTTCGGCAGCAGAGATGCAGAAGACGGTAGGCATGTTAGAGGTTGCATGAGAGACGCCCGTCGATTGAAATCGAGGGCTACACCTTGCAAAGTCCCTACGGGACTACAACATCCCATCAGGCCTTTCAAGATGTTTTGTGATTCACCAGTCTGCCCTGCGGCAGACTTCGCAGAATGTAGCCCGCGATTTCAATCGACGGGCGTCGGCTTTGCATCCTGTGCCTCTTGACTCGCCACTGGCCGAGCGTCGTCCTATGCAACTCGTGGAAAATGCAGTATTGCCGACTGTAATTCCCTATGGTATACTTTCCCAAATTACCGGGTTTCGGGTGAGAGCCATTACATGAACGACGCACACAACAGCAGCATAACGGCTTCGGCGGGGCGGGGGAACTGCTCTGCTGAGTCGCGCGCCTGCGATGTCTGCGCCTGTTGCATGTGTATGTCGATGTGCATGTGTATGCACCACAATGGCCTACTTCTCGCCGGGGACACCGGGATAGCGCATAAGTAACACAATGAAGTGAACTTAGCACACGCTTAGAGGGGCTGGCCGATGAGGTCAGCCCTTTTTGTTTTTATATTATGAAACACGAGGTAGATACATCATGAACGCAGTACAACATGGCACATGGCTTCCCGCTGATGCGGAACTGGAACAATATGGGGAGTTTCTCCTGTCGGGCGAGATCACGCCGGAAAGCGCGGTCAAGCTGTCGCAGTCGCTGTTGCGCTTCGCCTACGCGAACAGGGGCGCGGTACCCAGGCCGCCGGTGGTGCTCACCCTCTTCTCGGTGGGCGGCAGCCTGGACGGCGGTTTCCACCTGGCGGCCACCCTCATGCGAATCCGCGAGATGGGCTTCGAGGTGCACACCCGCATACAGGGTGGGGTGTACAGCACGGCCTTCCTGATCGCGCAGTTCGGCACGCACCGGCAGATGGATAGCTCCGCCATGGCGCACATCCACACGATACAGTTCACCGCCGACAAGCAGGCCGAGACCCTTCTGTTCGAGGACCAGGCCGACCGCGTGGCGAAGCGCAAGCAGATTATGGCCGAGACGCTGGCCCGACGCAACACGCTGGGCGACCCCTACAACAAGCCGAGCTACTGGATCGAGCACTTCATGCAGGGCCGCGAGCACCACTTCACCGCCTGGCAGTGCCTCAACATGGGCCTGGTGGACGAGGTGGTGGGGGATATAGACCTGCTCAACCCGCAGCCGCTGGTCAACGTCACGGCGATAGAGCTTGTGGGGGAGCATTCGGCGGCGTAGCAAGGAGTAGGAGCAATTATGAGTAGACAGGATCCTAGGTTCGATATCGAAACCTCAGAGTATGAGCAAGAGCGACATGTGTTCGACATGTGTAGGTGGATCAACGAGAAATTGGCGCAGATGGAGCAAGATGCCGATTTCAATACCATCTATTTTGAACGTAAGGGTACCAACGTTAAGAGATTCCTTGAAGAAGCTATACCTGTGGCATGCTTGGGTCTGCACTTTTTCAAGCCATTTCATGATGTCTTTGTCCAGTGCCTAGTTGGAAATGGTCCTTTCGATGCGACGCTCAGGGTGCGCGGCTATCCTGGGATAAACATTCCAGAAACCAAAATCAAAGTAGAAGTTACTACTACAGAGACTGATGACTCAACAATGCGCGGTCAGTCAGTAGCAAGGCATGGTTTTAGATGGAGCTCGGGCCGTATCAAAAGAGTCGGACGTGAGATTGAATCAGAACCAGAAATAGTGGATGTTGATGAGCAGGCGGAACAATGGATTACCCTTGCGTTCAATCGAGTTCTCGACAAACTTAAGAAAACCAGTGGCTCTGATACAGCGATCTTGGTGTATATGGATACTTATCAGCCATTGGATTTTTGCTTTAGAGAGAAACTCATCAGCACGACGGAGGATTATATTCGTAAGGAAGAACCACAAGTCTATGGCATTTATTACTGCCACAGTGTGGAGTTTCTTGTTGATGGCCTTGCCCGACATGATGTCTGGTGAGTAGCGTTCGCCTCATATCTGCTTAGCTCTATGTTGGAACTAAACTTGCAGGGGTAAGTTGCATAGCCAACCAAAGGAGTGTAACTAATGCAACTAAACCTGGACCAGAATGAGGTCGCGGCCCTCGTCAACGCGCTCAGCCAGTACATCCCGATGTTGCGTGAGGAGACAGGCGGCACCGAGCAGTACGAGATGCGCCAGAGCTTGCAGGCCGAGCAGGCCGCGCTTACCGGCATACTGACCCGCCTGGGCGGTGCGGTGCCCGACGCGAGCACTACCCTGTCCGACCTGGGCGCCGACAACCCGCCCTGGGGTGGTGGCGACCTGGACCGCTAGGGTAAGTGTCGATATTCTCGCCGGCACAGAAAAAGCAAAGAGGGCAGGCCCGTTGATGTAGAACGGCTGCCCTCTTCTCTATGACACCCAATCAAGTGTCTGGCGGTGTGGCTCGAAACCTGCAAATAGTGGGTTCCTACTATGAGTCACACGAGGTACAGCATGCCCCATGAACCCAACGCCGACCCCTATCTCAGCCTGCCCGCGTTCGATGAAGACAGCGGCGACCTCAACGCCATCGTGGACACGCCCAAGCACAGCCGCAACAAATACGAGTACGACGAGAAGCTGCGCCTATACAAGCTTGGGGGCGTGCTGCCCGCTGGGGCCTACTTCCCCTACGATTTCGGCTACGTGCCCTCCACGCTGGGCGGGGATGGCGATCCGCTGGACGTGCTCATCCTGATGGACGAACCAGCCTTCGTGGGCTGCCTTGTGCCCGCCCGGCTCATCGGGGTGATAGAGGCCGAACAAACGGAGCGCGACGGCGAAACGGGGCGCAACGATCGCCTGATAGCCGTGGCCGCCAACTCGCACGCCCACAAGGAAGTGAGATCGCTGGACGACATCAGCAGCGCCCTGGTGGACGAGATAGAGCACTTCTTCGTGTCCTACAACGAGGTCAAAGGCAAGCAGTTCAAGCCCCTCGGGAGATACGGCCCCGAGCGCGCCCAGCAGGTGGTGGAGCGAGGCATCCAACAGGGGTTACGGAGCCGCCGGGATTAAGATGAAACCGCAAAGCATGCCCTGAGCGCAGCCGAAGGGGCGCAAAGAGCGCAGAGGACACGTAAAGACGAAGTGTTAGAGAGACGCAAAAGGGCCGGGGTACATTGTTTACACTTCAGAGCTGTCAAGGTCACTGTCAACGTCTACATCAGGCAAGGCTCGGCGGTCTATATGCCCGTTAGGAGTGCGTGGTAGATCATCCAACAACATAAAAGCGGCTGGTATCATATACTCAGGCAATCTCTGTTGGAGGGACTGCCGTAACTCCCCAGATGTGGGCGGCTGCTCTATCTGCGAGCCCTGTCTTGCTCGTACAAGAACATAAGCTACCAGCCTCTTGTTGCCAGGTGTATCCTCACGAGCCAGTACTACACACTCTTGCACACCAGGGTGCTGTGCTATCGCGGCTTCTATCTCCCCCAATTCGATGCGGCGGCCTCTCAATTTCACCTGCTCTTTAGGCTCTTCCGTGTCATTGTTCATGATGTCTCGCGCTCCTGTCCGTGTTGTCGCTACACAGCCCTTTGCTCTCTTCGCGCCCCTTCGGCTGTGCTCAGGGCATGCTTTGCGGCTTCATCGTCTATCTTCTCAAAAGACTTTCTTCACGATGCCCAGGATACCCTGGCCCCACGGGACTCGGTGCGACACGCCCGAGGCGTTCTTGAAGTCCTCCAGGTGTTCCACGTACCACTTGTAGTTGCGGATCAGAGCGTCCTTGTTCGAGTACTTGGGCTTGTAGCCCAGTATCCTTTCGGCCTTCTCGATGGAGACGAAGGAGTCCTTGGAGGCGGTTTCGTACACCCACTTGTAGAGGGGGGAGAGGTGCAGGGCTTCGAGCAGGCGCAAGGTCCAGATCATGGGGGCGGCGGGAAAGCCGAGGATCTTCTTGCCATGACCGGCGTAGTCGAGCACCGCCTGGTAGTCCTTCTTCATCGTGGTGAAGACCTTGGCCCCGACGTTGAAGGTGTCGTTCACCTTCTCCTCCGGCAGGGTCATGCAGAGGTAGATCGCCTGGCAGAGGTCTTCCACGTCGAGTAGCTGGTAGCGGTTCTTGCCGCTGCCTATCATGGGGAAGTTGTGCCCGGTGTGCGCCCAATCGTACAGCATGGCGAACACGCCCAGCCGCTCGGGGCCGATGAACGATTTGGGGCGGATGATGGGCACTATGAGGCCCTTCGCCCGGTACTCAAGACACACCATCTCGGCCTGTATCTTGGCCTGGCCGTAGGGGCCGACGCCCTCAAGCTTGTCGTTCTCGACAAGCGGGTGATGGTCGGGGATGCCATACACGGCGGTGGAGGATATCATCACAGCGCGCTGCAAGTTGTTGCGCAGGGCCACGTCCAGCACCATGCGGGTGCCTTCGACGTCGGTGGTGTAGATGTCTTTGGGCGAGTAGAGAGGTAGGGCGGCGGCGCAGTGCACCACCTGGTCTACGCCCTGCATCGCCTTCTGAACGTCGGCCTCCACTCGGATGTCGCCTTTGATGGCGGTGACATGGTCCACCATGTCGGGATAGTCGAAGTCGATGAGGTCGAGCGACACGCATTGGTGCCCGCGTGCGTGCAGGTAGCGTATCAGGTTGATGCCGAGGAAGCCGGACCCGCCGGTGACTAGTACTTTCATGTGTGGTTGGTTGTTCTCCTTGTTTGTTGTTTTAGGATTGTGACCTAAACATGAACCAACTGATTCTCCATTTCGTCTGCTGTTATATCGTTCAGGACTAATACCAGCCGCCGGAGAAGTTGGTGGGGAGACCGTTGTACCGCTATGATGATGCCATAGTGGGGTTGATTAGTTTCAAAATACTGCCGGGCTAAAGCCTCGAAGTCGTCCCTATTATATGTCAGCAAGGTCATGCCATGCTCAACTGCATACTCCAACTGCTCTGCATCAGGTCTGTGGAGTTGTCTGGCGTCTCGCGCCGTGGTTGCCGAGAAGCCGTGATGCCGTAGCAGTTGGGCGAGCGGTACATCCACGTCCTCATCCAAATAAAGTTCGGCAAAGAGCTTAGTCAAGGTCTCTAACTAACGGATGAAGCAGCTCTTTCGGAATTCTATTTCGCTCTATGTAGCGCATGATCTCCTCTTGATGGTCGCTGAAATAGCTTAACGCGCCGAATACTTGAGCCAGTGTAAGGTGCGGCAGACGGGATGGTATTTCCTCGGGCAATACGCCCATTCTCCACATTTCTACAATAGCCCGTACAGGTACTCGGGTGCCTTTGATTACAGGCTCACCACCTAGTATTCCATCTTCCCGTACAATGTGTGGTTGCTCTATAGGGTGAATCATCTCACTTACCTCCCGCTCTCAACTTTTATCCATAGATAACTTAGGTCGCCCACTCCTAGCCCAACTCTTTCCGAGTGCGTATCCGGTTCTCGAAGATGACCACCCGCTCCTGAGGGCCTTGCTGCGCCACCGGACCTTCGGGGTCCACCCACAGGCTGCCCAGGCGCTCGTTTTCCGCCTCCAGGTTGGCTTCGTCAAGCTTGTCGAAGAGGGGAGTGGGTGTGCCGAGCGCCTGGCCTCCCGGTAGCTCCGGTTTGGCCCAACTCTCGTTGTGTACGTCACCCTGGAAGCCGAGCATCTCGTGTAGCTGCTGTGCCGAGAAGGGTATAAAGGGTGAGGTCAGTATCTTCAACGCGTTGATGACGGTCAAAGTTACGTACAGGGAGGTACCCGCTCGTTCTCGGTCCACCTTGATGGCTTTCCACGGCGCGGTGTCGTCCAGGTAGCGGTTGGCTTCGGAGGCAAGCGCCATGACCTCGCGTAGTGCCTCCTTGAAGCGGCAGGCGGCTATCAGGTCGCCCACCCGGTCGAGGGCGTTGGTGGCACTTGCTATGAGGGTGCGGTCCTGCTCGGTTAGCTCGCCCGGCTGGGGCACCTTGCCCTCGAAGTTGCGTGATGTGAAGGTGAGCACGCGGTGCACCAGGTTGCCGTAAGTGGCTACAAGCTCGTCGTTGTTGCGGCGGTAGAACTCGGCCCACGAGAAGACCGTATCGCGGGTCTCAGGGGCGTTGCTCGTCATGAAGTAGCGGATAGGGTCGGGCTTGTAGCGGTCGAGGTAGTCGGGCAGCCAGGGCACCCCGCCACCGCCACGGCTGGAGCTTGCTTTCTCGCCGCTCTCGCCAGTGAGGAACTCGTTGGCGGGCACGTCGTAGGGCAGCGTGAGGCCGCCGTGCCCGATGAGCATGCTGGGCCAGATGATGGTGTGGAAGGAGATGTTGTCCTTGCCGATGAAATAGTACGACTTGCTCGGCAGCGGCTCGCCTTCCTCCT
Source organism: Chloroflexia bacterium (assembly GCA_036388595.1). Classification (GTDB taxonomy): domain Bacteria; phylum Chloroflexota; class Chloroflexia; order QHBQ01; family JADMIH01; genus JADMIH01. The sequence continues at coordinate 16,341 of DASVRN010000127.1, forward strand.
GCAACCACCACTCTTTCCAGGCGTCAGGGTCGCCCTTGAGCCTTGCCCACTCCATCGTGGCCGACAGGTAGCCCTTCACCGCGTCGAACCAGACGTAGATGCGCTTGCCGCTGTGCTCGTAGCCCTCGATAGGGATAGGCACGCCCCACTCAAGATCGCGGGTGTAGGCGCGCGGCCTCAGCCCCTCGCGTATCCAGTTGACCGTGAACTGCACCACGTTGGGCCGCCAGTGCTCCTTGCCCGTGTTGAGCCATGCCAGCAGTCTTTCCTCGATCTTGGGCAGGTCGAGGAAGAAATGCTCGGTCTTTTCCGGGTGGGGCCTGGTGCCGCAAAGCTTGCAGCGTATGTTGATGAGGTCTATTGGGTCGAGTTGCCGCCCGCAGTTGTCACACTGGTCGCCGCGTGCGTTTAGATAGTGGCAATGGGGGCATTCACCCTCGACGTAACGGTCGGGCAGGAAGCGCTTGTCCACCTCGCAGTACATCGCCTCGGTGGTTTCCTTGAAGATGTAGCCCTTATCGTAGAGCGTGAGGAAGAAGTCCTGCACCAACTTGCGGTGGATGGGGGTGGTGGTATCGGTGAAGAGGTCGTAGGTGAAGCCCATGCGGTGCCACAGGTCGGTGTTGAGGCGGTGCATGCGCAGGGCCAGCGTCTCCGGTGTCACGCCCTCGCGCTCGGCGGCCACGGTGATGGGCGTGCCGTTCATGTCGCTGCCCGACACCATGAGCACGCGGTTGCCCTTCATGCGGTGGTAGCGGGCGAAGATGTCGGGGGGCAGGTAGGCACCGGCCACGTGTCCGAGGTGGCGCGGGCCGGAAGCGTAGGGCCAGGCTACGCAGACGAGTATCTTTTCGGGGGTGTGGTTGGTCATAGGAGTAATTACGAATTACGAATTACGAATTACGAATTACAAGACGTTCGTTGGCAGTTTGTGCAGTGTTTTGGCTGATTGTCTTGTATGTCGCGGAAAGTGGTTTGCCTGACATTATAACAAAAGAGGTAATTTTGGGCACGTTGATATGGCATCTATATAGTAGCCAGGAGCCTGTCTGCGAGGTCCATGCAGTGGTAGCGGCTGAAGGCGCATGGACCTTTCTTCATCAGGCGTAAGTTGAATAGTCGTATTGCTCTGATAATCCGTCCGTCTTCCAACAAGCGTTGCAGGGCACTCGATCCGTATGCCACTAGACTTGTCTGGTCGGGGCCGCCCGGCGCGTAGGCATGGTTCTCGACTGTTACAAAAGGGTGGTCGCAAGTAAGTTCAAAGAGCGAGGGGCCGAACTCCTGTTCAAGAACGGATAATGCAAGATGTATGGAAAACCAGAGTTGGTTTCCTTCCGAGCCTGCCGTAAAGACCTCTTGCCAGAAGAGGTTAATTCTTGAGTATATTGCTATCTGCTTGTTTGGATGATTTGGCAAACAGGAGCAACTCCAGAATGATACTTCGCTCAGTAACGCAGCAGGAATTCCGACTTCAACATAGTGCCGAAGCCCAGAAATCGCTCGTTCAGCATAGGGCATCTGGGTAAGTTGTAGGAATTTACCCTGGTACTTGCGCCTCAATTCTGGCTCAACGGTGCGGACGCTCAGTGGACCAACGTAGTCGTGACCTGCCACCCACCTATCCTGTTCTTCTACTGGCATGATGAGGTCGAAGTCGGATTCACCTTTCGGTATGCTCGTGAGCAAGATATTGCGTAATGTATGACCCTGTCTTTGCAATACTTTGGCTATGTTCTTCTCTTCCGCTACGAGATTCTTCTGGGCGACACGCTTGAAAGCTAGTTTCTCCATGTCATGGTGGATACGCAAGTGCTGCACGAACCGGCGCGTCACATCTTTGCTCTGCCCGACATAGTATTCGCCATTGCTGAAATAGAGTATGTAGATGCCACAGCGGTTGCTTGGCCTGAACATATCCGCAATGGAAGTTCTGCCTGCTATCACACGAGGTTTAGGGAAGCCAAGGGCTTGTGTGTCTATCAAAGTTGAATTCATCCTCAGTGGATTTGTTGAAGTGTACTGAGATTGCTGCCACACGACAAGCACTTGAAGTAGCATAAGGGAAAAGCGCGCCAATCACTTGAGAGGATTGGCGTGCTTATCGCTAAAGTTGGGTTATCTACGTAGGTCTAAGACTTCTGCTCCACAAACGCCAGCGCCCGCTGGATTATTGGCCCAAAGTCCTGCGGATAGGCGTGGCCCAGGTCCGGCAGCGTCTCGAACTCGCAGGGAATGCCACCCTCATTGAGCAACCGCGCCATCGTCGTGGCAGATTCCCGCAACTCTTCTGAGTCCTGCTCGCCCACGAGTATGTAGCCCCGCAGGCCCTTATCGCTGGCTTGCTCGATCATGGGCCGCCACTCTTCGGGCCTGAAGAATGAGTTCCCACCGGGGCCGAGGAGCACAAAGCCTGTGGATGGGACGGTGCTTGTGAGCGCGGCCCTCAGCGCGGTCTCGCCGCCGTAGGAGAACCCCGCGAGGATGAGCCTGTTCGTATCCAGGTCGTATTGCTCGCGGAGCCGGGCGAACTGGCTTGCTACGTCCGGAATGGCGGTTTCCTGGTCGTCCCAGATGTACATGTTGTACGAGGTAATTTGGCTTGACTGTATGGAGGCCACCAGCCAGCCATCCTGGGTGGCGGGCCTCCAGGCATTGAGGGCTACCTGGCCTGTCTGCCCGTTGCCGTGGAGTACGACCAGCGTGGGGTATGCTTGCTCGTTGGGCCGGTCGCCTTCCGGCTCCAGTACGAGCAACTGTGGCTCCTCGGACGCGTCGGCTTGCCTGGTCCTCGCCAGCTCCACCAGTTGCTCGAACTCCGGCCTGCCCTGCAAAGTGGCATACGAAGGCGACTCCCTCATGATTAGCTCGCCGTACCAGTAGCCCTTGTCGAAGGCCTGCTGTATCACGGCCACTGCCTGCTCAGGATTGCCGGCGCGCGCGGTGGTGCACGAGCGCAGATAGAGGATCGCATTCTCCTCGCCGGGGTCGGTGAACTGCTCGCCCTCGGCAGTGAGCAGGTCGTAGGCTTCGGCCGATTGTCCGGCCTGGTGCAACCTCATTGCTTCAGCGTATAGCTCGTCGTATGTCTGGATTGGCATCACGGTCCTCCTTAAACGCCAAGAGATGCGCCATATGGCTACATCTCTCAAAACGGCAGCCCAATATTGCCGCCGCTGAGTATACCGCTCGGCCGCAGTTTACCATGTATGCCTTCAGCGCGACAATACGTCCCGGGCAGTAACGTCACGTAAGTCGCTGGACGGATTAGTAGACGGAAACGCCAAGACGCCGAGACGCCAAGGACGCGCCAAGGTTATTATTGTGTTTTCAAGATGATGCGCTTGATGCCTTGCTTCAAGATAGGTACGTTGAAGTTGATTAGGAGTCCCAGCTTGTGCCCGGTAGCCTTTAGGTAGGAGAGAGTTTGGACCGCATGGATTTGTGCAAGAGATTCAATGGCTTTCAACTCGACGATAATGCTATCTGCTACCAGCAGGTCCAATCTGCCTTCGCCTACGAGTTGACCTTTGTAATGAATGGGTAGCTGTACCTGTCGAGCACATGGGATACGTCTGAGTTTCAGTTCTACAGACAAAGCTTCTTCGTACACACTTTCTAAGAACCCTGGTCCCAGCACACGATGCACTTCAATAGCTGCTCCAATTACGCTACGTGCTAAATCGTCCAACTCAGGTGCCGGTTCAATCACAGCACTCAACTCGCGCTTAAGCATAGAAAACCCTCCATCAACCTTGGCGCGTTCTAGGCGTCTCGGCGTCTTGGCGTTTCAACCTTCTCTCTAGCTTATTCCGAACTGGAAGCTATTTTGCGACAGATTTGCGGGGGGATTTGCGGTAGAGGCCGCGCAGGTCGTTGTAGCGGACTTTGAGGATGTCCTTGATCATGCGGAAGGTGTCTTTGAGGGGGTTTACTTTGGTGCCCGGCGCGTAGTACCACTGCACCGGCACTTCTTTCACCCGGTAGCCCCACTTGAGGGCCAGGTAGAGTACCTCCACGTCGAAGCCGGTGACCATAGCGCCCTTCACGTCGCTCGCGTTGTCGCCGTACAGATGGAGGCTGCGGAAGAGGGCCTGGGCCGCATCATGCCGGAACGCTTTGAATCCGCACTGAGTGTCCTTGAACTTGGGGAGGGCCACCACGCGCACGAACGTGTTGAAGATGCGGCCCATCAGGTGGCGGTAGCCCGGCTCGTCGTAGCGGCGCGCCCCCGCGCCTTCACGCGAGCCGATAGCCACGTGGAACCGGCCCTCCAGGTGGGGCAGCAGCTTCTCGATCTCCTCGATGGGCGCGGAGAAGTCGGCGTCGGAGTAGAGCACGAACCGCCCGCTCGCCGCCAGCATGCCGGTGCGCACCGCGTAGCCCTTGCCCCTGTGCGGGTTGCGAATGGCGCTCAGGTGGGGGTGCTCCCGGCCCATCTCTTCAACGAGGCTGGGGGTGTCGTCCTCCGAGCCGTCATCCACAACAATCACCTCGTAGGTGTAGTTACAGCCCTCCAGGTACTCCATCACCCTGGTGAGGCTCGCTGGCAGGCGGCTAGCCTCGTTGTAGGCGGGAATAACTACCGACAGGTAGGGAGGGGTGGAATCGGGATTTGGGCTTGCGGAATTCGGATTTGCGCTGCGGTCGTGCGGAGTAGCCAAAGAGGTTCGCATCCTAAGTAGGTATGGGCGGCATGCAGCGGAAAGTATAACATAGCGGGTTGAGGGGCGCAATCGGAGGGGACGATGGACGATAGACGATGGACGATAGTGATGAGGACTGAGGACTGAGGACTGAGGACTGAGGACTGAGGACTGAGGACTGAGGACTGAGTATCAATCAGCACCCATCCCAACAATCCTAATCTTTGCGCATTCTTGGCGTCTTTGCGTTTCCGTCTCCTATCGTCCATCGTCCATCGTCCGTCGTCCCGCTAGATAACCACCGGGCTTACGAGCAGCAGCACCACTTCGCCGTTGGAGAAGGAGTAGTCGGTGTAGCCGCAGAAGTTGAAGCCTTCTTTGCGGCAGAAGGCGGCGGCGGGGTAGTTGCGGATGGGCACCTCCAGCATGAAGGCTCGCACGTTGATGCCCTGGCCGTAGCGCGCCCAGCGCCTGGCGGCTGCGATGAGCATGGAGCCTACGCCCTGCCTGCGCATCGAGTTCGCCACCACCAGTGCGCTTACCCAGGCTATGCCCGACCCCGGTACCACGGTGACGAAAATGTAGCCGCACAGCTTGCTGCCCTGCTGGGCTACCAGGCCGAGGTGGGCGGCCTTCCAGGCGGAGAGGCGCGATAGCTGGAACTGCTCGTTGCCGCTGCGGATCGCGTTGGCTATCGGCCCCAGCACCTTGCGGGCACGTGGCAGCTTCATAGCGCGAAAGGTGACGCTGACCGGTGCGTCCCCCAGCGTCACCGTGGCGCTGTTCATGTTGAACGGTGTAGAACCCGGCTCGCCCCGAAGCACCTCCATCTGGTACGTGTGCGTGGACGTGTAGCTGTCGTCGAGGGCCAGGCAGGCTTCGAGATCGTCCTCTTCGGCTGTGCGTACTTCGATAGGTTGGTTTGCCATAAGGCCTGTGCGCCCCCGCCTCGTATAGAGTGCGTAGTAGCCGAGTCATGATGCCTGTACCAACCGGGCGAGAAGAGGGGAATGGAGTGTCGGAGGAGATGGATTAGCTGGCGCTGGATACCAGGAAACAGGCAGTACGCAATATAACACAGCGCCCCGCAACAGGCTAGTAAGGCAGCCAGGTGTTGCCACTTTCATTGGAAGACACACCTAAAGGTCGCCAAGAAGGTCGCCAGGAGACGCCCGTCGATTGATACCGAGTACGAAGGCCGACGCCCGTCGATTGAAATCGAGGGCTACACCTTGCAAAGTCTGCCCTGCGGCAGACTGTTACGCCTCAGAAGACCCACAGAGACCTTGTAAGATGCACCAGTCCCGCAGGGACTTTGCCTTGTGTAGCCCTCGATTTCAATCGACGGGCGTCTCCTGACGATAACGATCCCTGCCAACACTACGCACTCATCGTCTATCGTCTATCGTCTATCGTCCGGCATACAGCATCACTCGTCACTCATCACTCGCCACTCATCACTCGTCACTCGTCACTACCATATGTTATAATCTCCACTTGAATGTTTAGCTAAGCGTGAGGAGAAGTGACATGGTGCAGGTTGCCAACCCGGCGGAAATAGCGAGCGCGGGTACCGATTACGTCTACCGTCCAGAGGCGCTTCTACGCCGCATAGAGCGCGTGCGAGAGGCTATGGAGAACGCGGGTGTGGACAGCCTGCTCTTGTCCAACCCCCACAACCGGCACTGGCTCATTGGCTTCACCGGCGAAGACGCACCCCCGCTGGACACCGCCGGTTTCCTCCTCATCGGCCCCGACGACCTCTGCCTCATCACCGACGGGCGGTATACGATACAGTCGGGTCGCGAGCTTGCTCCTGAGCTTGGGGTGCAGGTGGTGGCGCGCACGGGCAAGCTGGAAGCCGCGCTGAACGAGCAGATAAGCGCCCGCAAGGTCAAGCGATTGGGCTTCGAGACCGCCCACCTGTTGCACATGTATTTCCAGTCGCTCACCGATGGCCTGCCGGAAGTCACGCTGGTGCCTACCAACAAGCTCGTCGAGCCGTTTCGCATGGTGAAGGACGAGGAAGAACTGAGCATCCTCCGCCGCGCCATCAGCATCTCCGACCGGGCTTTCAACATAGTCAGCCAGCGCATCGAGCCGGGCATGACCGAGAAGCAGGTCGCCTGGGAGATAGAAAAGACGATGCGCGACCTGGGGGCCGACGACCGCGCGTTCGGCACGACCGTGGCGGGAGGTCCCAATGGCGCGATGGCCCACGCGGGGGCAGGCGACCGTCCACTGCGCGAAGGCGAGCCTATCGTGATCGATATGGGAGCGAAGCTCAACGGCTATAGCTCCGACATGACGCGCACTATCTGCCTGGGCGAGCCTACCGACAAGTTCCGCGAGATTTACAACATCGTGCTGAGGGCGCACCTGGCCTGCGAGGAGCGGTCCCGCGCCGGTATCAGCGGGCACCAGGCCGACGCGTACTGCCGCGAGGTTATTGTAGAGGCGGGCTACGGCGCTGAGTTCACCCACAGCACCGGGCACGGCATCGGCCTGGAGGTGCACGAAGGCCCAAGCCTGCGCAAGGCGATAGAGGACCCCATCCCCGCAGGCTCCGTCGCTAGCGTCGAGCCTGGCATTTACATCGAGGGCTGGGGCGGCGTACGCATAGAGGATCTGGTGCTCTTCCGCGAAAACGACGTGGAAGTGCTAACGCAGGCAGACAAGCAGGGATTGTATTGAAACGCGTATCTGAAACGTGAAACGTGAAACGTGAAACGTGAAACGTGATGCGGCTAGAGGAATAGTGTCCATCATAGCCGTGATGGTACAATAAGTACCATCACGTTTCACGTTTCACGTTTCAGAGAAGAGGAGATAGCGACGATATGACAGTAACCACCAGCGAACTCCGGAAGGGCCTTATAGTCATCCTGGATGACGGCAATATGTACAAGGTTATGGATTGGGCGCACAACAAGCAGGGGCGTGGCAGCGCGCAGGTACGGTTGTCGCTCAAGAACATACGTAGCGGCTCGAACATCGAGCGTTCCTTCCAGGCCGGGGCCAAGTTTGACGACGTGCGTTTGGAGCGCCGCCCGTTGCAGTTCCAGTACAACGACGATAACGACTACAACTTCATGGACCCCGAGACGTACGACCAGATGACGATCAGCGCAGACACGCTGGGCGACGCGCGCAACTACATCAGGGAGAACGACACCATAGACTTCCTGATGTACAACGACGAGGTGCTGGACGTGGACCTGCCCGCCGCCGTGGCTCTCAAGATAGTGCGGAGCGAGCCGGGCGTAAGGGGCGACACCGCCACCGGCGCGACGAAGCCCGCCACGCTAGAAACCGGCATCACAGTCAACGTCCCGCTCTTCGTCAACGAAGGCGACACCATCAAGGTCGATACCCGCAGCGGCAAATACCTGGAAAGAGTTTAGCGATTTTGGATTTTAGGTTTTGGATTTTGGATTAGCTCAGATCAATCCAAAATCCAAAACCTAAAATCCAAAATCCTCAGGGGGAATCATGGTACGGCTTCCGGAACGGGGTAGCGAGGAGCATAGTGAGGAAACGCCCAGCCTGGCGGCTTTGAGCCAGGAGGTGAAGGAGTTGGTGCGCCTCATTTCCAGCACCGACATAAGCGAGCTGCACCTGGAGAGCGGGCAGATGCGCATTACCATCAAGCGGGGCGCGACGGTCGCGGCTGTGGGTGTTCCTCATGTGCAACCGAGCGCCGTCTACACGCCCCCGGCCCTCCTTCCAACCGTCGCGGCCAACAGCCCCATCAGCAAGATCGGGCACGACCCTATGCACGGTGAAGAGGTAGCGCTGGCCGACGACGAGCAACTTATCGTCGCGCCGATGGTGGGAACGTACTACTCGGCACCGGCCCCCAACGAGCCACCATTCCTGCAAGAGGGCGACCACGTAGAACCTGGGCAGCCGGTCGGCATCATCGAAGCGATGAAGATGATGAACACCATCGAATCGGAAGTAGGGGGCCGGGTTCTTCGCATCCTAGTCCAGAACGCCCAGCCGGTCGAGTACGGCCAGCCGCTGATGGTGGTACAGACTGAAACGTGAAACGTGAAACGTGAAACGTGATGCGGCTTGAGGTACAGAGTCCTGTTATAGCCGCGATGGTACAATAAGTACCATCACGTTTCACGTTTCACGTTTCAGGACCACGTTTCAGAAACCCCCATGAACATCCGCAGAATCGGTCTCGGTTTGCTCGTCAGCGCGGTGTGCCTCTACTTCGTGTTGCGCGGGGTGCAGTGGGGTGAGGTGTGGCGGCACCTTAGCGAGGTGGACCTCCTCCTGTTCGGGCTGTCGATGCTGCTTATGCTGGCGGCCTACTTCCTTATGACATGGCGCTGGCGGCACCTGCTCGATCCGCTGGCGGTGCCCGTACCCGCCGGTGCGACTGCAATTGATGGTGGCCCCTCTCCACCTGCCACCACGGGTGTGCGCTCCCAGGCCAACCTGCTCAACCTCTACGGCAAGATGCTCACCGGCTATTTCTTCAACGCTTTCTTCCCCGCACGCGCGGGCGACCTGGTGCGCGCTTACCTGTTGGGCCGCAAGACGGGTCTGCGCAAGACTACTATCCTGGCGACTATCGTGATCGAGAAGGCGTTTGATGGCATCGTGTTGCTGGTGCTGTTGTTATTGAGCCTGGTGCTGCTGCCATCAGTGGGCACGGCGGGTGTGGGTGGGCTGGACCCCGACCTGCTGGCCTGGGTGGCAGGGGCGGGGATAGCGGTAGCGATTGTAGGACTGGTAGTCTTCTACATGTTCAGCGGCCAGATAGCTCGGCTCGTGGGGTCCATCATGTCACGGCTGCCCCTGCCTGAGCGTTTGAAGCGGCTACCCGTACGCCTGATAAAGACCTTCGCGGGCGGCATGCACGTCTTCAAAAGCCCCCTGCCGCTGGTCAGCGCCGCCGCTATTTCCGTGTTGGTGTGGCTGGCGGTCGCGCTTATGTTCCTGGCGGGGCTGATGTCCTTTCGCACGGCGTTCCCGGTCGATTTGACCGGTGTGGCGGGCCTCTTCTTCATAACGGGGCTGGTCAACCTGGGACTGCTGGTGCCCGCGCTGCCCGGTAACGTGGGCACCTACGAGGCCCTGGTGGTGGCCGCTATGGCCTTTTTCCGGGTGGACAAAGAGCTTGCGGTGGCCTTCGCGCTCATCTTCCACGTGGGCCAACTCGTCGTCACGCTGGTCGTGGGCCTGTTCGCCTTCTGGGCGCAAAACATGTCGCTGGCCGAGATGCGCCCCGTAGAAGCCGCAGCCGAACGCGAAGCCGAACGCAGCCTGGAGGAAATCGAACGAGGCAAAGTATGATTTGGATTTGGGAATTGGGATTTCGGATTTCGGATTTAGAAGGTATCCAGCTAAATCCGAAATCCTAATTCCCAAATCCCAAATCCACACAAACAGACCCCCCGTACCGATTGCGTACGGGGGGTCTTGCGTTTGGCCGCAAAGACTATCGCTGATAGTTCCGCGGGCTGCGCTGTGAAGTTACTACTTCTTCTGCGGTACGCGTACCAGGAGGCCGGCGGCGAAGCTCAGCGCGCCGAGGGCTACCAGCAGGAGCACCAGCCAGTTGTCGCCGTTACCTGTGGCAGGCATACCCGGAGGCGTTGTGCCACCCGTTACGCCACCAACGGTGCCGCCACCCATGTCGGTGGTGGGGCTGGCCGCAGCCATTCCGCCACCCATGTCGGTGGTAGCAGTCGCGGCCGCACCCATCGTAGCCTCAGCCGTGGGGCTGGTGGCTGCCATGGTGCTGGTTGCTACAGCGGTGGTGCCCGCCATGGTGCCCGTGGCGACAGCAGTAGCGCCCCCGATGGTACCCGTAGGAACGGCGGTTGTGCCCGCTACCGTACCGGTGGCGACGGCGGTGGTGCCCGCAACGGTGCCCGTAGCGATAGCAGTAGCGCCCCCGACGGTACCGGTCGGAACGGCGGTTGTGCCTGCTACCGTACCGGTGGCTACGGCGGTCGTACTAGCGACTGGGCTTACCGCGGCCTTGGTCTGGCTGGGCACAGGGTCAACCGGGGGCGAGGGGTCGCCTGCGGTGGCGGATACCTGGGCTACAGGCGCATTCGAAGGGGCGTACTGCGAAGCCGAGCTGGACGAGGCGGCGAACACGAAGGCCGCCATGAACAGGCCCAGCGCGACTGTGTAGCACAGCCCCTTGATAGTAGTGATTACACGTAAGTTACTTGAAGTCATAAAAAGTCTCCTCCGTTAGTTAGTCGGTAACTCAGCGCTGAGTACCGTGACGTGCCGTAATCTCCGGGTAGATAACCGTGGCAACGAGCTTGACGCTTTCGGCAGGCCCGTGCGCGATGTGTAAGTGTTGGCTTCCGTCTCAGTAGTATCAGCTCTCCTCCCTTGTTACGAGTCTGCGCCTGCTCCGACTCAGGCTTTTGATTGCGCTTTTGATAAGCATTTTTGGGGCCACGGTGCTACTTTCATTTGGCACAGGCGATTTTTGTGACCAATGTTGAGGAAAACCGGCCCACCGGCGGCGCTGAGTTTACAGCACGCTTGGGCCGACACCGGAGCTTTGTAGTGGCGTAGGTCCTCACGTTTGGGGTAAAATAGTGTAGCGTGGCACCCTGCCGCGCTATATGACCGTTGATTGGAGCCAGTAAATTTCATGCCCACTACCGAAGCGCCACGGGCCCTCCGCAATCTGCCCACGCCGCGTGTGGTGAAGTGCCCCACGCCGGGCTGCCCCGGCTGGATCATTCTTGACATAACCAAGCAGCAGACCGAGCCTTGCCGCTACTGCCGCATCGGGGTCGATACGCTACGCTTCCTGCTCTCCAGGATTGGAGCCGAGCACAAGGCTTTGCCGCCTGAGGTACACGACGAGTTCAACCGCCTGATGCTCACGATGGCGGGTGCATGGGGCCAGAACGTCTACCTGCGTCCCTCGCATAGCACGCTGGTGGACCTCAAGGCTGGCGTGCACGGCGTGGTGATCGAGTACAACCCGCTGCTTGGCAACGCAGGCGCGGACGGCCCGGCCCCACTGGTGGGCATCATCCTCCACAAGCTGCTTCATTTCGAGGCGCACCTGGGCCAGCGCGGGCCGCAGATAGCTATCAAGTCGGGTTCGCGGGACAAAGAGGGCATGGTCCCCCTCATGACTTACCTGATGACCATCACCGACCACGCATGGGTGAGCGCCAGGCTGGAGCAATTGAACCCCTCGCTTCGCCAGGCGCAGAGCCGGTGGGGCCTTGACGTGGCTCAGATGCTGGTCGGCTCGGAGAGCATGTACCCCCGGTATTTGTCCGAGCGCAACCTACAGAGGATAGTAGCCGTACTTAAAGAGACGACCGACCCTGCGGAGTTCCGCAACTCTATTCTGGCGCGGCTTGCGACACTGACGGCGCAGACATTGGAGCGCGAGAAGGAAGAGACCCGGCGCGTGTACCTGGCGGAGCAACTTGCCAACGCGCGCCTGATGAACGCCGAGGCGTACCCGGAGTACCAGCAGGCCCTCGAAGCCACAGGGTTGCAGAACGTGCGCGATGCTTACCCGCTCGCGGAGCGCCTTTACACCGACCTGTCCAACTCGTCCGCTGCCCACCCGCCCGCGCAGTCGGATACGGGGGCAGACGCGGGGCACGCGGTGGTATTGGAGTCGGGGCAGTTCCACAAGGCGCTGGAAAGCGCGGTGAAGTCGCTGGGCATGGCGAACTACTTTGAGGTGAAGAGCTAAGAGCTAGCGCCCTGGATGAAGGTACGCGATGCTATTAAGTTGGTGCAGGCTGACGGCTGGTTCCTGGTAGGTATCAAGGGGAGCCACAGGCAGTTTGAGCACGCGGCAAAGCCAGGGAAAGTTACCATTCCTGGCCCCTTAAACGGTGATGTTCCGAAAGGTACCCTCGCGAATATCATTAGGCAGGCACAGCTAAAGGAGCATAAACCATGAAACGCAATTACCTGGTCCTCATTGAAAAAGGCGATACTAACTATGGGGCTTATGCTCCTGATGTGCCAGGTTGCGGTGGTATAGGTGATACTCCCGAAGAGGCGCTGCAAAGCCTTCGAGAAGGCCTTCAATTCCATGTTGAAGGTCTGGCTGAGAGTGGTGACGCTATTCCAGAAGTGACATATGTTGCAGCGGAGTTTGTGGAAGTTGAGGTACCAATCAAAGTGACTGCGGCTTCATAAGCTGTTTTGGGCTGGAGCCAAGGTAGTAGAGAATCAGATGATATGTGAGGTATGCGGCAAGGAGGGTGCGCAGATACGCCGGGTCGCTCGGACTTACGGCAAGGGTGCTAACCTGCTTGTTATCAAAAACATACCTGTGGTAAGTTGCCCTCACTGTGGGGAGAGCTACTTGACCGCAGAAACGCTGCACGAAATCGAACGGATCAAGCTCCACAGGGGCCGTTTCGCGGTGAAGCGCCCGGTGGAAGTCGCCAGTTTCGCATAGAAGGACGTACAACATGATAAAGTGGCTTAGTAGAGTATTTGATACGACAGACAAAGAGCTTCAGCGCCTGCAACGCACCGTTGCCCAGGCCAATGAAGAGATAGTGCAACTGCTGGAGAGCCAGCGCGAGCAGATTGGCGGCATGCGGGAAGACGCGTTGCAAGCCATATCTTCGGGGGGAGCGTGCGAGCGCGTTGGGGCCATATATTCCGGCGAGTTGCAGAAGGTCGCCGCCGACGCCCGCAGGCTATCGGGCCAGGTGGGCAGCCTGCGCGAGACGATAGAGAAGGGCGAGCAGACCAGCCGGGAGCTTTCGGTGCTGCTAGCCGACGCGCGCACTCTCTCATCGATGAACGCCGAGAAGTTGCAGCGCCCGCCCGCCGAGCGCCGCGAGCTTGAGGAGGAAATCGAGGCGCTGGTGGCGGAGCTTTCGGAGCAGCTTGCGGGCGTGATAGAGGCCAAACCGGACCTGCGCGAAGCCATCCTGCGTGACGTGCCCAAGGCCAAGTTCCACCCGCACAAGCCCGGTCCCGAGGAGATGATCAAGCAGGTGGACGCCACCGCTTCGTTCCTGGGCCGCGAGGTTGCCGACTACTTCAACCGCATCAACGAGACTATGCTGGCCCTGCGCCGTGGTATCGCCCTGGGCCTGCTTCCGGGCCTGGTGCCGCAGGGTTCCGCTTGCCGCATACCCTCCGCTACCGGCGACATTGATACCGCGGTGCGCGACCTCGTGACCGGGTTGGTGCAGAACGACCTTATTAGGCACCTGCAACGGCAGGGGCTGCGCTTGCCCTCCGAGATCAAGAACGCCGCCGGGCTGCACGAGGGCCAGATGCCGGTGCAGCAAGAGGGTCGGGGCCGCCGCGGACGCGATAACGCTCCCGCCCAGGCCGACGTGGCTATTAAGGATGACCTGGCCGACCAGCTTTACTGGGAGGAGCAGGCTACGGCGGAACTGCTGGCTATCGCCTGTGACGCTATTACCGAAGGTTCGCAGCTAGAGCACATCAACAACATCATGTCCCGCTTCCAGGCCCGCGAGGAGCGTTTGCAGGCCCGTGCCGCCGCCTTCCGAGGCCGCATTTTGGAGGCCCGCACCGACTACTGGCAGGGCATCCAGGGCCGCATAGCCGACATTGTAGGTGCCGAGGCGCTTGCTCCTTTCCTCCAAAGGTTTGAGGAGCTAAACGTCGAGCAGGACGCGTTGCTGGAAGAGGTGACCCGCCAGGACGAAGACCCCGACCTGCCCGTTATGCTGAAGCCGGAGCAGGTGGGCGACCTGATGCGCCGCCGGGACGCGCTGGAAGAGGCTGCCTTCAACGAGCTTATGAACGAGCTGCGGGCCACCGACCGGGGCACTCACGACCGCTTGAAGGCGGTGTACGACGAGTTCCGCAAGGAGCAACGCAAGGACGAGCAACGGGTGCTCAGCGAGCTTATCCCTGAGGTGTTCGCCTGCGTGTGGGAGGCTTCGCGCCGCACCACGAGCATGCGTCCCTACGACGTGCAGTTGATGGGCGGTATCGTGCTCCACGAGGGCAAGATATCGGAGATGAAGACCGGCGAGGGCAAGACGCTGGTGGCGGTCGCGCCCCTGGCCCTCAACGGCCTGACCGCGCGCGGGGCGCACCTGTGCACCGTGAACGAGTACCTTATCCGCCGCGACTCCGACTGGATGGGGCCGGTCTACAAGATGCTGGGTATGTCGGTGGGCGCGATCTTGAGCAGCATGGCACCGTGGGAGCGCAAAGCCGAGTACCAGTCGGACATCACGTACGGCTCGAACTCGGAGTTCGGTTTCGACTACCTGCGCGACAACATCTCCAACAACCCGGACGATATCGTGCAGCGCCCTCATCACTTCTGCATCGTGGACGAGGTAGACAACATCCTCATCGATGAGGCCCGCACCCCGCTCATCATTTCGGGCGCGGGCGAGGGTAATGCCGAGGTGCACGTGCGAGCCGCCGCATTCGCCAAGCAGTTGCGGGCCGAGACCGACTACGTACAGGACGAGAAGACTCGCAGCGTGTCCCTCACCGATGAAGGTATTGACCGCGCCGAGCAGTTCTTCAAAGTAGACAACCTGTACCACCCTGACAACTTCCAGCTTGTGTATGGCGTCGATAACGCGCTCAAGGCGCACGTGCTGTTCAAGCGCGACAAGGACTACGTGCTCTGGCAGGAGGGCAAGGTGGTGAGCGCCCACGAGCGGCTCAACCCGAAAGCGCCTGTGGAAGTGGTCATCGTGGACGAGTTCACGGGCCGCCTGATGCAGGGCCGCCGCTACTCCGAGGGCCTGCATGAGGCTATCGAGGCCAAGGAGGGCATCAGCGTCCGCGCGGAGAGCCAGACCTTCGCCACGATTACCATCCAGAATTACTTCCGCCTCTATCCGAAACTGGCCGGTATGACCGGTACTGCGGCGACCGAGGCCGAGGAGTTCTTCAAGATATACAAGTTGGAAGTTACTCCCATCCCCACACACCGCCCGATGATACGGCTGGATAACCCCGACCGCATCTACCGCACTGAGATTGCCAAGTTCCGCGCGGTAGTGGACGAAATCAAGGAGCTTCACGAGATGGGCCGCCCGGTGCTTGTGGGTACCGTGTCCATCGAGAAGTCGGAAGAGCTCAGCAAGATGCTGGAAGAAGCGGGCCTGCCCCATTCGGTGCTAAACGCCAAGCAGCACGAACGTGAGGCGAGCATCGTGGCGCAGGCCGGGCAGCGCGGGGCCATCACGATTGCCACCAACATGGCGGGCCGCGGTACCGACATCATCCTGGGCTTCGGCGTGAATGAGCTTGGGGGTCTGCACATCATCGGCACCGAGCGTCACGAGAGCCGCCGCATCGACAACCAGCTACGCGGTCGCGCCGGGCGACAGGGCGACAACGGCTCGTCGCGCTTCTACGTCTCCATCGAAGACGAAATCATGCGCCGTTCGGGCGTGAACCAGAATATCGTCAACTCCAACATCTTCAAGAGCCTGTGGGAAGAAGACCTGCCTATCGAGCACTCGATGATCTCCCGCTCGGTGGAGCAGGCGCAGGTGAAGATGGAAGGCTTCAACTTCGACACTCGCAAGCACCTGGTCGAGTATGACGACGTGGTGAACTCGCAGCGCGATTACGTGTACAGCGACCGCCGCTACATCCTCAAGCAGGGCGACCCGCGCCTCATTATCGGTGAGATGCTCGCGGCCAAGGTGCAGGATATAGGCACGCAGGCGGTCGGGGGCGACGGCAAGAACAAGCGGGGCGCGGTGCCCGGTGGCTACGGGGTCATGTTCGATGCCCTGCGAGAGGCGTTCCCGACGGAAATCGTGCGCCGCCTGCTCAAGTCGGTGGTGCACGCCCGGCTTATGCCGTTGGCCGAAGAGGGTGACGTTGAGGGGTTGGTCGAGGAGCTACACCAGGTAGCCGACGAGGCTTACGAGGGTGTGCTCGACACGCAGATCCGCGAGATGGACGAGAAGCTGAAAGACTTCTACCACATCGGTGACGTTTACTACGAAGTGGCGGGCGAGGGCACGGTTGACTACAACAAGCTCAGCCGCACGCTGGGCCTGCCGCCCAACCTCATCCAGCAGATGCAGGACGAGGAGATGGGCTACGAGGACGCGCTGGAGTTCCTGGGCGACATCATGCGGGAGGGCTACGAGAAGCAGCAGCAACCGCGCCTTGAGCAACTGAAGAAGCACATCTCGGAAGAGGCCCGGAAACTGGCTGGTAGGGGGCAGGAAAGCCCCACCGCCCACGCTGTAGACCTGCGCGTGCGCGGTCTGCTGGAAACGATAGACGCCAACTTCAACCTGTCGTCCGCGTCGGCGGTCCGCTACGTGGAGGCCGAGAAGGGGCAGGGTGGCGGCGGCCGGTCGAGCATGATGGACATGGGCGGCTCCGATAGCGTGGTGGACGAGGTGCAGGAGCAGCTTGAAGCGCTCTATGCCGAGGTCGAGCAGACGCTGGGCGACGTCTTCATGGAGACCAACCAGCAGATGCCCCTCATCGCGATGGTGGACAACCGCCTGCCGCGCTCGGTCTACCGCCAGATAGAGGAGCGGCTGGGCCTCGAAGGCTTGGAGCAGGTGGAGAATATCGCCCTGGCGCAGTTGCCGGAGGAGGTAGCTGCTATCGTCAGGGATGCCTTCGTGCGCTGGCAGGAGGCCGACCTCATGCTGCGGGTGATTGACTACCTGTGGACGCGGCACCTCACCACTATGGAGGGCCTGCGGCACTCTATCGGCCTGCAAGCCTACGGCCAGAAAGACCCCCTCATCCAGTACAAGATCAAGGCGTACGACCTGTTCGAGGATCTGAAGGGCGAAATCCGGCAGTTGGTGGTGCTCAACGTGCTGCTGATGGGTGAGAAGGCCGAGGCCGCACGGTCGCAGAACCGGCAGGCGGCGCAAGCCCAGGCCCAGGCAGCCCAGCAGCAATCGGCGGCTCCACCCCAGCCCGCGAGGGCCGGAGTAGGCGCGGGTGCCGGGAACGGCAGGTCAGGGCATGGCGGCAGCAACGGCAAGCAGCATGGCAAGGGCCAGCAGTCTCAGCGCCCGGCGAACCAGGCCTCTCGTCCGGCCCAGCCAACCCCGGTGGGTGCGGGTGCCGCGATGAAGGGCAAAGTGGGCCGCAACGATCCCTGCTTCTGCGGCAGCGGTCGCAAGTACAAGCACTGCCACGGGCGGTAAGTACTGAGTGATGAGGACTGAGGACTGAGCGGTTGCGCTTGGTCCTCAGTGCTTTTCCTGGCCGGGCGGCAATAAGAGCGCAAACACTGCTATGACTGAGATGCTACAGGCAGAACTGCTATATCTACATAGTGCTGATGCTCTCGATCTGGAAGCATTCATTCCTGAGGACCCAGACTCATTTGGCCTCTTCCTTGAAGCAGCAATAGGTATCAAGGGAGAGGTTGGGCAGGAGATATTGGGTTTTATGGTTTGCACGCCGAACTGGCTGAGGGATGTATACATGCCGAGGGAGGACGAGTTATGTACCTTTGGTCATCAATTTATCTTCCTGAAAAGGTATGATTACCAACTTCTCTGGAACATCATCAAGGAGCTGTGTGAGACTACCAGGAGCGATAAGTTGGAGGTCATCTTTGAAAGGCTCGCTCGTTACGGGCGGTGGTCGGATATTGAGGATTTCCACAGCTGATGCACATCAAGAGCTATGCAGTCCTTCGCCGCTTTAAACTTATCCGAGGCCGCGATGAAGGGCAATGTGGGCCGCAACGACCCCTGCTTCTGCGGCAGCGGTCGCAAGTACAAGCACTGCCACGGGTAATAGGGTGAGTGTAGGGGGACGGGGCCTGAGCGATTGCGCTCAGGCCCCGTCTGATTCCTGGGAGATCGGAGTCTTACTGACTACCTGAGGGTCCTCGTACGGTCTGCCGCGTGGACGGCGCGCCCTCAGCTTACCGCTTTCTTCACTAGCTCGGCGATCCTTGCCTCTTCGGCGGCGGTCAACTCCTTCAGCGCAAAGGAGGTGGGCCACATGGCGCCGTCATCGAGGTTCGCCGTGTCGTTGAAGCCGAGCGTCGCGTACCTCGAATTGAACTTCTGCGCGCTTGTGAAGAAGCAGACGACCTTGCCGTCCCTGGCATACGCGGGCATCCCGTACCAGGTCTTCGGCGTGAGGACTGGCGCGTTGGCTTTGATGATAGCGTGGAGCCGCTCGGCTATGACGCGGTCCGCATCGGGCATCTCAGCGATCTTCTCGAGCACGGCGCTTTCTCCATCCGCCTTCTCCGCCTCCGCCTTCAGCTCTCTGGCGCGCTCCTTCATCGCGGCTCGTTCCTCGGCCGTGAACCCTTTGGACTTCTTGCCGGTCGCGGTGGCGCTCTTGGCGGACTTCTTGTCTACTTCTTGCATATAGGTTCCTTTCTACTCCAGGAGTTAGGAGTATATCTAGTTTATGCGAGAGCGGGTGGTACCTTTCTACGCTCTGGCGAACATTTGTACTTTAGCGGGTTTCTGAGCGTTTTTCAAGCGTTCCCCTGAGATCAACGATAGCGGAAAGAACACACCCGACATAGAAGTAGGGGGTCAGGCGGTAGTGAACGCCTACCTTAAGATTACCTTGCTGGTCAGGGGGGATGTTGCGGTGCGGATGTTGCTGATGTAGTTTCCGAAGGAGCGATGTCTCCTTCTCAGCCCGCCAATCTTGTGGCTGGGCCACAGAAAGGATAGTACTTTGACGCGCAGCATCTTTGCCCTCGTTTTCTTGTTTCTATCGGCAGCGTTGCAGACCTCCTGTGATTTCAGCGATGGTGGCAACGGCGACAACCTACCACCTGCTGGAGATGCCACTATGACCCCTTCCGACCCGGCTAACTCCGTGCCCACCGAGCAGCCATCGCCCCTGGCATCCGCCGAGGCTGCGCAGTCGGGTTCGTATCCCAGGTACGGCCAGGCCCCAGACCTTAGCTGGATCGCGGGGCGGGTGACTTTCACGGCGATACAGGGTAGCTGTGTCTATCTATTCGCAAAGGAAGCACCCACACCTGTGTCTGAACCGGCACCTACCGGCCCTGTCGTAGGCACCTCCGTGGCGAACGACACTTCTCCACCCCTGCGCGACATTACGCCGCAACCTGCGGGCACGGCTGAGGCGAACCAGCCGGTGGGGGATGTATTTATACCCGGCGGGCCGGGATGGAACGAGGCCCAATATAAGGATGGGTATATGGTAGTGCTCTTCGGCCGCTTGATGGGGCCTGGTGACCCAAGGGTAATGTGTCCCGGTGGTACGCACTATTACGTGGAGCGGGTGCAGGCTAACCCATAGTCTCGCGTGCTCTGTCAGCTTGCCTGTGCGTCCAGGTAGTCCCGCATCTGGGTGAAGCGCGTGTATATAGGGTCGTCGGGGTTGAGTTGGGGGAGCACTCGTTGCAGGTGCTCTCTCGCGGCGGACGGCTGGTTGGCGAGCACCAGGGCGTAGACGTATTGGTAGACCAGCGTGGTGTCGCTGCCGTGCTCCTGCATCGCCCGCATGCTCACGTCCATCATTGTCTGCGGTTGGCGCATGCGGCCCAGCGTCACCAGGTAGTCGTGGGTGGCTTCCAGGGCTTCGTCCTGTGGGGCTTCGGCGCGGGTCTGCCAGAGGTATTCCTGTATCGCGGCGGCTTCTTCGAGACGGTCCTGGCGGCCCAGGTTACGGGCCAGGTGGGTAAGGTTGCGGAAGCTGGGGCCAAGGGCGATAGCCTGCTTCATGTGGAACTCGGCCTCTGCCAGGTCGCCTTCCGCGGTGTAGATGTCGTAGAGTGTGCCATAGGTGGTGGCAGCGTAAGGGTAGTGCTTCGCCGTATCGAGGAGCAGTTGCTTTGCCCCGTCTGGATCGCCCGCCGCTAGGTTTGCCCGTGCGGCCTCCAGGGCCTTCCCCACAGCTTGTTGCGCCTCAGGTGTCATGCCTGTCTGCGCGAGTGCGCTCCCCACGTCGCCCAGGAGGTCCAGACGGAGCTTGCCCAGCGGGGTGGGTATATCGATGTAGTAGCCGGTGCGTGGTTCGCCTCGGTGTCGCAGTGCCTCACCCAAGTCCATCGGGAACTCCATCTCGGCCTGAAATGTGCCTATAGAATAGTGCGGTACTTGGCATATGGGCCTGGTAGTAGCGTGAAAAGAATGTTGCTATGAGCATTATAACGATGGCTGCTATACTAGGAAGGTAGGCAGGGTGGGAGCATGTGTAGTGTGAAGCATAGTGTTGCCTGTGTGGAGGCTTGACGGTGAACATGTCCCAACGTGAAGCTATTGACCTGGAGGGATACATTCGCCGGTCGCAGACTGGACCCTGCTTCATTTGTGGGATCATCGAGAGGGAAGCAGGCTACGAAGACAACCACATCCTCTTCGAGAATGACATAGCCGTTGCCTTCCTGAACAAGTACCCAACGTTGTACGGCTACACGCTGGTCGCGCCCAGGGAGCATAGAGAGCAAGCGACGGGCGACTTCACTCTTGAGGAATACCTCGCGTTGCAAAGGGTGGTCTATACCGTCGCGGAGGCGGTGAGGCAGGAGGTGCCCACCGAGCGGATGTACATCCTTACGCTGGGCAGCCAGCAAGGGAACCGGCACGTCCACTGGCACATCGCCCCTCTGCCGCCCGGCGTGCCCTACACCGAGCAACAGTTTGCAGCGTTAAGCATAGAGAATGGCATCTTGAAGCTGTCTGGCGAAGAAATGTCCGTGCTTGCGGAACGTATCAGAAATAGATTGGAAAGTATGGCACTACGTGAGGGCGCATAGCTAACCTGGAACAACAATTCCAAGTTTAGAGGAGACGTAAAGACTGTGAATATAAACCTACGCCGGGGCGTTAAGTACCTGGCTGTCGTGTTGGTCGCCCTGGTGCTTTGTGCTGGCGTCGTCCAGGCTGGTATGCCTACTCAGCGGGGGCCGGAAGGCTACGATGCCGCTACGATAGCTAGCGCCGAGGAAAGCAATCGGGGCGTCGTGCAGTTCGAGTGGGCGGGCAAGACGCAGACCTTCGATTGCTCCACCATCCGGGCGCGGGGCATAGACCGCCAAACCAACTTACGCGCGGCTAGCATCCTCGCGGCTTGCGGCGAGGGTGGTACCTCCTATAAGAGTGCGGGCAACTCGCCTGATGCCGTGGAGCGATTCAGGGATGGCTTCGTGTACGGCGGGACCGATGTCACCGTGAACAATTATGCCGCCGACACCTACCCCAAGGTGACGCAGGCAGAGAGCTTCGTCTGGGCTAATGGCAGCACGGTCGTGGTGCACTACAACAGCTCAAGCGACGCGCCCAATTGCTTCGCCAGCATATCTTACTCCACGGACGGTGGGGCTACTTTCACGCAGATAGAACCGAACCCCCTCTGCGAGGGACATGGGATCAACGGCGGCGACCCTACGGTGGTCTACAACACCAAGCTGTCTACCTGGTTTGCATCGGACCTTGCGTCCGGTGGCGACTGTGGCGCGTACGGCATCGGCATATGGACCTCCCCGGACGGCATAAACTGGTCGACGGGTGCCTGCGCACACGTGGGGGTTGACGACGACCGCCAGTCGCACTGGGTGGACAACAACATCGCCAGTCCCTTCTACGGGCGGCAATATATCTCGTTCAACAACTACGACACGCCGAGCACCAACTTGCAGGTTGTCTACTCGGACGACGGGGTGAACTGGTCTGCCCCATATAACCTGTTTACCTCCGAGTTCTACCGCAACGTGCAGGCGATTGGCGGCCCCGACGGCACTGTGTTCGTGACGGCGATGGACGAGAACAACGGCGGCACTAACCCCCGCCAGAACTACATATTCCGCTCGACGGACGGCGGCGCTTCTTGGTCGGCTCCTATCTCTATGGGTCCAGCCTTCGCACCCCCCGGCGACAGGCAATGCACCGGCTACTTCCGCGCTATCAGCCCCAACTGGCGGCACATGGGGTGGGGCCAGCCAGCCGTGGGGCCTGGTGGGGTGGTCCACTACGTCTACTCGGGGGCGGGTGTCAATCCCAACGACGCGGGCGACATCTACTACGTGCGCTCCACCGACAACGGTGTGACATGGTCGCCCGCCACGCGGCTGAACGCCGACAACACCAACAGGCCGCAATGGATGCCCTCGCTGGCCGCTACCCCATCGGGCGCGCTGATGGCAAGCTGGTACGACCGGCGCGACACAGTGAACTTCAACTACGCCTACTATGGCCGCTCCTCCACCGATGGCGGCGTGACCTGGGCGGTGGATGCGCCTGTGAGCGACGTGATTATGCCCCAGTTCGAGCAGCCCGATACGTCGTTTAGCTCCTGCTTCGCGGGCGACTACAACTACCATTTCGCGCAGGGCGACACCGTGTACATGGCCTGGACCGATGGGCGCAACCTCATAGAAGGCGGCATATCGCAGCAGGACGTCGGCTTCGGCCGGGTGGATGTGCCTGTGGGCTCGCCCGCTCCCTCGGCTACTCCGACGGCGGTGCCAACCGCATGCGCAATTCAGTTCAACGACGTGCCCCCCGGCTCCACTTTCTACCCGTTCGTGAGGTGCCTCGCGTGCCGCCAGGTTATGAATGGCTATCCATGCGGCTCGGCGGGCGAACCGTGCCCCGGTACTTACTTCCGGCCTAACGCGCCCAACACGCGGGGGCAGTTAGCCAAGATAGTGTCGATATCAGCGGGCTTCAACGAAGACCCCGGCGGCCAGATTTACTCAGACGTGCCGCCGGGCACCACGCACTACGAGTACATCAACCGTCTCACGCGCCGGGGTATAGTGTCGGGGTACCCGTGCCCGCACACGCCGGAAGACGAGTGCACGCCCGGCTATCCGACCGTGTTCCGTCCGGGTGATGCGGTCACGCGCGGGCAGGCAGCCAAAATCGTAGCCAACGCATACGGGATTGCCGACCCGGTAGCGAGCAGCCAGGTGACGTACGCGGACGTACCGGCGAACAGCACCTTCTGGGTGTTCATCGAGCGTCTGACCTCACTGGGTATAGTTGGCGGCTATGCGTGCTCAGCCCCTTACGGCGAACCATGCGACACCCTCAACCGCCCCTACTTCCGCCCAGGCGCAATCGTCACCAGGGGGCAGGCGGCCAAGATGGTATCCAACACTTTCTTCCCTGATTGCCAGACACCTTAGCTATCGGAACAGAGAATTATTCACCGCAGAGACGCAGAGTGCGCAGAGGTTACGCAGAGAAGAATAGAGGGTTGAGCGAGCAGAGACGACTGGCACCTGCATCACGACCTGTGGGACCAAAGCCCCACCCTGTCATCCTGAGCGTAGCGAAGGATCTCAAGAAGGTGAGTAGGGAGGCTGTTGAAACATCGCGAACAGAGGTAGCGAACGTTCAACACAGCAAGATAACTCGCATCCTAGATCCTTCGCTACGCTCAGGATGACAAGGGGAATATCGTACCGGGTATCATCGCAGAGTCACCAAACCTCATATTGCTCGGTGTACTCTCCGCATTCCTTTGGCTTCGCTCAGGGCAGGCTCTCTGCGTCTCTGCGGTGAATTAATCCGTGGCTATTCGGTGCCGCCGTGCTGGCGTAGGAGGTCGGCTACTTCGGTATAGCCGTTCGCGAGGGCTACAGCTAGGGGAGTCTTGTTATCGTAGTTGAGGACGTTGACGTTCTGCACTCCATTTTCGAGCAGCCAGCGCACCATGTCGAGGTGTCCGAAGCTTACGGCAGCGTGCAGGGCGTGGTCGATGCCCTCTCCACCACCGGCGGCGACCAGCATCTCAGCGATTTCGGGCTTGCCGCTCAGGGCCGCGTGGTACATGACCGTTATGCCGTGCGCGCCCTTAGCCGTGGCCTGTGAGGGGTCGGCTTCCAGGCAGCGGGCCACCTGCTCGGCATCGCCCAGCATGGCGTGCGTGGTGATGTCGGGGTGCGCGCCTTGCGAGATGAGATAGCGCGCTATCGACCTGTTGCCCATGTGCGAAGCCGCTTGGAGGGCCGTCTCGTTGAACTTGTCCCAGGCTGCGTTGACGAGATAGGGCTGTTGCGCGTGCAACTCCCTCACCTTGTCCTCGTCGCCGTGGGCCGCTATTACGAATTGCTCCACCAGTTCCTTCGATAGTTCGTTTGTCGTTTGCATTACCTGCTTCCTTTCCGCGTCGCCGCTGTTAACCGTTGGCCCACACCGAAGAGGGCCTCTTTGGGAATATTGTATTGAGCAAGGCGCGGACCTCGTCGCCCCTCACCCAGCAGTCGGGGAATGCGTACTCCAGGTCTTCCAGCGAGCGGAAGCCGAAAAGTAGCTGTAAGAACGTAAGGTCGGGGAAGCCCGCGCTGCCCTCCTCCGTACGGGAGGACCGCCAGGGTTCGACACGTGCCAGCTTACCGGCCTCGAAGCCCAGGAGCAGGCCCGTACGATAGAAGTTGAGCCTGACCTCGCCCGTGTGCCCCTCGACCACCGAACCAGGCAGACGCTCCTCGATTGACGCGCCGACGTGGCGCACAAAGGCGGGAATGTTGGGCACTCGCACGTACCAGGCGAAAGGTTTTATCGTGCGGGGCAGGCGGTCCGATAGGGACTGGTAAGCCGGGTGCTCGCTGCCCAGGTTGAACATGTAAGTATTCCACTCGCCTTCCTGTTGCTGCGCGGACTGGCGGCCCGTTGCCGCCATGTACCGCACGACCGAGGGCGTCACTGCCGCCCAGGAGACCCCAGGCCCAATCTCGTAGACGTGGGCCGACAGGCGAGTGCCCACCGATTCGTGATCGTGTACCAGCATGCCCACCGGCTGGGCGTCGGGTGTCTCAATGATACACAGCACTTTACGGACCAGCGTACCCTCGCCCCGCCCTGCTAGCTCGTAGCGTAGCTGCCTCTCGTCCTTTACCGCCGTGACCTGGTAGCGCCGCGACATCTGCTCCAGCATACGCGACATGAAAGGGATGTCGGCTTCGGTGGCCCTGCGGATGTTATACGGCTCGACGTGCCCTTCCTTCAGCGGGGGTACGTGGGGTGTGTAGCCCGCGCGCCCGCCGCCGTAGGGGATAGCCATCTCGTAGCCGAACTGGCGGTAGTACCAGGGGATGCCGGTGATGGTCTGCGCAAGCTCGCCGCGCTCGGCGCTCCAGCGGTCGACTACATCGAATTGTTTGCGCACCAGCCCCTTGCGGCGGTAGTCGGGGTGGGTGCTCACAAGCTCCGGTTGCCCCACCTTGAAGGGGATGCCGCTGTAGCTCCACACCTGCGATATGAGGCCCATAGAGGAAGCAATCTGCCGGTTGGCGGTGTCCTCCACGATCAAGAAGTCGCTTGCCGGGAAGAAGGGGTGTGGGTGGCGGCCGCTTCCACCCATCAGGTCGAACGTCCAGTGGTAGATCGATTCTTCGTAGGTGTCAGGGGGGTAGGCTTGCTGGGTGGCGTGGAAGCGGGCGAGGTCTTCGGCGTCATCGGGTGTGGCCCGGCGCATGATTAGGCCGTCGCCGAGGTCTTCGACGCCTTCGTGGACTGTGGTGTCGTGTGCCACAATGCTCTCCTTTGGGGTATGTGATAAAGAGCATAGCACATGGCTGCCACGTTCGTATCGGGCTAGGGAACCATTGTTCGGGCCAGGTTACTATCGGACAACAGGACTCCATTCCCCCTGTCATCCTGAGCGCAGCGAAGGATCTCAAAAAGGTGACTAGGGATGCTGTTGAACATCAAGCGATATGGTGCCAAACGTTCATCGGAGCGGCAAAAGCAGCATTTGAGATCCTTCGCTGCGCTCAGGATGACAAGGGGGACTGGAGTCCTGTTGTAGTAGTTTGGCACGGTCAGGTTCGATATTCTAGTCACAAGAGGAACAAAGGACGCAGATTCAACACCTGCGTCCTTTGTTCTAACTAACAACATTCAATTGCGGTGCGTGGCCTACGGCCTAGCGGGTGTCTGGCAGTTGGGGAAGAAAGCGTTGGCTGCAATCTTCGCCATCTGTCCTCTTGTGGTGTTCTCGTTGTACCTGAAGCACGGAGCACCCGTTTCAGGGCACCTCGATGCCTCACCGTACCCTGAGATGATGCCCCTACTCGCCAGACGCTCTATGTACACCCAGAAGGGGCTGTCCTGGTCTACGTCTGTGAACGTCTGCTGGTCAGAAGGTACGTCCTCTTCAAACCCTGCCGCTATGGACACGATCTTGGAGATCTGCCCTCTCGTTGCGGGATTGTTGGGGCGGAAGTAAGGCCTGCCCTCACTGTCGCAAGGCTCAGTCACACCAGGACCTCCGCACGGGTATCCGGCTATGGCTCCTGTTTGTGCCAGTCTCTCCACGAACTCGTAGAAGGGGCTGCCGGGGGGTACGTCTGCGAACTGCTGCTGGCCTTCTGCCGGTGTGTCGTTCAGCCCTGCGGAGTTGGCGATGATCTTGGACAACTGACCCCTCGTTACGTTAGCACCTGGCCTGTAGTATGGGTCATCGTTGGCGTTGCACTCTTCCCCTGGTCCGCCGCACGGGTAACCTGAGACGATGCCTCTGCACGCTAAGCACCTGATGAAGGTGTAGAAGGTGTGGTTCGCGGGTACATCCGCGAACTGGATAGGGCACGCTGTAGCTGTGGCGCTCGGTACGGCTGTGGTTGTGCCGGAAGGGATAGCCGTGGCCGTGGTCGTGCCGGTGGGGGTCGGCGTGCCCGCTCCTGCCGGTACCAGGAACGGCTGGCTATCGAAGCAGTTGCCCGCGCCATTGCACGACCTGACGATGTAGTAGTACGCCACGTTGGTGGCGTTGGCGTCGGTGAAGGTGATCTTGCCGTCGCTGCTGCCGAACGGAGGTGGGGCCGTCTCGCCTATCTTGCTGCCCAGGTTCGGAGTGAAGTTCGAGACCGTGCCGCGATAGACCTCGTAGACGGTAGCCAGTTCCTGCCCGCCCTGCGTGTCGGTCACCACGGGCGACCAACTAAGCACCACGTTCGACCCGGTGCGGGTGCCGCTCACAACGGCGCTCGCGGGAGTATCGATCTCGTTCGCTTCGAGCAGCACCACGCCCCAGTTGCCGTTCACCGTGGCCGAAACCGTGCCGCCGGTCACCGTGTAGGTCATGCCTGTGGTGCCGGTCATGACGGTCATGGCGTCGCGCAGCACCGTGCCGTCGGGCAGGTTGTAGGGAGCGGCGTTGAGGCCGCTGAAGGTAGCAGTGTGGGCGGTATTGTCGCGGTTGAGCGCGATCAAAGCCGTCTCGGTGCCTTTGGTGCGCCCGAAGCCGTACAGCTTGGCCGTGTCGCTGACTATCAGCCCGTGATGCACGTCGCCATCGAGCAGGGCCTGGGAGCTTAGGCGGATGCTTGCCATCTTGCGGGAATGCGGCAGCAGGTCGGTGGTGTCGGCTGTGTAGTGGCCGGGGGTGTCGTTCCAGGCGAAAGGCAGGCGGTTGTAGGGGTCGTCCTGCCAGTTGGTACCATCCCACACGCCGTCGTGGTTCATGCCCATCTCGTCGCCGTAGTAGAGGGTGGGCGCGCCCGGGTAGGTGAAGGCGAAGAGCCACCATTCCTTCATGCGCTGGACGGCCGCCGCCTCGCTGTCGTCGTTACCCTTCTTGAGCAGGAAGCGCACGCGCTGGGTGTCGTGCGAGCCTTCCAGGTTCATCATCGCCTTGAGGGCCATCGGCGGGTAGTCTTCCTGTATGGTGCGCAGCCGCAGGTCGAGTTGCGACGGGCTGAGGTAACCAAGGGAGCCGCTGGAGCTAAAGTCGTTCGAGTCGTTCTCCTGGAACTTCTCGCCCCTGGGGTCGGCGGAACAGCCATTGGAGCCGTCCACACAACCGGTGAAGAGCCAACTGAGCAGGGCGGCGCGGAAGCGATAGTTCATGGTGCTGTCCCACTCGTTGCCAAGCAGCCAGGGTGAGGTATCGCCCCACTCCTCACCGAGCATCACCACGTCGCTCTTGCCCGTAACCGTCTCGTCTCGCACGGCGGCCCTGAAGCCTTCCCAGAACGTGTTGGTAGGTTCGTTAGTGCGGCCGGGGTCCACGTCACCGCCGACGTCGAAGCGCCAGCCGTCAGCGCCCTGTTGCGTCCAGTAGGGGCCGACCGATGCGAGGCCATCGTCCCAGAACAGGTCGCGCACGGCCTGCACGGTGGAGTTCAACTTGGGCAAGCTCTCGTAGCCGAACCACGAGGTATACGTCGCGGAGGTCTCGCCTGCTGTGCCCGCGCACGGTCCCTCGCCCGCTGCCACGTTCTGGAAGAAGTACCACGAGCGGAAGGGCGAGCCGGTCGATTCGCAGGCCCCGCTATCGTCGTCGGTGCCCGGCCCGGTGGGACTGGTAAGGTTGCCGGCCGCGTCGTAGCGGTGGTAGCGGTCGAAGTACTTGCTGTCGGACGAGGTGTGGTTGAACACGCCGTCCAACATGATCTTGATGCCACGAGCTTCGGCGGCCGCTTCCAGCGCCTGGAAGTCAGCGAGGGTGCCGAAGTCGGGGTCTATTACCATGAAGTCGGCGGTGTCGTACTTGTGGTTGGAGGGCGAGCGGAAGATGGGGTTGAGGTAAAGCACGTTCACGCCCAAGTTGTCGAAGTAGCCCTCGTTGATCTTCT
>DASVRN010000128.1:0-22736 GCA_036388595.1 Chloroflexia bacterium
TGATGCGCTTCCACGAGGTGTCGGTGCCGGGGAGTGGAGCGAGTTGGCCCGTGTTTAGGTAGCCGGTATTGAGTTGTACCGTGTTGCTCGCGGCCCCGTTCCCACCGTTGCCACTGCTGCCGTTGCCCGCGCCGTCCGGTGGGGCAGCCGCCACGACGGCGGGCATCGTGTTCGCCAGTCCGGCCGCTCCCAGGTTGTTCACGATGGGAGTGTAGTACTCCGGCGGGGTGGACAGGTAGTAGATGCGATTGCCCAGCGTGCCCCGCTCCGCATCCACCTCCGTGAGCCGGGCAGCCAGCGTCCTGAAGCCTTCGGGGTCATCAAAATTGGACTGCACGTAGAACAGGCCCTTGACGAAGGTATCCCACAGGGCGGGCCGCTGCGAGGGCTTGTTGCGCGAAAACTTCTCTATCGACTCCCTGGCCTGCTCGCGGAACACGTCGTCGCTAAGCTCGCGTCTGGCAAAGCCCACAATAGCCGAGTTCGCGGGCAGCCTCCGCTCCACCGCCAGGTTGTAAAGGGCAGGCAACAATTTGCGGTGTGCCAGGTCGCCCGTCACCCCGAAGATAACAATCACGCAGGGGTCCGCCGAATGCTGGAACCGCAGTCCCTCGCGCAACGGGTTGTCAATTATGTTCGTATTGAGCAGTGTTACCATAGTCGCTTCGCTTTCTGTTCCTAAAACGTGAAACGTGAAACGTAAAACGTGATGCGGCTTGTGTTGTTTGGTCCTATGTTAGCCGTGGTGGTACTTACTGTACCATCACGTTTCACGTTTCACGTTTCAGAACCCCGTTTCAGAAACGCAGAGGTGCGTCAACGTACCGGCACCTGTCGGAGGAGGCATGTACGTGTGACGCACTCTCGACGGGCTACTTACATGATGCGTGCCATCCGTTGGATTTTCCTCTGTTTATTTGTCCGGCTCCGCGAGCCGCGAATGATAGATGTCCTGTGCGGTGCCCTCGACGCTTCTCACCGTTTCCGATGGGTCGTGCGACTCCGCCTCGGCTGCTATTTCGGCGCTCTGCGAACGCTCTATCACCTGGTCGGCGGCTTCTTCGCTGGTGACGCTCACCGTAGTAGCGGGAGTTGAAGGGGTGGAAGGCGCTACTGACTTCATCGTTTCAGCGGCAATCTGCGACTCAATCGCGTCAGCCACACGAACCGCGTGCCCACCGAACTGGTTACGCAGGGCGGCCGTCACCTGTGAGGCGAAGGACTCTTCCTGGCGAGAGGAGAAGCGTGCCATCAGCGACAGAGTGATGATGGGAGCCGGGGTGGAGGTGGCAATCGCCTCAAGCACCGTCCAGCGGCCCTCACCGGAGTCTTCCACGTAGCCCCTGATGCGGTCAAGCGTGTCGCCTTCTTCCTCAAAGGCTTTCTGCGCAAGCTCCAACAGCCACGAGCGCACGACGCTGCCGTTGTTCCACACCTGGGCCAGGCGGGAGTTATCGACTGTGAAGTCGCTGTTCTTGATGATCTCAAAGCCCTCGGCGTAGGCCTGCATCATGCCATATTCGATGCCGTTGTGCACCATCTTGGTGAAATGGCCCGCGCCGTGGCTGCCGAAGTAATCGTAGCCGTCCTCGTTGGGGGCCAGGGTGCTGAAGAGGGGGCGGAGGTGGTCGAATATCTCACGCTTGCCGCCCATCATCATGCAGTAGCCGTTCTCCAGGCCCCAGATGCCGCCGGAGGTGCCCACGTCGAAGAAGTTGAGGTCATGCTCGGCCAGTATCTTGGAGCGGGCAATAGTATCGCGGAAGTTGGAGTTGCCGCCATCAATGATGATGTCGCCCGGCTCAAGCATCGGGATAAGCTGCATGATCTGCTGCATAGTGGGGTCGCCCGCCGGAACCATGATCCAGACGGCCTTCGGCTTGTCCTGCAAGGCGTCTACCAGCTCCTGTAGGGAGAACGTAGCCACAGCGCCATGCTCGGCCACCTCACGCGTCTTGTCGGGCGAGCGATTGTACGCCACGACGCGGTGTCCCCCCCGCAACAGCCTCTCCACCATGTTCGCGCCCATGCGCCCCAGTCCAATGAAGCCAATTTCCATATCGCCTCCTCAAGTGCTCAAATGCGAATTACAAACCGTTAAGTTCTTAGCACCTCGCACTAAACTGCTATTTCACGAGGTGATGGCAGAGTGTTCGCACTAGTCTCTTGTGTCGTTCGGGTGCGACTTTGCCTATTGCGCCAAATATGTTGGTAACAGGTACTACAGTCAAGAACCCCAGCCTTATCAGCGATTCTGATATTAGGCCACTTAGTACAAAATCGTCGTCACCCGGAGAGATGATCTCATCGAAGTCTTGAACCTGCTGATGTAGTTGGGTGCTGATACCACATACAAGCAGGTCTTGATAGGGTGGCATTTCACGTAGAATAAGAGCGGGCCGGTTCTTTATCCGCCCATCCGCTTACGGAAGTGGGGTTAAGACTACATCACCTTCTTTCATAGCGCGGGTTTGGCTCCTTTATCATGTCCAGTGAGTACTCAGGCTCGTCCTCACCATATGCATCCTGAAGCCGCTTCTCAGCTAATCGCAGCCACGCTTCACGTTCGTCATCTTCGTCCGGTTGCTCTCTTGGTAGAACCGTGACAAGTAGCTCAGTGTCAGGTTCCAGTTCAAACGGCTCGTCCAAGACGATTTGGTGACCATCAAAATGAGCACGTAAGGTCTTTGCGTCCATGCTTAACCTTTAACCTCTGGGCTTGTCCCGCTGTTACCCAAGCACATCATCAACTTTCACCTTAGCTTCAGCAAAGCCCGGCACCGCTACAGATTGCCCGCGCTTCAGTCGTCGTGATGTCTGGTAAGCGCCACCTTCGGGCTGTGAATAGACCTCGATCCTGTCCTGCTGTAGATTGACCAGCCATACTTCCGCAATTCCCGCACGTGCATAGAGGGGTACTTTCTCCCGGCGGTCCCACAAGAGAGTCGTGTCAGACACCTCAACGACCAATAACACGTCTCTCGCGCCTGGGTGCTGCTGGTCATGAGAGTAATCACGCAGCCTGAGCAGTGTCACATCGGGTTGAACCTCTGTATCGCCTTCCAAGGGAATAGGGTTTTGAACTCTCAACCGGGCTTTACCTGCGAGGAGCGCGCTAAAGAGTTCGGTAAGGTTATCTACACACTTGGCGTGACGAATACCGATAGGAGCCATATTGATAATCTCGCCTTTGATAAGCTCGACACGGACATCCTGGGACAAGATACCGATTTCGGCCATCTTGTAGTACTCATCAACACTAAAACGGCGCCGCGTAGGCTGATCTGCGCGTTCTTGCCGCGTCTCGACTTGTTCTGCTCTTATTGCCATCCCTATATCCCCAGCGGCGCGATGGCCTCTCTTACCGCTTCCCTGATCGCCTCGACACCTGCCGCGTGGTCGCCCTTGATGTGCAGGCGAAGGACGCGGCGGCCGTGCTTCTCCAGCGATTGCATGTCGCCCATTGCCTGCGCCCGGATGAGAGTGCTGAAGCTATACTGCTGTCCGGGTATATTCAGGTCACGCTGCGGCTCGGCGGTTATCTGGATGTAGATGCCCCGGTTCGGGCCGCCCTTGTGCAGCTGACCTGTCGAGTGCAGGAAGCGAGGGCCGTAGCCGAAGGTGGTAGCCACCCGCAACGTGTCGCGTATCGCCGTGCGAGCGTCCTGGAAGAGTTCCTCGTGCTCTCCGGTGCTCGGCATGTAGGCCAGCATCGCCACGTAATCGACGCCTTCCTGGGCGGTGCTCAACAGGGCGCGTATACCTGTCTCTATCGTGCCCTCGAAGCCGACGCGGGCCAGCGACTCCTGGTCGGCGTACAGGTCGAACGCATCTCCCACGACAAGGGCGTCTACCTCGGGTAGCTTGCCGTGCTGCTGGTGGTGGTCGAGCAGGCGCTGGGTGTTGTCCTTGCTCTCCTGCACGTTAGGCTCGTCGAACGGGTCAATACCTAGCATCTGCCCGGCGACCGCCGTGGCGAACTCCCAGCGGAAGAACTCGGCCCCGAGGTCCAGCTTGCTCTTGAGGTTGAGACGCACAACGGGTTGCCCGGCGTCCTCCAGCTTCTGCACGTCGTGGTCCTGGCGAGGGTCGGTCGCGCCGTCAATCTTCAAGTAGACGAATAGCCTGTCGTTGCCGTAAGCGGACGGGCGGCCCACCGGCTCACCCGCGATTGGCACGATGCCTTTGCCTTCCTTGCCCGTGCTCTCGGCTATCAACTGCTCGGCCCACAGGCCAAAGCTGTCGAGGTCGGGGGAGGTCACAATGGTGAGTTTGTCGCGGCCATTCTGCAAGGCGGTGCCCCAGACGGTGCCGAGCCACAGGCCGGGATTGTCCTCCGCGTTGACGCAGGGCGCGCACGCCTCCACCATCGTCTCGGCCCGGCTAAGGAGCTCGTCAATGTCGAGGCCCATGAGGGCGGCGGGCACCAGGCCGAAGAAGGAGAGGGCCGAGTAGCGACCGCCAATATCCGGCATGTTGAGGAAGGTGCGGCGGAAGCCCTCTTCTCGTGCCAGCGTCTCCAGCGACGAGCCGGGGTCGGTGATGGCAACGAAGTTCTCGCCCGCCGCGTCCCGCTTGCCCGCCGTGGCCCTCGTGCGGAAGTAGTGGTAGAAGCTCATCGTCTCGGTGGTGCCGCCCGACTTGGTAGCCACGATGAAGAGGGTGGTCGCCGGGTCGATGCGCCGCTCGATGGCCTCTATCGTGCCGGGGTCGGTCGAGTCGAGCATGAAGAAGCGCGGGTAGCCCTCAGCCTGCCCGAACACGCGATTGATTACCTCCGGCGCGAGTGAGGAGCCACCCATGCCGAGCAGCACCACACTCTGGTAGCCCGCGTCTCTGATCTCCTGGGCGAACTGCTTTATGTCGGCGGCGCGGTCCTGCATCAGGTGCACCACGCCGAGCCAGCCGAGCCGGTTCTTTATCTTCTTCTGGGCCTCGGCGTCGTCCTTCTTCCAGAACTTGGCGTCTTTCTCCCAAATCTTGCTTACGTACTGGTTCTTGGAGGCAAGCCGCAGG
The DNA here is from genome assembly GCA_036388595.1 of Chloroflexia bacterium. Taxonomy (GTDB): domain Bacteria; phylum Chloroflexota; class Chloroflexia; order QHBQ01; family JADMIH01; genus JADMIH01. The sequence continues at coordinate 5,017 of DASVRN010000128.1, forward strand.
CCGTCATCGACCTGCGGCTGTAGCCCCCCCAGGCTGGCACCGTACCTTTCCGAAAGCCCCGATAGGAGCGAGTCCACCTTCGCGCTGATGCATTCGTCCAGGCTTACGAAGCTCTTGCTGAACGAATCAACGCCCTCTACGGTCAGTTCTTCGGTTATCCTCTGGAGCGAGATGCCGAACTCCTCCAACTGCGCAAGCTGCCTGTTGGCGAGGTCCATGTCCCTGTCGATGGTGCGGGCTACTATGCCGTGGTCTTTGAAGGCGCGCACAGTGGCCTCCGGCATGGTGTTTACCGTGTCGGGGCCGATTAGCTCCTCCACGTAGATAACGTCGCGGTAGCCGGGGTTCTTGGTGGACGTGGACGCCCAGAGGGGGCGCTGCACGCGAGCACCGTTCTTCTTCAGGTTCTCCCAGCGGTCGCCGCTGAATACCTCAAGGAACGCCTGGTATGCCAGCTTGCTGTTGTTGATGGCGGTGGTGCCCAGCAGTCCCCTGATTTGCTCCTGCTTGTCCACGTCGGCGGTCTGCTTGAGCAGGTCGTCCAGCGCCTTGTCGGCCTTGGTGTCCACGCGGCTCACGAAGAAGGAAGCGACCGAGGCGATTCTATCCACCGGCTTGCCTTCCCGTACGCGCCGCTCCAACGCCGAGAGATATGCCTCCATCACCTGCCGGTGTACGTCCACCGAGAATATGAGCGTCACGTTGACGTTGATGCCCCGGTAGAGGGTCTCTTCAATGGCGGGTATGCCTTCCGGGGTAGCCGGTATCTTGATGAAGATGTTCGGCTTGTCGATGGCGTCCCAGAACTCCTGGGCCTCATTGATGGTGCCCTGGGTGTCGTGCGCCAGGCCCGGCGCTACCTCGATGGAGATGTAGCCGTCGAGGGCGTCAGTCCGGTCGTAGACGGGGCGCAGGATGTCGGCGGCGTTACTGATGTCCTCGATGATGAGGATTTTGTAGATGTCGGTGGCGCTCTTGCCCTGCCTGACGAGGTCGTCTATAGCGGTGTCGTAGTCGGTGGAGCCGGATATCGCCTTCTCGAAGATGGTTGGGTTGGCCGTGACGCCTACGATACCGTCCTCATCAATCATGCGCCGCAACTCGCCGGAGGAAAGCAACCCCCTGCGTATGTTGTCCAGCCACGGACTCTGACCTTCGTCTAATAGTTGTTGCATCGGGTTCTTATCCATTTGTCTCTCCTAACCTGTCTGTTTTACAAGCCTCACTGCTTCCTATATCTCACATCTCGTACCATCACCATTGTATGCGCCGTACGCTACGATTCTTTGTGCCCTATACCCCCTGTCATCCTGAGCGTAGCGAAGGATCTCAGATGCTACATCTACCGCTACGCTGAACCTTCAGCACCAGCATCCACAACGTTCAACGCCATCCCTACGCACCTTCTTGAGATCCTTCGCTGCGCTCAGGATGACAGAAGGGGCTTGGTCCTGCTATTGCACCTCTATAGCTGGACGTTGCAGCTACGTCTGCTTCTCGGCTGGCGTCTCTTGCGATGTTTCAGTGGGGCCTTGCCGCTCAAGGTCGCGCTCGTGCGGGGCGGTGCCGCCTTCGTTCAGGTCGGGTGTGACTTCGTGCTCGCTCTGCGCGGGCGAGACGGGGCCGCGGCGGCCCATGAGGGCGAGGGCGTGCTGCACCACGTTATCGGCGCTGAAGCCGTACTTCTCAAAGATGATCTCCGCCGGGGCCGACGCGCCGAACGTCTCCACCGCGATTACGCTGCCTTCGTCGCCAACCCACTTCTGCCAGCCCATCGGGGAGGCCGCCTCTATGGCAACGCGCCTCTTGATGTGGGGCGGCAGCACCTGGTCGCGGTACGACTGGTCCTGCTCCTCGAAAAGCTCCCAGCACGGCATCGACACCACGCGGGCCTTGATACCCTGCTCCTGGAGCGTGGTCCGCGCCTGGACCGCCCACTGCACCTCCGCCCCCGTGCCAATAAGTATCACGTCAGGCTCGCCACCCTCCGCGTCCGCTAATATATACGCGCCGCGCAACACCCCTTCCGCCGAGCCAACTTCGTTGCGGTCGAAGATGGGCAGCTTCTGGCGGCTGAGTATGATGCAACTGGGGCCATCGCGGCGGGTGAGGGCCGCGCGCCAGGCGTAGGCGGTCTCGTTGGCGTCGGCGGGGCGTAGCGCCCACAGGTTGGGCACCGAGCGCATGCCCGAAAGCATCTCCACCGGCTGGTGGGTGGGGCCGTCCTCGCCCAGGCCGATGCTGTCGTGGGTGTAGACCATCAGGGTTGGGGTCTTCATCAGCGCGGCGAGTCGCAAGGGCGGCCGCATGTAGTCGTAGAAGATAAGGAAGGTCGAGCCGAAGGCAATCAAGCCCTTGTGCAAGGTGATGCCGTTGAGCACCGAACCCATGCCGTGCTCTCGGATGCCGTAATGGACGTTGCGGGCCTGGAAGTTGTCGCCCTTCAGGTCGCCCCCACCCTTTATGTAGGCATCGGTGGACGGATAGAGGTCCGCGGCTCCGCTCACGAGATTGAGTATGCGGGGAGCAATGGCGTTGATAACCGCGCCCGAAGCCGTACGGGTCGCCATCGGGCCTTTCTCCGGCGCGAAGCTGGGGATAGCCTCTTCCCAGCCGTCGGGCAGGCCGCCCGACACGAACAGCTTGAACTCGGCGGCGGCTTCGGGGTGCTCCTGCTCGTAGCGGGAGAACAGGTCGTCCCACTCCTGTTGCGCCTGCTCGCCTCGCGGCCCGGCCATGCGCATGTGCTGTAGCGCCTCGTCGGGCACGTAGAACGGCTCGTCCCACTGCCAGCCCAGGTTCTTCTTGGTGAGGGCTATCTCGTCCTTGCCGAGCGGGCTGCCGTGCGCCTCTGAAGTGTCCGCCTTGTTGGGAGAGCCGTAGCCGATGATCGTCTTGACCACGATGAGGGAGGGCCTGTCGGTCTCAGCCTTGGCTGCCTCTATAACCTGGCGCAATCTGTCGAGGTCGTTGATGTCGTCCACTTGCTGAACGTGCCACTGGTAGGCCTCGAACCGCTTGCCCACGTCCTCGTTGAAGGCCAGGTCGGTGTGCCCGTCAATGGTAATAGTGTTGTCGTCGTAAAAATAGATGAGTTTGCCCAATTTGAGGAAGCCCGCTATTGATGCGGCTTCGGAGGCCACGCCTTCCATGAGGTCGCCGTCGGAGCAGAGGGCGTAGGTGTAGTGGTCCACGATGTCGAAGCCGGGCTTGTTGAAGCGCTCGGCCAGCCACCTTTCGGCCAGCGCCATGCCGACGCCGTTGCCGAAACCCTGGCCCAGCGGCCCGGTGGTGGTCTCCACGCCTGGGGTGTGGCTGTACTCGGGGTGGCCCGCCGTTTTGGAACCCCACTGGCGGAAGTTCTTCAACTCCTCCAGGCTCAGGTCGTAGCCGGTCAGGTAGAGGGCCGAATAGAGGAGCATCGACGCGTGCCCCGCCGAGAGGATGAAGCGGTCGCGGTTGAACCAGTGGGGGTCGCGGGGGTTATGCCGCATCACCTCGTTGTAGAGCAAATATGCCAGCGGCGCGTCGGCCATAGGCGTGCCTGGGTGGCCCGAATTGGCCTTTTGCACGCCGTCCATCGACAGGGTGCGGATCGTGTTGATGCAGAGGGTGTCTATATCCATACCGTAAAATTCGGTCTTACCCTCTTGAGTAGCTACGTTTGTCACAGCTATATTCTCCTGGGTCCAAGGTTGCGTATCTTCCGTTGTACCCAGTCTGGTACAGCACCATATGTGCCAACACACCGGGCGCGAAAAAGGGCGGTTGCGAGCCGCCCCCATGAGTTGCTATGAAGTTGTACCGCAATTATTAGTTTAGTCCCGTCCGGTAATATGCCATTCCTGGCAATTCTGCTACATACTGTTGCTCAAGGCTCCGGCACCGGTATCTGGTTGTCTTGCAATTGCGCGTCAAAGGGTACGTAGTTAGCCTTGGTAATCTCCCCGGTTTGGGCGTCAACATCGAACCACATATCCCATAAGCTAAAGAGACCTTTGTCTACGTTCCTGTAGGCTACGTACCAGTAGGGAGACTCTTCTTGCAGAGAGAGGCCCATGCTCGGGTATAGCTTAGTCTCGTCTCCATGCTGTTTCACTCCTTCCCACGTAAGCTCACCTACCTCACGCGGGCCTAACTTTACGCCTGCCAGTTTGCGGGCGTATTCGTCCTTGTTGGCGGCTGCCCTATCGTAGAATGCCTTGTCGAACGCATCTCTCTGTTCGATCTTGATGGTGGACGTAGGTGAGGTGTCCTGCATCGTGATGCTGATATCGTCGCCTTTGGGGTTGACGTAGCGGAACTCCACCTCCAACGCCTTATCGTACGACCAATTTGGCGGGCTGTAAGCTACGGTGGAGGCGCTGACGTCGTGGAGCACGGCCTCTTTATCGTGCTTCGCAATCTCATCCTGGGCGGTAGCGACCAGCACCTGCCACGACACCGCCGGACCTTCAGGATTTGAGTAGCAGTTCACAAACAGGCATTTGGCCTGTCCGCCGCCCATCAGCGACATGGGCAGCAGGATGGCGCAGGCTATTGCGGCTACTATGCCCAGGATAACTACGGCGGCAATCGCAAGGTAAACAGGTAAGGGCAGGCGGCCATCGCGAGCAGTGCGAAGGCGTGCTGAAGGAGGTGGCGGGGGAGGCGGGATAGTTTGCATACTGTGCTGGAGCTAAGGGGTCTAGAACTCATCTAGAAATGACAGAATGGGAGATGAGCACATGAGTTGGTCCTTGTCATTTCGAACGCGGTGAGAAATCTCGTCCTACAGCACCCAAATACCACCTTTCCTTCAGCAACAGAGTCCCATAAGAAAGAGGAAACATCCCGGTGTAGGACGAGATTTCTCACTTCGTTCGAAATGACAATGTGGGACTTTGGCGGGGAAGTTCGACAGTGTTGTTTTTGAGATAGCTTCTAGTTAGTAGCATTATAGCAGCTATACCGGCAAATCGAACCCGGCTTCACGTGCATCTCCCCGCCGTTCCGACTTCTGGGACTCTGTCATGCTAGACTTGCATGCTATAATCCCGCCCATGAAGGCTGTTGATGCAAGGTCAGTCGCTCAGTGGACCGTTTACGTTGTCCTGGGGCTTGCCTTGCTCAGCGCCACGTTGGATATGCCGAACAGGGCGGCCACCGTTGCCAACCAATTACCAGTTGTGCGGCTGCAATTTGAGCCGGACGAGCAGTACCGCCTCCACCTGGGTGACGTGCCTTACGACCTGCTCCGAGCCGCCGACGCCGCGATGCCACGCGATGCCACGGTCTTGCTGGTCACGCCGGGCCGCGATACCGGCACCCTGGAATACATCACCTACCACCGCGCTCTGTACGTTCTCGCGCCACGGCCCGTGTGGTGGGCCGCACCTACCCCACCCGACGGCACATGGAGGTCCCGTTGGTGGCTTACGACTCCCCTGACACCTGAAGCCCTGAGCGCGCTTGCGGCCGATAAAGGTGCCTCTCATTTGCTCGTCTTCGATGTAGACAAGCCACTCGAACTGGGCCAACCTGTGCTCGAAGCCCCAGGCGGCTACTTGCTGCGTCTCCGTGACCCCGCACCCACTCCAGCTGTCTCACATGCACCTAACTATGCAGGGCCGTTGTGGCCCCTTGGGCTGCTAGCGTCGATGGCGGTGCCCGTGGCGCTTGGTAGGTTGCCGCTCAAACTCGCGCGGCGATACGGCTATGAGGCTACGGGCGTCGAGGCTCTAGCCTTGTCCTGGGCGCTGGGTGCCGGGTTGCTCACTCTATTCATGCTCTACTTGAACGCCGTTGGTCTCCACCTGGGATGGCAGATGGCTGTCGCGTCGGCAGTGGCGGCGCTCACTATTTTCCCGATGGGCAGAACCGCACTACGTCAATGGAGACCTGGTACCGACAAGCAGGGCGTAGAGTGGCGTGGGGTCCGCCAGCGCGCACGACTCGCGCTCGTCCGTTTCCGCATGGCCGCCCAATACCTGTTGGCGGCCTTGATTTCTGTGCAACTTGTTCTGGTCGCGATTGCCGCGATAGGCAGGCCGCTTGGCGTGTGGGATAGCTGGGTGAACTGGGGTGTGAAGTCCCGAGCCATCTTCCTGGAGGGGCACATTTCCACCGCCGTCTACGCAGACGCCTCGCGGGCCGTCACCCACCTCGATTACCCTCTGCTGGTGCCCTTGCTGCAAAGCTGGTTCTACGGGTGGGTGGGCGCACCCGACGACCGTTTTGCGGGTGTGGCCTCGGTGCTGTTCTACGTGGCGCTATTGGGTATTTGTTACGGGGCAGTGCGCGGGCGTGGAGGCAGCCATACTCTCGCGTTGGCGGTTACCGCCACTGTCGGAACGGTCTCTCAGGTTGCGGGGCTGGCAAGTATTGTTTTCGCGGAGATGCCGTTGACTGTGTTCGCCACAATAACGGGGGTCTACCTGCTCAAGTGGCTGGAAGGGGGTTCGCCCGGCGCTCTTCTGCTGTCAGCCCTGGGCGCGGGCCTGCTGTGCTGGACCAAGCGCGACGGGGTATTGTTCCTGGCTGCAATAGTTGTGGCGATGGTGCTAATAGGGTGGCGCTATCGCCGTGCCTGGCAGGGTGTCGGCGCGCTCGTTGGGGGAACGCTACTGGTGTCAGGCCCCTGGTACGCCTTTGCCGCCATAAATAGCACACCAGCTCCGGATTTCCACCAGCTAGGCCTGGACGTTCTGGCCGCCAACCTGGGGCGTTGGTCCACTATCGTGGAGTTAGAGTGGAACAGCCTCACGGGCCACAGCTGGAGCTACATATGGGTGCTTGCTGGCTTGAGTGCCCCATTGCTCCTGGTAGCTGGTCGCGTTCGCAGCAAGCCCAGGTGGTCAGCGCTAATCCCGCTGGCGGCGGCTATACACATTGTGCTCTCGGGTGCCATCTACTTCTTCTCGGACTTCGTGCCCTACGAGCAACACATACTTAGCTCCATAGACCGGCTGTTGGCCCCCGCTGTGCCCCTGATCGTCATATGGATAGCCCTTCAAGCTGTGCCACCAACGGACCTGTCCACACTTACAACTAGCTTAAGACACTCTGATACGGGGGGTACTTTAGAGGTGCCCTAGCCACTCATGCTCCGGTCTATCCACCTCTAGCGCCTCGCGCAGCCACAGCCTCTGCTCATCTCTCAACCACCCAAGCACGGCCTTGAAGTCCTCATGGTCGCTGTCGCGCGTGCCCTTTGCCTTGTACAGGAGCACAATCTCAGGTGCCAGGTACGGCATACCACTCGGGGCAGTGAGGCAGGCCAGGGACAGCGGGCGGGTGATTAGAGGGTTGCGCCGGTATACCCAGTTGGTGCTGTCGCGCTCGTTGAAGAGCACCTCCAGGTCGGGCTGGACCTCCACGTCACCCGCCCTGCTCTGTCCAGGCCTGTATGCCCATACGTTATGCGCCGGAAGTTGAAGATACTCACCCCGCTGCCACGGTTCCAGCTTACCGGACCTGGGCACGAATTTCTGCCAACCGTGCAGGTAGCGTTGCAGGGCTAACTGGTGCTCGCGGAAAATGGCGATGTCTACGTCTTTGTGCCGGCGCGTATCGCCGCCCAGGAAGAGGTCTATCGCCCAGCCGCCCGCGAACATCCAGGGGTGCGGGAAGGCTGATAACAGGCGAGCGGTGTCGCGGAGAGGCGCGAAGGGGTCACTCATTTGGTTACGCCGGATAACATGCATGGTAGCCCGCAGCTATAGGTTCTGCGGGCTACTATGCGTGCCATCACGCGTCAATCGAGGATGTGGTAGACGAAGCCCAGCACGCCCGGCCCGGTATGCGTGGAAATCACCGGGCCAAGCTCCCCGAAGAACTCCTCTTTGACGTTCAGCCGCTCCCGCACCATACCAGCCAGGGTGCGCGCGTCCTGTTCCGCCTGGAAGTGGCCCACCGCGACCTGGCACGTCTTGCCTTTGGTGGCTTCAGCGCCCAATTCAACTAGTCGCTCCATCGCTTTGCGGCGGGTGCGCACTCGCTCCAACGGTTCCACCCGCCCGTTCTCCACGTGCAGAATAGGCTTCACGTTCAGCAGACCGCCGAGGAGGGCCTGGGCACCACCGATGCGGCCGCCCTTCTGCAAGTACTCCAGCGTGTCCACCAGCACCAGGATCTTTACCTTGCTTTTGCTGTCCTCGATCATCTTGACGATCTCTTCGTGGCTCTTGCCCTCAGCGGCGGCGCGCGCCCCGTTGATGCACAGCATCGCCTCGCCCATCCAGACAGTGTTGCTGTCTATGACCGTGATCTTCTTGCCGCTGTCCTTCGATAGGCGGTCGGCGGCCTGCACCGCGTTGCTGTAGGTGCCGGAGGGTAGACGCGGAGAGAGGTGGACGGAGATAATGCTGTCTACCTCGGGGTCATCGAGCAACTTCTGGTAGACCGACTCGAAGTCGCCCACTGAAGGTTGGGACGTGGTGGGCAACTTGGAGGCTTTGATCAGACGCTCGTAGAACTGCTGCTGCGTCAGGTCTACGCCGTCGCGGAATGACTCGGTGCCGAATACCACCTGTAATGCTACTATACTGACGTTGTACTGCTTGACCATGTCCTGGGTCATGCCTGCCGTGCTGTCAGTAACAAAAGCTATCCTGCCCATACTACCCCCTTGTAGAGTTATGAGGTCTCAGTGTTGCGTGTTCAGTTAGGAAAGGGATCCTGATTGGTGATTATTATACCCGCTTGTGCAAGGGGGTGCCGGAAGAAGGGGTGGTAAGTAGGGCTTGGTCAACATCGCTTGGAAAAGCCCTTGAGGGTCAGGGTGTGCTCGGTATGCACCAGCACGCGCAGCCAGCCGACGGCCGGCGATTGAACGAGTGGTGAGCATAGTCGCCAACGGTGCCAGCCGACGCCCGGCGATTTCAATCGCGGGCTACACAGTACAAAGTCTGCCCTTCGGCAGACTGGTGCATCTTCGAGGACCTAAAGAGATCTTGTAAAGTGTAATAGTCCCCGAAGGGGGACTTTGCAAGGTGTAGCCCGCGATTTCAATCGCCGGGCGTCGGCTGGTAACTATGTCGCATACCGAGCACTCTGGGGATTGACTTGAGGGCTGAGTGACAGCATGTTTAGCGCAACAATAACGCCAGCACCAGCGCCAGCACTCCCATCAAGGCCAGGGCTATCCCGATGGTGCCCAGCTTAGAGGCCCATGCTACCTGCCTGCCATGCTGCTTGTGCGCCTGCACGCCCCTGGCAAGATGCTCACCGCTGCCTGCCGCCGGGGGTGCGATCTTGATAACGTGCCGGTACCACCAGGCGCGGGAGCAGTAGCTGTACTCTCCTAGCTCGCTGGCGCGTATGGTAGGCTGGGGATCGCTTGCTGACGCTCGTGGCAATGGGGCTAGCCTCTATCGCCTGATGGCTGGCGCTCGTTGGGTTCGGTGTCGCCGCCTGTATCGGCGGGCAGGGTCATAGTCGCGTTTTCCACCCCTGCCCTGGCAAGAGCTTCCGTCAACTGGCGCTGCTGCAAGGCGAAAGTGACGTCGCCGCGAGTGCGCTCCAACACGCCTCTAACCATGTCGGTGGTGCGTCTCAGGCCGTTAGTGATAGCGTCGGGGAAGTCCACCGTCACGAGCAGCGAGTAAATATCCTCCATCGTGTTGAGCACCTGCTCGCACCGCTCGGCCTCCCCGTGCCTGATGCGGTCGAGCACGAACCGGCGCATCTCGCCCGCGGCCTCCCCCAGTCCATTCAAGTAGGCCGCAGGCTCCACGCCCAACTGCTCCGGCGTTGGGATGTCCTCACCCGATATAACCGCGTAGACAATGTTCGCCTCCGCGTACTCCTTCTGCGCGTCCTGCACGTACCCGGTCCAATATATATCGGGGTGCTCCCGCATCAGGTCGTCCCGCGTGCTAGCGACCAACCCGCCCGCCTCCCCTATAAGCCCACGCGCGTTATCCAGCTCCCCTCTGTGCGAAGCCCGGATGGAGTGAGCGCAGTTGCGTATAGTAGCCCTGCTGCCCGCGAGCGCCCGCTCCCGCGCCTGGTACTTCGTCTCCAACGCCCTGATAACCTGCTCGCCCACCGCCTGAATCCGATTGTCCATGAAGTCCCCTCGGCCCCTGCGGGGAATTACGAATTACGAATTACTAATTACGAATTACGTTGGTCTTTACTGTAATTCGTAATTAGTAATTAGTAATTAGTAATTCCCCTCGGGTCAGTTGTTCGACATTCCCCCAGGCCCCATGTTTGGTCCTGGGCCGGGGCCTTTGACGGCGGTTTCCCAGCCGATTTGCACTACGCGCTCGCCTGCTTCGGTTTGCATGAAGGTCTGGTGCAGGCCGGAGCAGCGGCCCACCGACTCTATCATGCACACGTAGCGATAGAGCGCGCCGGGCGACACGGGGTCCGACCGCTCGCTGTAGATGGTGGAGTGGTAATGCTGCACCACCTCCGCGATGTGCTTCCACAGGGTATCGTCGGCCCGCGTGACGCTCAGGCCCAGTTCGCGCAGCTCGTCCCGGTTCGCGGTATACAGTGGCGAGTGGAAGCCCCCATTGAACAGGTCCACGATCCTGTCGATTTGCAACGAGTCGTCAACGGAAGCGTGCATTTCCAGCGCCTTGCGGGTGAGGGCGCGGTTGAGGCGGTCGCTCTGCTGGATGCTGCCGAGGGCGAGGGGATGGATGTAGCTGTAGATGGAGTCGGGGACGGTGCCGCCGATTTCTCCGGTGCCTGGTCCGGCGTTTGGCAGGCCCAGCAGCCGCGCAATCTCGCTCCACATGGCGGGTACGATCTGACCGTGGTCGTCGCGTGGCAGGAGGGGGTGCTTGCGGGGTAGCTCCACGCTGCCCAACTCGGCCAATGGCCCCATGACAATCTCGTCGGCCCCCAGCGCCAGCAACGCGGCGGGGCCGTGCACCTGCGTGCCCACGATAACACCCAGGTGGTCGCAATAGTCGCGCACCAGGTTGAGCAACCGCCACGCCGCCTCAGCGATGCCCCCACGCGCGTGCAGCAGCAGGTCTATACGGTCGCGCCTGCCCAGGGCTTGCAGCTTATCGTATATCTGCGGGAGCGCATCGTCCGCCACCATAGCGTTGTCGTGCAGCACGTACGCAATCACAGCCGAATTACGCGCCCTCTCGATAGCGGTAAGGTGCGTATTCCTCTGCTGCACAGTCTCTAACATAATTACGAATTACGAATTACGAATTACGAATTACGAATTACGAATTGAGGATTACAAGAGTGCTCAAGTAATTCGTAATTCGTAATTCGTAATTCGTAATTACCTAAGCTGTTCCTACGGTCTGGCGGCGGTTGCGCCAATTGCGGATGACGAAGTAGAGGACCAGGGCCAGGATGATCGCGATAATCGGGATGTCGTACGGGCGCATGGCGTCTCGGATTTCGCGAGGGGCCCACATTGCCCCCGCCCAGGCCAGCCCGGCACACCAGGGGAACGACCCCAGGAAAGTGTAAATGCAGAACTTCCAAAAGTTCATGCGAGCTACACCCGCCGGGAACGAAACGAAGGTACGCACCACGGGCAGGAGTCGCGAGAAGAAGGCGGTAGCCTCACCGTACTTGTCGAACCAACGCTCGGCGGTATGCAAATGGTGCATCCTGATGAGCACGTACTTGCCGTATTTCTCCAGGATGGGTCGCCCCCCCAGCGCGCCAATCCAGTAGCCCGCTATGGAGCCTATGGTGCAGCCTATTGCCCCGAAGAGGCCCGCCAGCATTATGCCGCCCCAGTTGTCAGGGTCGTTGACCAGGTAATCTCCCGCGAGGGGCATGATTATTTCACTCGGCAAGGGGATCATGCAGCTTTCTATCGCCATCATAATGACGACACCGAACCAACCGAAAGTGTTATAGATACCCTCAATGAACGGCCAGAAATAATGGTCCTCTATATAGTGAAGTAACTCCAAAACCGCCTCCTAAGTTGTGTGGTGGAAAGTGCCCCGTTCGCCGGGCATGCGAGAGGAATGGGTTCCGGCGATTATACCATAAACGGAGTTTCGGGTGCCGAAAGGTGCCTTGAATTAGCTCCTAATAGCACTGTAGCACCAGCCAGGCTTCCTCAAAATTACGCTGTGCCAGGTCTTCGCGCTTTATCCAGTAGTAAATAGTGCCTGCGTCACCCCACATCATCATGGGATTGTTGTCGCTATCAACTTGCAGCAGTAATTGCCAGTCCTTTGCGGTCTTCCTTAGTTCTACTGCTCTCTCGCTCTGGTAGCTCTCCGCACTGGCTACATCGATGCCCGCCGTGGCCCAAGCGCAAAGCTCTTCCATGTCGTCACCCTGGACCGGCCGCGGATAACCTGAGAGCCTGTGGTCCGGCAACTCGTCGTCTGTGTCTACCAACCACTCCCAAAGCTTGTTGTAAGAGGCAGTTTCTTCTTCGGTGAGTTCCAGCGAGATGACGTGTATCGAGTCGCTGGTCGGCAGGCTTTGCTGGGAATACACCTCCAGGCGGCACGCCGGGTAGTCTCGACCCCATTCGTGCAATGTTTCGGGAAAGGGAGTCCGTTTGATGCGCGCGACATCGCCATCATAGTAAAGGACCCTCGCGCCACCCCTATCTTCGGAAGTATCACCCCATGTTTCTTGTCGCGCATCGTAGAAGAAGTAGAGCATTCCGGTTGCGGGGAGAATGCGTTCCACATCAAATGGGGCGACTTCCTCTAACCTGACCTGTGCGATGAACGCCAGAGGTTCGCCGTTCCATTCGGGCCAATCTACACCTTCCGGCAGGTCCGGCAGACCGCCGAACTTCGAGGTACCGTGTGGCAGCAGCGCCTCGTCCCTAATAGGCGCGGTCTTTATACGAATAGAGTTGCCGATTAGAGCCTCTAACTCAGTTGCGACCCTGGGCAATTCGGCCCCTATCTCTTCGCGTAGGGCGCTGATGTCTGGTGCCAAGATTGTCCTCTTTCTTACTCTTTTGAGGAGTTGGCGTATTAAAGGGACTATTGCAATATAGGCCACAACCACAAGAAACATGTTCAAAGACATGTTTCTTGGAACTCCGCGAATACTTCTTTTGATTATTCGCGGACCCCGCGACTGCCGCCATCGAACAGGCACAACTAGACTCGCTTACGGCAGGACATGCTCTACAACTTCTCCAGCCGCGCCGCGCTCGCCAGCAGCCGCTTCGTGCCTGCCTTCTTGAACATCACCGTAACCTCTTCGTCGTTGCCGCTAGGCTTTACCGCCAGCACCTGCCCCTCACCGAAGGTGTGGTGGGTCACACGCTCGCCTACTTTGAAGCCGCGCGCGCCGGGCGGGAGTGTAGGCTGGCCGCTTTGGGCGCGGTCGCGTAGGTCGGCGGCGGAGGTGATGTTGAGGCGGGTGTTTTGCTCGATGCGCTTGTCCTGGCGGCGACTCTCGGTGCGCTGTGAAGTGGGGCGACCACTTGGGCCATAAGTGCCTCGGCTGCCTGAGCCAGTGGTTGTGCGGGGTATGCCTGAGCCATATGTCGGCCTGTCCCGGTCTTTGCCCTTGCCGTAGATGCTGGTCTTGCCGCCCAGTATGTCCTCCGCTCTGAAGCCGTCGGTGGGCACCGTGGCGCGCTTGTTACCCTGGATGATGGGGTTGAAGGCGGTACCGGGGTCGCGGCCCGTTACAAGGTCGGCGGGTACGTCCGCGATGAAGCGGGAGGGGCCATTCATCTGGGTCATACCGTAGAGGGTGCGGCGGAAGGCGTAGAGCATATACAGCCGCTCCTTCGCCCTGGTGATGCCCACGTAGGCCAGGCGGCGCTCCTCCTCCATCTGGTTCTCGTCCTCCAGCGAGCGGCTGTGCGGCAGTATCCCCTCGTCCATGCCGATGATGAACACGATAGGGAACTCCAGCCCCTTGGCCGCGTGCAGGGTGATGAGGGTAATCGCGTCCTTCTCCTCCTTGAGCGAGTCGACGTCGGAGAGGAGGGCCACGTCCTCCAGGAAGCGGCCTAGCTGCTCGGCTGTGGGCAGGTCGGCGTAGTTCTCGGCCACCGTGCGCAGCTCCAGCACGTTCTGCCAGCGCTCCAGCCCCTCGTCACCCGCGCCGTCCTTCAAGAAGTCCTGGTAGCGGGTCTTCTCCAGCACCAGGTCCAACAGCCCCACCACGGGCAGGTCGGGGCGGGAGGCGATAAGCTCTTCCAATGTGGTAAGCATCACGGCGAACTTGGAGGTGGGCACGTTGAGCACGGGGGTGCCCGCCTGGAACTGCTCGGCCTTGTCGCGCCTGCTCTGCTTGATGGCGGTGTGCAGCGCCTCGTAGTACGACATGCCCAGCTTGGTGGCGTATACCTCCAGGTCAGTCATCGTCTTTGAGCCGATGCCTTTGCCGAGCGGGGTGTTCTGGACCATGCGGGCGAAGTCTACCGTGCTGTGTGGGTTGTGCACCACACGCAGGATGGACATTACGTCCTTGACTTCCTTGCGCGAGTAGAAGCGCACGCCGCCCACCAACTGGTAGGGTATCTGGTAGAGCATGCACGCCTGCTCGATTTCCCGCGACTGCGCGTTGGTGCGGTATGTAACCGCTACATCCTTGTAAGAGTAGCCGCTGCCGCTGCCCACGAGCCTGCGCGCCTCTCTCGCCACGTAACTGGCTTCCTCCGACTCGTCGTACGCCTCGAACAGGGTGATGGGCAGGCCGGTATCGTTCTCGGTCCACAACACCTTCTCGCTCTTGCGCTGGGTGTTCTGCTTGATAACGCTGTCCGCCACCTTGAGGATGGTCTGCGTGGAGCGGTAGTTCTGGCCCAGGATGATGCTGCGGGCGTTGGGGAAATCGCGCTCGAACTCCAGGATGTTGCGGATGTCGGCGGCGCGGAACGAGTACACGCTCTGGTCTTCGTCGCCAACCACGCACAGGTTGCCATGTATCCCCGACAGCATCTTGACCATGATGTACTGCGAGTGGTTGGTGTCCTGGTACTCGTCCACCAGCACGTGCAGGTATCGCTCCTGGTACTTGCGCAAGACCTCCGGCTGGGTGGTGAACAGCTCTATCGTGAGCATAATCAGGTCGTCAAAGTCCATCGCCTGGTTCTTGACGAGCAGTTCCTGGTAGCGGCGATAGACGCGGGCGGCAAGCTCATCGAAGTAGGTCTCGGCCAGCTTGGTGGCCTGCTCCGGGCTGGCGAAAGCCGCCTTGGCCGAGCTGATGCGCGACAGGATGGCGCGGGGCGAGTACTGCTTGTCGTCCAGGTTGACGTAGCTCATCGCCTCTTTGACGATCTTCAACTGGTCCTCGTCGTCGTAGATGGCGAAGTCGCGGCTGTAGCCGAGCAGGTCGGCGTGCTGGCGCAAGATGCGCACGCCCAGCGAGTGGAAGGTGCCGACCGTGAGGTCTTTGACGCGGGGGCCGATCAGCTTCTCCAGGCGGCTCTTCATCTCGAAGGCGGCCTTGTTGGTGAAAGTCACGGCGCAGATGCGGTGGGGCCACACCCCCTCGGCCTCGATGAGGTAGGCAATGCGGTGGGTGAGCACGCGCGTCTTGCCACTGCCCGGCCCCGCGATGATAAGCAGCGCCCCTTGCGTGGTGGTGACAGCCTCCCGTTGCTCCTTGTTCAGCCCCGTAAGGATGCGCTCCATGAGTCCAGGCTCAGGCGTGTGGTTGAACCTAGTTGGGCCGGAGAAATCTTCCTGGGGAACGGTTGCGGGGGTACTGCCACCATCCGGCTCAGGCGTGGGGGCTTCCGATAGCCAGGCCGGCTCCTGCGGCACCTCTTGCTCGGAGTCCTCCACCTGTAGCTGCGGCTCGTCCTGGGCATCGGACAGCGAGAAGTCGAAGCTAGCCTGGGTGCCGTGGTGTGCCCGCTTGCCATTAGTGGGTCGGGTGACCTTGCTGTCTGCCAACGTGGAAGCTCCTGTCTAGGAATCTGAGGGTGCCCGCGACCTGACCTTGAGTGCTTGACGGGGGCCTGGCTGCCTAATATCCTGAGGGGTAGTACATATATTCTATCATGCACGGCGTGGCCTCGGCAAAGCTATCCACACGCTCTACACTCATCAGAAAGCACAAGAGTAGGCACCAAGCATCATCGAAAGTGACCACAAAGCAGCCTCCATTAGCAGCACCCAATCCCCGCCCTTGTCATTCTGAGCGTAGCGAAGAATCAGGTGGACAGGGGTGCAGTTGAACTATGGTGACCAGGCCGGCCTTTGTCATTCTGAGCGCAGCGAAGAATCTCGTCCTCCACCGGGATGTTTCCCTTTTCTTGTGAGGGAGTGTGGCTGAAGGAAAGGTGGTACCTGGGTGCTGTTGGGCGAGATTCTTCGCTGCGCTCAGAATGACAGAGGGGGGGCTTTCGTGCCGATATTCGAGGGTGTTTCCTCGCGAAAACCTCCACTTTGGCTTGCAATTCAGCCGTTAAATGTGCAACTTTGCTGAGTTGTTGCGCGTAGTTATAGTTGGCAAAGCCAAAATTGAGGGAGATATATAACTTATGAGCACTCAAATGCAAACATGCTCGGTATGCGGAGGCCAGGTGCAGGTAGGCTCGCGCTTCTGCCAGAGCTGCGGGCATGCTATGACCGAGGAAAGCCCCACGGCCCGCGTGGAGAACATAACCCCGCCGCAAGGCTCGCCCACCGTGAACGTGGGCCAGCAGTACACCCCCGGCAATACGCAGTACCCACCACAGGCCCCCACTCAATCGTGGCAGCCGAGCCAGCAGGGACAAGGAGAGGCACCCAGGCAGCCGCAGTACGCCCCGCCGCCTGCCGAGGCTTTCGCGCCCCCACCTGCTAACCTGTATGGGCAGCAGCCGCCCACCTACCAGCAGACGGCCCTGCAACCCGCCGGCCAGGGGTACACGCCGCAGCCTTACTCTAACACCCCGCTCAACCCCACTCCTGGGCAGGGTTTCAGCCTGTCCGGCATATCGGCGGGGTTGGGCCGCGAGCCATTGGTGGCCTTTCTGCTGGAGTTGATCGGGTACATACCCGCCCTGCCCCTCGGCATCGGCCACATGTACGCCGGGCGAATCGGCCGAGGCGTGGCCCTGATGCTGGGTTGGTGGTTCTACTGGGGTATAGCGGCCCTCTTGCTGATTACCATAGCGGGCGCTCCCATTGCCTGCTTGATGGTGTTCACGTGGCCGGTAGTACCCCTACTCTCCGGCTTCTGGATCAAGCGCGACCTCGATATAGAGCGTGCCAGGTACGGAACCGGGACGCGGATTTAGCAATGGGTAACAGCGCCGAGGCTCCACTTTGAGAACGGCCCGGCGATACAAACTAATCAGGTATCACACAATTCGGAAGGAGAACCAAATGAACGGCAACGAAACTAACGGCAACGGCAACGGCACCGAGTCGAACGAGAGTTACAACCAGGGTAGCACGGGCGGCACCGCCACTGCCAGCGGCACTCGCACCGAGGAGTTCAAGCTCAGCGGCGACGATATCATGGGCAAGATCCGCGAGATCATCGAAGAGGGCAACGCCCGCCGCATCATCCTCCGCAACGCGGAAGGCCACAACCTCATCGAGATCCCCCTGACAGTGGGCCTGGTGGGTGCCGCCCTCCTCCCCGTCTACGCGGCCTTAGGCGCAGCCGTAGCCTTGGCGGTCAACCTCACCATCGTGGTGGAGAAGAGAGCGTAGGGTGGATTTGGGAATTGGGATTTCGGATTGCGGATTTTAGCTCGTAGTACGAAATCTCTCTGTTGAAGCTAGTAGAGGAGGGCGACTCATTGGATTGAGTCGCCCTCCTCTTCTTTCAAATCCGCAATCCGAAATCCCAATTCCCAAATCCCT
>DASVRN010000129.1:0-11228 GCA_036388595.1 Chloroflexia bacterium
ACTCACCTGTAGGAGTCCTGCCCCTTCTGTTTTCAGCCTATCTGTGCACTACCACCTGGCCTCAGAGCAGGTTACGCTCCGCGAAGTACACCCCTAACGCGAAGGCTGCGGCGAAAAGCATCGCGATCAACAAAACCGCGCCGAGAGTAAGCAGCCAGCGCGGGTTAGCCTCGCTCGCTTCATCATCGAGGGTATGGTGGTGTTTGCTGCCTTGTCCTGTCACGGCGCGACTCCCCGTGCGGGTTCCGGCCAGGGAGGCACCGTCGGGGTGGTCCACCCCTGCGCGCCTGCGTACAGGCCGAGTCCGAAGGCCACTAGCAGGAGCAGGCATACCAGGGCTATACCCATGACCCACGCTCTCACTATGGTCCCGCTCACCGCCTGCACCTTTCGTTTGTAGCCTGGGAGAGGGGATCAGGAGGGGCTTCCTTAGCGGGTAGGACTTCGACCGTAGTGATCACCTCTCGCTGGCTCATTAGCTCGTCGGGGCTGGCGGGGTCGAGCATCAGGGACAACAGCCGGGGCTTCGCCATCGCGTTGCTCACGTCGTAGCGCCCTGGCGCGATGTTGGAGGGGATCACCAGGTACGTTACGTCGCGGATGACGTAGTTGCCCAGGTCTTCAATGTTACGGGCGGCCACGTAGTCCCCGAACTGGTCGTACAGCGGTACGTGGCCTTCCATCGCGAGGTTGTCCCCCAGCACCGTTACCATCGGAGGAATCCAATCTCCTCTCGCGTACCAGTAGCGCACCAGCCGCCACGGCCTACCGGGGGTGGCTTGCGGCTCGGCATCCACGCCTACCAGCGTGAGGAGTGAGGTGTAGTGGATGTCGAGCTTCTGTGAAGGGTGTGAAGCAGGGTCCTCTATCGACACCATCCAATCAAGCGGGGGGTCACCGGCGGGGCGCACGCGGTACAGGTTCAGCCAGCCGTACTGCATGCCCACGTCCGAGTGGAACATGCCGGTAAGCACAGGCTCGTACCACTTGAGGTTATTGCCGTCCGGGTCCGCGATGAAGTTGGGTATCCAGGCATCGTCGCTCTTGATGCTAGAGTAGACGGGGCCTTCGGGCCAGGGCACCATGCCGGGTGGACGGTCGTTCGCCCCAGGCCCGGCCTGCACGCGCAGATCGGGCCGCACGCCGCACAGCCGGGTGTAATAGAGCAGGTCGTAGCCGAGGGAAGCGCCCCTGTGGTACAGGTTGGCGCCCTGCGGCAGGATACCCAGGGCGTTGCCGTAGAAGTCGCGGAAGCTCAGGTCCTTGGACATGTTGTTGGGCGCGAGATTGCGCTGCCAGTCCCAACCCGCACCACCTAAAGCTAGCGTAGCCACCACCAGCGCGGGCAGCACAGCCTTGAACTCGGCGGTCCTCAACTGTCCCGGCTGCAAGCCCATTCGTCTCTCGGCTGCCAGGCTGGTAGAGGGTCTTCGACTCTGAGCATAGCGGACGCGGAGGAGCACACTTAGACCGGCCGCTACTGCTTCGAAGCCCATCGCGGCGAAGCAGGCCGCCACCCAGTAGGCAGGGATGTAGTAAACGTCGCTATCAGGCACCTTGTAATTGATGTAGAAGACGAGGTTAGCCAGCACGAACGGTACAAGCAAGAAGAAGCACCGCAGCCGTGCGAACAGCAACCGCCACGCCCCGAGCACCAATAACGCCACCCCTATTGGCCCCATGTTGCGGCCAAGCAGGTGCAGGAAGAGAGCTATGCGGTCGGGCACCTCCTGGAGCGTGTAGCCGAAGCGGGCCTCCCTGAAAGCGTCCAGCGTAACCGCTTTGAAGAGCGGCCAACCCTGCTCAACCCTGGGGAAGAAGTCGCCATAGGGCACATTCGGGAGGGTAAAGTACACCCATATGTAAGGCACCACGGCTGCCACCAGCGCCACAGCCAGGCCGAGCAACCCGCCCCGCAGGTCGAAACGGCGAAGTAGCTCGCTCGTCTTGATGGGCGCGGGCGCGCGGTCTCCAGTGGCAGCGCGGTGGGGTCTCGGCCAGCCGAGCAGCGCGAATATCGCCAGCGCGGGCAAGTAGAGCACGTTCGACGGGTGGACGCCCAGGCTCAACCCGAACACCGCTGCTCCCGCAACCAGCCACCGGCGACCGGCGCGCCTGGCCGTCGGGCTGGGGTCGCTCCTGGCGGCTCCCCACTCCAGCGCCGCCAGCACGACGAATGCCAGGAAGCACATGTTGGGCGCGTAAAGCTCCGCGATGACGGCCTGCGACCAGAAGGTGAGCGACAGGGCGAACAGCGCGCTACCCCCGAGGGCGGTCAGCCGGTCGCCGGTGAGGTGGCGTGAGATTACGGCGTAGAGCGTGCCCACGGCCAGGGCCGCGCAGAGCGCCGACATCCAGTTGACACGGGTAGCGGGTTCGCCAAATGGCAGCCATGTGAACAGGTGCCCCAGCCCCACGTACACCGGCGCGCCGGGGATGTGGGCCATCTCCAGCAGGCCGCTCTTGGTGACTAACTCAGGCGAGTCGAAGCTGGTGGAACTGATAGTCGGGGCGAGCGTGGCGCTATACAGGCACAGGCTGGAAAGGGTTACGAGCGCGGCAATTAGCCAGTCAAAACGTCCCCAGGATGTAAGCGCGCGGGATGCCACGTAGGGAGCATGAGGGGCACTTGACGCGGGCTGGCTTACCGGGGCTGACGCGATACTATGTAAAATTACGGAGGACATAAATTTGCAAGCTTCTAAAGAAAGTATAGACCCCTCTAATTCAGGATGTCAAAGTATTTTGTAGTAGTTCAGGCGTAGAAGGGTGCCCTGGCGCTGATTGTTCACCATTATTGACCGCCCGGTAAGTCCTGCCTTATATAGGACGTACACCTCGCGGCACTTACACCAAAGCAACTAGCAGACCCAGGAGAAAGGTCCCACTATGGTAGTAACCAGGAAGATCAGCACGAGCACGCGTGGCGACGGGCACACCCTAGATATCACCCCGGAGGTTGAGAAGGCCGTCAGGGAGGCGGGGGTGGGCAGCGGTGTCGTGACGCTGTTCGTCGTAGGGTCCACGGCTGGCTTGACCACCATCGAGTTCGAGCCGGGAGCGGTGGCGGACCTGGGGCACGTCTTCGAGAAGCTAGCGCCCCGTGACGCCGAATACCAGCACGAGTTGAGGTGGCACGACGACAACGGGCACAGCCATGTCAGGGCGGCGCTGCTTGGCCCCTCGCTTTCGGTGCCGTTCGTATCCGGCAAGCTGGTGCTGGGCACCTGGCAGCAAATCGTTCTGGTCGATTTCGACACTCGCCCGCGCAAGAGGGAAGTAATCGCGCAGATCCTGGGGGAGTGACAGTGCAGGGCAGCGCTCATGGTGTAATATGAACCCGGAACGAGGCACGAGATAAAAGGGCAAGATTCCGGAAGACTCCAGGCCCCTCCCTGTGCTAACATCACATAGACGAGGAGGTGCGGCAACTCTTCCTGACTAGAAGCTATCTCACCAATAGCAGAGCCGGATAGGGGCACCCGAGTCGGCCCTTGTCATTCTGAGCGCAGCGAAGAATCTCGTCCTACACCCAGATGTTTCCTCTTTCTTGCGGTACATCATAACTGAGAGAAAGGTGTTACTATCGTGGTGAGGGACGAGATATCTCACGGAGTCTACCCTGAGCGCAGCCGCATGTTCGAAATGACAGGGTAGGAGCTTTGGTTGCTATCACATAACGGGGGTGAAACATTGGCTGACATAGAGGTTGTGGTTGGTGAGGTCGAGACTCCGGCCGGGGAGTTCGGGGCCGTGCTCACTTCACGTGGATTGAGCCGCCTGATATTTCCAGGAGAGGACTTCGCGCAGTGCGAGGACTGGGTGACGCGCTGGGCACCTGCGGCGGCTCGCTCCGGCGACCGGGCGGGCTTGCAGCACCTGGGCGAGCAACTCACTGCCTATTTCGAGGGTACCCTGAGAGAGTTCACCGTGCCGCTCGACCTGCGAGGCACACCCTTCCAGTTGCGGGTGTGGGCGGCTCTGCAAGAGGTCGCTTACGGCGAGCTACGCACCTACGGGCAGGTCGCCTCGGGCATGGGCGCAACCCAGGCGGTGCGGGCCGTGGGCGCGGCCAACGGGGCCAACCCGGTGCCCATCATCGTGCCGTGCCACCGAATCATCGGGAGCAACGGGCGATTGGTGGGCTATGGCGGCGGCCTCGACCTGAAACGCCGCCTGCTTGAGCTAGAGGGGGTTATGAGCGCGTTCGAGCCTTCGCTGCCCCTGGCTCCCCGCGCTCGGTCGCTCTCCTCTGCCCGGACCCTATAACGTACACGCTTGGAAGTGAGCCTGCCCCTACCGCCTCTTTTCGACGCGGACCTGACACTGGACAGCCTCCAACGGTCCTCCTACGGTGTGCCTTATCACTTCGCAAGCGACAGCCGTAGCGTGCGGCGGCTGATGTACGTCCACGGCATGCTCGCGCTTGTGGAGTTTGTGTTCCCCCTTGACAGCCAGCAAGTGAAAGTGAGGTTACTGGCTGTCGAAGGTACTGAACGCGAGAGCACCGGTATGCTAACCGCCGAGCAGCTTGAGCGTATCGCCTATTCGTCCTTTGGCCTGGGCGACGATCTTGCGCGTTGCTATGCGGTCCTGGGTGAAGACCCTCCCCTTGCTAATCTCATCGCGCGCTATCACGGCATGCGTCTGTTTCGTGCGCCCGACCTGTACGAGGCGCTATTGGTGGCGATACTCGGCCAGCAGATCAGCGTGCGCGCGGCCAACGCATGTCGCCTGCGTCTGGTAGAGAGGCTGGGCGAGCATCTGGAGGTCGCGGGTCTGCGCTACGCTACCTACCCCAGACCGGCGCGCCTCCTTGCCGCCAGCGTCGAGGTACTGCGCGCCGTGGGCACCGGGGTGCAGAAAGCTCGATATTTGCACGCGATGGCCGGTGCGGCATTGGCGGGGCGGCTAGAGCAGGCGGTCTTCATGGGGCGTTCGGACGAGGAGGCTGTAGCCCTGCTGTGCGAGATACCGGGTGTGGGCCGGTGGACGGCCGAGGTGGCCTTGCTGCGCGGGTTGGGCCGCCCCGACGCGTTCCCGGCGGGAGACCTGGGATTGCAGATGGTGGCGCAACGCCTGCTTAGTCTGGGGTCCCGCCCCTCCGAGCGCGAGCTGCGGCCGGTGGCCGAGCGTTGGCGACCGTGGCGGGGCTATGCCGCTTTGTACCTCTGGGGCTACTTGCGGGACTCTGCGTGACGCAGGCTCTAAGGGGAAGCTACCCCGAGTCCCTGTAGCCTGGCGCTGGCATCCTGCTTTATCGCCTCGTCCGAGCTAATCTCCAGCACCTTGCGGTAATCGGTGATGGCCCGCTCTCTGTCGCCTTTGGCCTCGTATGCCATCCCTCGCCTGTAATAGGCCAGGTCGTAGTCGTTACGGTGCAGGATGGCCGTGCTGAACTCTTCGATAGCGTCATCGAAGAGGCCCGCCCGGTAGAGTCTGCTGCCGGAGCGCATCTGGCTGTCTACCAGCGCCTCGGTGAAGTCGTCCGAGGAGGCCCTCGCCAGGTAGAGCGCCGACGTAGCCCCAACGCAGGCTAGCGCCACCATGAGCGTCAGGAACACCGACCTCCAGCCCATGTTGGTCTGTGCCGAGCGCGCCTGCATCAGGAGCATGTCGGAATAGTTAATCGGGTTGCCGAGAGGGGGTACGGGGATCTCCCGCTCTCGCCGCTCGATTACAGCTTCTTTGGTTCGAGTTTCTCTCTTGAGCATCATGCTTTCCGCCCGGCCGGTGCGCCATACCGGCAAGAAGGGTTCATCTACATATAACACAACAAATCCGCGGCAAAGGGTCGTTTTCACGGTATACTGGTTCCGGCTGGAAGTGAAACTAGATGCAGGGAGCAGCAGATGACCCGCGTGAACGAGCTTGACACGCCCGCCTTATTGGTGGACCTCAAGCGCATGCAGCGCAATATCGCCGCGATGCAGGCAGCGTGCGACCTCAATGGCGTGGGCATGAGGCCGCACACCAAGACGCACAAGTCGCCCGCGGTGGCCCGCTTGCAGGTGGCGGCGGGCGCGCGGGGCATCACGGTAGCCAAGGTGGGCGAGGCTGAGGTCATGGCCGAGGCCGGGTTCGATGACCTGTTCATCGCATATCCTCTGATTGGAGAGAGCAAGTACCGGCGGCTCCTGCCTCTGCTCGAACGCGCGAATAGCCGTGGCCGCCGACTCCCTGGAAGGTGTGGAGATGATGTCTCACTTCTTCGGCCCGCTGGGCGTGAGCGTACCTGTGCTGGTGGAGATTGACACCGGCTTCCGGCGCACCGGCCTGCCCGATGCTGAGGCGGCGATAGCCCTCGCCCAGGCGATAGAGCGCGCCCCCGGCCTCACCTTCGTGGGCCTGATGGAGTTCTCGGGTCACTCTTACGCCGCGTGCTCGGAGGAGGAGCGCCGCGCGGTGGGACACGCGGAGGCCTCCATGTTGCTGGAAGCCGCCGAGCGCCTGTCAAAGTTGGGCCTGCCTGTGAGAGTAATTTCCACCGGGTCGACCCCTTCCATGCCGTTCGTCGCGGAGACGCCCGGCGTGACCGAGGTGCGCCCCGGCGTCTACGTGTTCGGCGACCTGAAGCAGGTAGAACTCGGCACCCTCCGGCGCGACGAGTGCGCCCTCACGATACTGGCTACGGTGGTGAGCACGCCCGCTCCCAGCCGCTACATCCTCGACAGCGGCACCAAGGCCCTCTCCAGCGATCACTACGCCACCTGGACCTACGGCGAGCTAAAAGACTACCCCGGCGCTATCCTCACCCGCGCCAGCGAAGAGCACGGCATCATCGAGGGCGCAACGCTTCCCTTGCGCGTGGGGGACCGGGTGGAAGTCATACCCAACCACGCCTGCGCCACGTGCAACATGCACAACGAGTTCTACGTTGTCGAGGGTGACACGGTGCTTGATGTGTGGGCGGTGGCTGGACGAGGCAAGTTCCGCTAGCATGATTGCCTTACGGTCGGCTCGTGAGCGTGGAAGGGGCAGCGCAAAGGGGTGGACGCGAGCTTGAATTACACCCCTCTTGAGCTAGCTCTTATGCACGCAGATGCCTTGTACGTGCATGCTGAAAACAACAGGTTGGTGCGCGTCAACGAGCCGGACCCCGAAGACCCCGCCCCTCGCTTCTTCCTGTTTCGGACCACCTCAGGCAACATCTGGCGCACCCGCTACGACTTGCCCCCAACCCTGGCCGCTAAGCTAGACACACTGGCTGCCAGCGAGCCTGTCATAAGTAACCCACTGGGGCTACGTGAGCCTCCCTACCACCTGGCTGAATATACTGAGTTACTCAACCAAGACGCTCCTATCAGCGGCACCTATGCAGGCCCCGCCTACTACCTGCCTGAACTCGATCCGCCCCATGTCGCGGTGACAATCACGCCCGAGAACCTGAGCTTGCTGGAAGCCCATTACCCTTACACGAAGAAGATGTACAGGGAGCTTGCGCCCGTTGTAGCGCTGGTCGTGGATGGGCTGGCCGTGGCGGTTTGCTCCTCGGTCCGGACGACGGCGGAGGTCGCGGAAGCCGGGGTGCATACGGTCGGGGCTTACCGGGGGCGCGGCTATGCCGTCGAAGTAGTGCGCGGGTGGGCGGCAGCCGTGCGCGCAACAGGCAGGCTGCCTCTATACAGCACATGGTGGGAGAACAAAGCGTCACAGGCGGTGGCGGTGAGTCTCGATGCGGTCCTCTACGGCGTGGACTTCAGCATTACCTGATGTATAATGGCTCTTCGGTCCCACTTTTTTACACCCTGGAAGTGAACACGATGGAAACACAAACAAGCCTCCCACATACGCCCGACACAGGCGAACGGCTGGTAGTCGTCAAGCAAGAGCCGTTCAACGCCGAGACACCGCTGTTCGCCTTACGCGAATATCTCACGCCCACCGAAAACTTCTACGTACGCAGCAACTTCCCCGTGCCCACCATCGCAGGCGATACATGGCGGCTTCGCGTGGGTGGCGCGGTGGCGCAGCCGGTGGAGTTTACCCTGGCGGACCTGCTGTCTATGCCCTCGCGTGAGCTTCTAGCCACGCTGGAGTGCGCGGGCAACGGTCGCACGGGCTTTGCACCCCTACCGCAGGGCGAGCCGTGGGGAGTTGGGGCCGTGGGCACCGCGCGGTGGCGTGGAGTGTCGCTGGCTTTGCTCCTCGAGCGGGCCGGGCTGAATGCCGGTGCCGTGGAGGTACTGTTCGAGGGGGCTGATAGGGGAGTGCCTGCCGCCGGTTCGGCAGAAGCGCCGTTCGCTCGGTCGCTGCCCCTGGACAAGGCGCTACACCCCGACACGCTGCTGGCCTACGAGATGAACGGCGCGCCCCTCCCGCTGGGGCACGGAGGTCCGGTACGCCTGCTGGTACCTGGTTGGTATGGCATGGCCTCGGTCAAGTGGGTCGCGTCGATGTCGGTGCTGCAACAGCCCTTTACCGGCTTCTACCAGAAAGATCGTTACGTCCTCGACTTCCCAGGTTCTTCCGAGACCCTGCCGGTGCGCGAGATGCAGCCGAGGGCGCTAATCACCAGCCCCACGTCCGGGGGGGTTGTCGCGCCGGGGAGCCACATTGTCTCCGGGGTAGCCTGGTCGGGACGTGGGACCGTTGCCTCGGTGGAGGTGAGCGTCGAAGGTGGCGGCCCCTGGCGAGCGGCACGCCTGCTCGATCCACC
Organism: Chloroflexia bacterium; assembly: GCA_036388595.1. Taxonomy (GTDB): domain Bacteria; phylum Chloroflexota; class Chloroflexia; order QHBQ01; family JADMIH01; genus JADMIH01. The sequence continues at coordinate 8,660 of DASVRN010000129.1, forward strand.
CGCGCCTTATACCTGGCGACGGTGGGAGTTTGACTGGACGCCCTCGAAGTTGGGCCGCCACGTCCTGCGGGCGCGCTCCATAGATGACGAGGGCAACGCACAGCCGGACCTTGCCCCCTGGAACAGGCTCGGCTACTGTAACAACTCTGTGCAAGCGGTGGTCGTTGACGTAAGGGACTAACGCGGCACGCATTACCTATGACACTCACGAGGAACTGAATGAGAGAAGACGTCTACATCCACCCCACAGCCGACGTATCCCCGAAGGCGACGCTTGGGCCGGGCACTCGGATATGGCACGAGGTACAGGTGCGCGAAGGGGCCGTGTTGGGGCGCAATTGCATCCTGGGCAAAGGGGCGTACGTGGACTTCGGCGTCCGCATCGGTGACAACGTGAAGGTCCAGAACCGCGCCAGCGTCTACCACGGTGTGACGCTGGAGAACGGGGTGTTCGTGGGGCCGCACGTGGTGTTCACCAACGACAGGCTGCCCCGTGCCATCAACGCCGATGGCTCGTTGAAGAGCGACGCGGACTGGGAGGTAGGGGAGATACTCGTCAAGGAAGGGGCCTCGCTGGGGGCCGCCTCGGTCATCGTAGCGGGCGTCACAATCGGGCGGTTCGCCCTGGTGGGTGCGGGGTCGGTGGTTACGCGTGACGTGCCGGACTTCGGCCTGGTCTATGGCAACCCGGCGCGGCTGGCGGGCTATGTCTGCGAGAACGGGCACCGGGTGGAGACCACGGGAGAGCAGCGTGACGGCGGCGCGCTCTATAGGTGCCCGATATGTGATAGGGAAGTTATAGTTCCAGGGTAGAGAGACGGAACCGCCAAGACGCCAAAGACGCCAAGGTTTAGTGGGGTTTGTGCGAATGTAGGGGCCTCTTGCAAGAGGCCCTTACGCCTTTACCTCACCATACCCAGGTAGCCCCTTTGTCGGCTGGGCTGCCGTTAGCGTGCCTCGGCCCCGGCAGGCTCCGGCTTCGTACCGAGGGCGTGGCGGGTATCTACCAGTAGCTTGGCGCGGCGGTGTATCAGGCTCCAATCGTAGGAGGAGTGGTCGGTGACGATCATGGTGCAGTCGTTCTCTCTGAGGGCCACTTCAAGGTCAGTGACGCTTGCCATCTCCAGGGTTTCGTGGTGGAAAGCGGGCACGTGCGGGTCGTGATAGCTCACCTGCGCGCCCTTCTCCTGGAGCAGCATGATAATGTCCATCGCGGGCGACTCGCGGATGTCGGACACGTCCTTCTTGTACGCGACCCCGAGCACCAGCACCCTGGAGCCTCTGACGGGCTTGGCTTCGTCGTTGAGGGCGTCCTGCACCTTCTGCACCCAGTAGAGGGGCATCTCGGTGTTTATCTCCGAGGCAAGCTCGATGAAGCGGGCGTTGTAGTTGAGCGTCTTGAGCTTCCAGGATAGGTAAAGCGGGTCGATGGGTATGCAGTGCCCGCCGAGGCCGGGGCCGGGGGTGAACTTCATGAAGCCGAACGGCTTGGTGGCGGCGGCGTCTATAACTTCCCACACGTCCAACCCCAGCTTGTCGCACATGAGGAGCACTTCGTTCACCAGGCCGATATTCACCGCACGGAACGTGTTTTCCAGCAGCTTCACCATCTCGGCAGCCTCCGGCGAGGAGACGGGCACCAGCCTCTCGATAGCCACGCCGTAGTACGCCTGCGCCACGTCCAGGCAGGCAGGTGTTACCCCGCCGATCACCTTGGGGGTGGTGCGGGTGGTCCAGTCCGTGCGGCCGGGGTCCACGCGCTCGGGCGAGAAGGCCAGGAAGAAGTCTTCGCCTACCCTGAGGCCGCTCTCCCGCAGCTTGGGCAGCACCAACTCGCTGGTCGTGCCTGGATAGGTGGTCGATTCCAGGACTATAGCCATGCCGGGGTGCAGGTACCGGGCTACTTCGTCGTTGGCCGCCAGTATGTACGACACATCAGGGTCGCGGGTCTTGCGCAGCGGAGTGGGCACGCAGATAGACACGGCGTCAATCTCGCGCAGGGCGGCGAAATTGGTGGTGGCCTTGAGCAGCCCCTTGGCGACCAGCGGCCTTATCGCCTCCGCCGGTACGTCCTCGATGTACGACTCACCCCTATTGAGGGCGTCCACCTTGCGGCCGTCCACGTCGATACCTATAACGTGGTAACCCGCCTCCGCGAATAGCACCGCCAGCGGCAACCCGACGTACCCCAGCCCGATAATGCCCACCCGCGCCTCTCTACGGCGCAGCTTTTCTATCAATTCCGTCCTTGTATCAGCCATACGACCGTCCCTTTTGTGATGTTACCTGTGCGGCGTGCCGGGCACCCACGTCCCATCGCCGCTTACCTATGATACAACATCCGCTCCGGCTAGCCCAAAACTCCGGCATCGGCAGCCGTTGGAGCTGTGTCACAGTTGCAACGATCAATAGCAGGAAAGGGAGCATCGAAGCTATCTCAAAAATGACAGAATGGAATTTGAGCACCAGAGTCCCACACTGTCATTTCGAACCCTTCGGCTACGCTCAGGGTAAACTCCGTGAGAAATCTCGTCCCTGAGCACCCAAGTATCGCCTTTCTATAACGTAG